>JAGVKL010000065.1 GCA_020050595.1 Legionellales bacterium
ACCGCGACCATGAGGAAGCGGAGCAGTTAACCGACCGAACCGCGGCCATGAGGAAGCGGAGCAGTTAACCGACCGAACCGCGGCCATGAGGAAGCGGAGCAGCTAACCGACCGAACCGCGACCATGAGCGGAGCAGCTAACCGACCGAACCGCGGCCATGAGGAAGCGGAGCAGTTAACCAACCGAACCGCGACCGTGAGGGAGCGGAGCTTTATGCGTAGGCCCGTGTAGGAATGGGTAATAAGGGCAACTATCAAGCCGCCCCAAGCGAAGTTAATTTCAATTGTCGACCGCAAACCCAAGCTTTGTTTAAATCATGCACGGTTTCTTTAGGCATGCCTTTGGGTAAGCGAACGGTTGAATGATCGTCATGAATCTTTAACCCGGTAATAAACTTGCTCTGTAAACCCGCTTCATTGGCGATAGCTCCAACGATATTGCCAGGTTTAACCCCATGTATACGCCCTACATCAAGACGAAACAGCTCTTGAGGATAATCATCGCGAAAACGTTTTTGCCCTTGCGGTTTTAACCCGCTTTTAGGACGGTTGGGTTCAAACGATTTAACCCTCATTTCTTTCGCAGGTTTTGATGGTGTCGGTAATGAAATTTTCTGATGCCAAGGTTTATCTTGGTTAAGTAATAAGGCCAAGGCAGCGGCTGCATCAACAGCGGAGACATCGTTTTCTTTAAGATAGGATTCAAGCATATGCCGGTACGACGGTAAATGCTCGTGCTGCAAGCGCTCGGTAATATTATTCATAAACCGTTGTTGCCTTGCAGTTTGAATCATATAGTCATTAGGAACGGCAATTTTCTCAATGCGCTGTCTTGTGTGGCGCTCAATGGTACTGAGCATGCGCGATTCTTTAGGGGTGACAAATAAAATAGTGGTTCCATTACGACCCGCACGGCCTGTACGACCAATACGGTGGACGTAAGTCTCGCAATCATGAGCCATATCATAATTAATGACTAATGTAACTCGGTCCACGTCTAAGCCGCGGGCTGCTACATCGGTTGCAATCAGGATATCAATCGCTCCTTGCTTGAATTGCGTAATAATACGCTCACGTAAGGTTTGAGTTAAATCACCGTGAATAGCCATGGCTCGGTAGCCTTGTTGTTGTAAAATCGCTGCTACTTCTTCGCTGCTGCTTTTAGTGCGAACAAAGACAATCACACCCTGATAAGTCTCAGCAGCAAGGACTCGTATCAATGCATCCGGTTTTTGAGGTTGTGAAGCAAATAAGAATTGTTGTTCAATATTTTTAACGGTTGCTGTTTCGCTGCGGATTTCAATGGATACTGGATCATTTAAGTAACGATTCGCAATTTGGCGAATACGCGGTGGCATGGTTGCTGAGAACAATGCCATTTGTTTTTGCGCGGGTAATTTTGCTAAAACCGTTTCTACATCTTCGATAAAGCCCATACGTAACATTTCATCGGCTTCATCCAGTATAAAAGTCGTTAAATTGTGTAATTGTAGGGTACCGCGATCAATGTGATCGAGAATTCGTCCAGGGGTTCCTACAACAATTTGCGCACCTTCCTTTAATTTTTTTAATTGAGGACGGTAGTCTTGGCCGCCACATAAGACGGTAACGCGAGTACCATGACGGTGTGCGCCTAAGGTTTCAAAATGCTCTGCCACTTGAATAGCAAGCTCACGAGTAGGCGTTAAAATTAAGGCTTGAGGGCTTTGTTGCTGAGGATTTAAACGCTCTAAAATAGGTAACGCAAAGGCTGCTGTTTTCCCTGTCCCTGTTTGCGCTTGACCAATTAAATCGCGGCCCTGCAACAGCCAAGGAATCGTTTGTTGTTGAATAGGAGAGGGTCTTTCAAATTTCAAATCATCCAATGCATTAAGTAGTGGTTGAGATAAACTGAGATCTTTAAAACTAGTGAATTCTTGAGTCATAACGTTCCTGAAATAAATAATCCTAAATTGATAGGTTCTGTCAACATTGTTCTTGCGGTGTATGCTTCGATAGCACTGTCAAGGACAATAAGCCGCAATAAATGTAAAAAATGTGCAGTATAATAACAAATTTTGTGCTAGAGTGCACTCTTTTTATTCTTTTTATTCGATTTGGATGCGATTTTAAATAGTAGGTTGGGTCGAAATGACCCGCGGGATCGTCATTTTTTTGTTAAATCATGTAGCCCGGTTGCTTGCAACCGGGGGTTCTAAGTATTGGTGCAAGTTAGAGTATACTTTCCTGGTTGCAAGCAACCAGGCTACGGCTTAAAAAGTGATGATCCCGCGGGTCATTTCGACCCAACTAAACTATAGTAATGCGGCTAAACGGCATGCTTGATCGATGGCGTGGCGTGCATCAAGTTCTAAGGCTTTAAAAGCACCGCCAATCAGGTGTACATTCTTTCCTGCTTCTTTTAATGGTTTAAAAAGGGCATTATCTTCAACTTGTCCTGTGCAAAGAATAATGGAATCTACAGCAAAAACTTGAGGTTTATCATCAATAATCACATGCAATCCTTGATCGTCGATACGAACGTAATTAACCCCTGCATACATTTCTACTTGCTTATGTTTTAAACTTAATCGATGAATCCAACCGGTGGTTTTCCCTAAGCGCCGTCCTAATTTTTCTTTTTTACGTTGGAATAAGTAGACCTGCCGAGGGCTTAAGGAAATAGCAGGGTTTTTTAGACCGCCGCGATTTTTTTGAGTTATATCAATACCCCATTCATCATAAAAAGATTGATAAACATCGTCTGTTTTCTCATGGGTTAACCATTCAGCGACATCAAAGCCAATACCTCCTGCACCAATGACAGCGACGCGTTGACCAGGGATTTTATCTTGCTTAAGAGCCTCTACATAAGTCATGACGCTCTTATGCTCAATCCCTTCAATATCTGGAGTACGAGGTGTAACACCAGTGGCAATGACAATTTCATCAAAATCCTCTAAGTGGGCAATATTCGCTTCGGTATTTAATCGTATATCCACTTGATAGGTTTCTAATTGGTGTTGAAAATAATTGAGCGTCAATTGAAACTCTTCTTTACCAGGAATTTGAGTTGCTAGATTAAATTGGCCACCCAGGACATTTTCTTTTTCAAATAAAGTTACTTGATGGCCCCGTTCAGCAGCAATTGCTGCAAAAGCTAAGCCGGCCGGACCTGCGCCTACAACGGCGATTTGTTTAGGTTGTTCTGTCGTTTCATAAACCAGTTCTGTTTCATTACAGGCACGGGGATTGACAAGGCAAGAGGCTGTTTTATTAACAAAAATTTGATCGAGGCAAGCTTGATTGCAAGCGATACAAACATTAATTGCGTGATGGTGGCCTACTTTTGCTTTCTCCGCAAATTGTGCGTCTGCAAGAAAGGGCCGAGCCATTGAAATAAGATCAGCTGTGCCATTCTCAATAAGCGAGTTGGCTAGTTCAGGCGTATTAATTCGATTGGATGTCACTAGAGGAATGCTTATTTCAGGTTTTAAATGTTGAGTAACCGAGGTAAACGCAGCAGAAGGCACCATCGTTGCTATGGTCGGAATGCGTGCCTCATGCCATCCGATCCCTGTATTTATAATGGTAGCTCCCGCTGCTTCAATAGCCTTGGCTAGCAGAACGGTTTCTTCCCAACTACTGCCTTCCTTAATAAGGTCAAGCATGGATAAACGATAAATAATAATAAAATTCTCACCTACCGCTTCACGTACAGCCCTTACTATCTCTATTGGGAATCGCATACGATGAGCAAAATCACCACCCCATTTGTCGGTACGGTGATTAGTATGTGTGACAATGAATTGATTAATTAAATAACCTTCACTGCCCATGATTTCCACCCCATCATAGCCTGCTGCCTGAGCTAAGCGGGCACAACGCGCAAAATCTTGAATGGTTTTCACGATGCGCCGCTGACTCATGATCCATGGCTTAAAAGGCGTGATGGGCGACTGCCGTCCTCCTGGTGCAACAATAAATGGGTGGTAGCCATAGCGCCCTGCATGTAGAATTTGCAGCGCTATTTTGCCACCCGACTCATGAACAACATGGGTGACGAGTTCGTGGCGTTTTTGTTCTTTTTTAGAGGTTAATTTAGCAGAAAAAGGAGCAAGACGTCCTGCTCGGTTAGGGGCAAATCCCCCAGTTACAATAAGCCCTACACCTCCTTGAGCTCGCTCACGATAAAAGGCTGCTAAGCGTTGTAACCCTTCCTTTTCTTCTTCAAGGCCTGTATGCATCGAACCCATGATGAGGCGATTTTTAAGTGTTGTAAACCCTAAATCTAAAGGTTGAAATAGGGCTTTAAAGGGGGTATTGTCAACGCTCAATTCCATGAGTACTCGCAGTTAAGCAAAAGGATTTCTAATAATAATCGTAGAATCGCGCTCAGCGCCCGTAGATAGCATATCAATAGGAATTTCTAATAAATCCTCAATCCGTTTAACATAAGCCAAGGCATTAGCAGGTAATTCAGTTAATGAAGTTATATCAGCAGTCGATTCTTGCCAACCCGGTAAATCTTCATACACGGGTTCTAAATCTTGAAAATCCTCGGCAGCTTGCGGCGGATGTGATAATAAGCGTCCATTATTATCGCGATAAGCGACGGCGATACGTACGGTATCCAAGCCATCCAGCACATCAAGCTTCGTCATACATAACCCTGATAGGCTGTTAATTTCAATCGATCGCTTTAGTAAAACCGCATCGAACCACCCGCAACGGCGAGGGCGGCCGGTTACAGCACCAAATTCATTTCCTCGCTCAGCTAAACGTTTTCCAACTTCATCTTTAAGCTCCGTAGGGAAGGGACCGCCACCCACACGAGTCGTATAAGCTTTAGTAATACCTAAAATGTAATCAAGATAACGCGGACCGAATCCTGCGCCATTAACAACGCTGCCTACGCAGGTATTGGATGAGGTCACGAAAGGATAGGTTCCGTGATCAATATCTAAATAAACGCCTTGGGCGCCTTCAAATAAAATAGAATCGCCTTGTTTGCGATGCTCATGCAGGCAAGTCGTAATATCAGTAATCATCGGTTTTAATTCCTCAGCCCAAGCGAGGGATTCTTCTACCAATGCGTTTACATCAATAGCCGGCTGATCGTGATAATGGGTTAAAATAAAGTTATGGTAATGTAACAATTCTGTAAGTTTGTTAGTAAATCGAGCACGATGCAGCAAATCGCCGGCTCTTAGTGCACGACGGGCAATTTTATCCTCATAAGCAGGCCCGATACCTCGCCCGGTGGTCCCGATGGCAGTTTTGCCTTTAGACGCCTCTCTGGCTTTATCTAAGGCAATATGGCAGGGTAGAATCAGCGGACAAGCTTGGCTGATATGAAGGCGATCGCGTACAGAAATGCCTTTTTGCTCGAGTTCTTTAATTTCTCCTAATAATGCTTCAGGAGAGAGCACTACGCCGTTACCGATGTAGCACTGTACATGAGAGCGTAATATGCCGGAGGGAATAAGGCGTAAGACGGTTTTTTCGCCTTTTATTTTTAAAGTATGCCCAGCGTTGTGTCCTCCTTGATAACGGACAACAGCCTTTGCATCCTGAGTGAGTAGATCAACGATCTTTCCTTTTCCTTCATCACCCCATTGGGTACCCACAACAACGATATTCTTACTCATGTAATATGCTCTTAGTTACAATGTAATAACAACGAATAAAAAAGGGTTAAGAACTCTTAACCCTTTTCTGAAAGCCACTGATTATAATTAATTCTTCGCTGTAACGCTATTACCTTTTGCTATTCCATTTTTAAAATAGCTGAAAAAAGCGCTATTTTGGTCAAGCAAAAGGATATCTTGCTTACTATTAAAGCTATTTTCATAAGCTTTAAGACTACGATAGAAAGCAAAAAAGTCTTTATTTTGGCTAAAGGCTTGAGCATAAATTTGTGCAGCTTTTGCTTGTCCTTCTGCCCGGATAACTTCACCTTCACTCCTTGCCTTAGCAAGTAATACGGTGACTTTGGCATCGGCTGAAGCCTGGATTGCTTCCGCAGCAGCATGACCGTCTGCACGGTGGCGATTGGCAATTTTTTGCATATCAGCGCGCATGCGTTGGTATATGGCGTTACTGGTATTTGCAGGTAATTCAATCCCCTTGATGCGTACATCAACGACTTTTATACCCAGCTGGCTAGCCTGCTCTTGCGCACGCTCTCGCAGTACATCCATGAGGTCATCACGCCCGCCGGATACTACTTCCGAGATGGTTCGTTTACCAAATTGAGCACGCAAATAAGTGTTTAGTTGCTGCTCAAGCAATGTTTCTGCTTTAAATTGATTACCACCTGTGGCTTTAAAATAACGTGCTAAATCATCAATACGCCATTTTACGTAATAATCCACAATGACATCTTTCTTTTCTTTGGTCACAATACGGGATGATTTGATATCTAAGGTTTGGATACGAGTATCAAAAACGCGAATATTCTCAATGAAGGGCAACTTCGCATGCAGGCCAGGGGGTAAAACCTTTACATTGTCAGTGTGCTTATCATTAACCAGGCGCCCTAAGCGTAAGAGAATAGCGTGCTGACCTTGGTTAATCGTAAAAATGCTGGTGAAGATTAACAAAAGCAGGAAAATAGCGACAACAACAAGACTGATTTTTATAGCTTTCATTAATTAGTTCTCCCCATGCGCTCGGTAGGGCGGGTGATTTCCCGGCCATCAAACGTCATATTTCCATTTTCATCTTGTGTGGCCGAATGCCCATTATTACCTATTTTTATTTTGGTTATGAGAGACTCAGGAGTAGGGGCTATCAATTTATCTAAAGGTAAATAAATGAGATTGCCAGCCTTACCATCCACAAGAATTTTACTGCTTTTACTGAGTATTTGCTGCATGGTATCCAAATACATGCGCTCACTCGTTACAACGGGCGTTTGGTTATAAGCCGGCAATAAAGCTAAAAATTCTGCTACGTCGCCTGCTGCCTTTAAAACTGCTTGCTCAGCATAGGCTTTTGCTTCCGCATAGATCCGCTTGGCATTACCTTCAGCGATGGGTACGACTCTCGCTTCGTAAGCTTGCGCTTGCTCTTTAAAACGCTTCTCATCTTCTTGTGCTTTAATGGCATCGTCAAATGCATCTTGCACGTTTTCAGGGGCTCTGGCGGGCTGCGGCGCTACATTAACGATCACGATCCCAGTTTTATAAATATCTAGAATTTTGGTTAAGGAATCTTGAACATTATTGCCCCACGTTTCGCGGCCTTCAGTAATCAATTGATCCAACGTAGTCGTGCCCACAACTTGGCGTAAGGCACTTGAGGTTGCTTGTTGTAAGCTTTCCTGAGGGTCTGCTACATTGAATAAATAATTCTCAAGATCCCCAATGCGGTATTGTACTGCCACGGCAACGGAGACAAGGTTTTCATCCTTGGTAAGCATTTGCGCTGAGTAGGAATAATCCGAGACTCTATCTACATTTAACACTATTTTGGATGAAATAAAGCGAGGGATCCAATGGGGGCCTGGGCCAACCGTTTCTACGTATTTTCCAAAACGAAGAATAGCGGCTTGCTCTGCTGGGTCAACAATAAAAATCCCTGATAAAGCCCATAAAATGAAAGCAATAAGAAAAATAATAAGGGCAAGCAGGCCACCGCCGCCTGAGTCCGGCTGAGCGTCTTTGGTTTTGGAAGAGCCGCCCATCAACGTTTTTTTCAATTTATTCTGCAGGCGTTTTAGTGCCTCATCTAGATCCGGAGGCTCATTTTTACCATTCCGCGGTTCCTTGCCTTTATCCGGCTCATTCCAACCCATGCATTACCTCAGCAATTGTGAAGAAAAATAGGATTCTATGGGGTAACAGGCGTTTAAGCAAGTTTTAAGATGGGGGACGTTGCCTACGTTTTACGAATAAAAATTAAATCCCAAACGCCATGTCCTAAACGATGCCCTCTTTGTTCAAATTTAGTTAATGGCCGAGTAATAGGCCGAGGAGAGAAATCCCCATCGGTTTGTTGATTGATAAGATTAGGTTCTCCGACCAAAACAGCATGCATATGCTCAGCATAATCTTGCCAATCAGTGGCACAATGGATAAACCCGCCAATTTTAATTTTAGGTAGCAGTATCTTGATAAATTCAGGTTGAATAAGGCGGCGCTTATGATGACGCTTTTTTGGCCAGGGATCGGGGAAGAAAATTTGCACACCGGATAAACTATTTTCAGGAATAGCTGTTTTAAATACTTCCACTGCATCATAAGGCGCTATGCGA
This sequence comes from Legionellales bacterium, assembly GCA_020050595.1. GTDB lineage: Bacteria > Pseudomonadota > Gammaproteobacteria > Legionellales > Legionellaceae. The sequence continues at coordinate 8,239 of JAGVKL010000065.1, forward strand.
ATATTTGTTATTTCTTGATCATGCAAATCAGCAGCCAAACTACCAATGCCAGCGCGGTGTACTTCAACCCCTAAAAAATTTATTTCAGGCTGTTGTTTAGCCATGGTTAATAAAGATCCACCCATACCAAAGCCGATTTCCGCGATAGTTTCTGCTTGTCTATTAAATAGAGTAGCAAAATCCCATGGTTGTTGAGGTTCTGGCGTAGCATAATCACTCAGCCACTCATCTAATCCCTGTTGCTGGCGGTTACTGACCCGGCCGGCTCGTAACACAAAGCTTTTAATAGTTCGTTGCATATAATTAAGGACAATCCTAGATAGTCAGAAGTTATAAATTTCACACTGTACAAATTTTTGCTTATTATATGAAAAAAAGAATCAAATTACATCATTTCCATTGCATCTTGAAGGTTTTTTTGTTATAAATCGCGTCCTAATTAACACAAAGAACGTGACACTTTGGAGTAAGAACATGTCAAGAGTATGCCAGGTTACTGGCAAGCGACCCATGACTGGGAATAATGTATCGCATGCCAACAATAAAACAAAAAGACGATTTTTACCTAACATTCATCACCATCGCTTTTGGGTTGAAGAGGAAAATCGCTTCGTTACCTTGAAAGTAAGTCGAAAAGGTATGCGCACTATCGATAAGTTGGGTATTAAGGTTGTACTCGACAGTTTAAGAGCTCGCGGCGAGAACGTCTAATTAAGAGGAAATACCATGGCAGCTGTTACCATTAAAATTAAAATGAACTCTACTGCTGGAACAGGTTATTATTTAACCACAACTAAAAATCCACGCAACCATCCTGAGAAGCTGGAATTAATGAAGTATGACCCTGTGGTACGTAAGAAAGTTCTGTTCAAAGAAGGCAAAATTAAGTAGTCGATTCACCTCAACCCTGCGTTAAGTCGTGGGGTTTTCTTTAATTATCAATAAATTATAAATTTAGCATCCTAAAATGCCGCTTTTTGAGCAAATTTATATAAAATTTCGCTGGATAATCCCTACAGATCAGTTAAACTGATAATATATAGCTGTGAAAAGTATTAAACAACCAATGGAACGAGCGGGATATCAGATCCCCGTACTGAGCGCCTAGGTTGTCTGCCATAAGCAGGATGTATATAGCCATCAAGCTTTATAGACAGAAATTCAAGATGCTCATTCTCGGATGCCGTCCGCTAAGTTCCTGAAAGGAGAGCATTATGCAAATTAACTTCACAGGCCATCACATGGTAATTACTCCTGCTTTAAAGACATTTACTCAGGAGAAATTTGATAAATTAGAGCGCCATTTTGACAAAATTACCGCAATTAATGTGGTATTTGATGTCGAGAAATTGCGGCAGATTGCAGAAGCCACCGTATTGGTCACCAAAGGTGAGTTACATGCAAGTTCTGAGTCTGCAGATATGTATACTGCTATTGATATTTTAGTGGATAAGCTAGATCGTCAATTGATTAAGCACAAAGAAAAACTGCGTAATCACCATCACGAGTAATAGACGTGAGCGGTAGTTTGGTCGAACGCGACAGAAGTTATCGTCACTTTTGATAAACAATATAGCTACGTAGCCCGGTTGCTTGCGACCGGGTGATGCAAGTTATAGGATTTTTTCCTGGTTGCAAGCAGCCAGACTACCTACAGTTTAAGGTGCGATCCCTCGGGTCAAACGACTCAATCAATCTGCTGGCTGCCTTTGCAACAAAATTTGCGGCGCAATTTTCGCATGAGGTGGTCAAAAATGGCATTTCCTGAAAGCCTGGACAGTTACGGAGAATACGACACTGTGTTAGGATGGACGTACATACTATCTTGGTAGGCACCATCATGATAAAGGTAAAAGTGACCATAAATAACAAATTAGGCTTGCATGCCCGTGCTTCAGCCAAATTTGTATCCACTGCTGCCCGATTTCAAAGCAATATAGATGTAAGCCACGATTCCAAAACCATTAATGGTAAAAGCATCATGGGAGTAATGACGCTTGCTGCGACCAAAGGCAGTGAGTTAACCCTAGAAATTAACGGCCCTGACGAAAGCGCCATGGAAGAAGCGCTTACTCAGCTAATTAATAATCGTTTTCATGAAGCGGAATGATGGCTCTTCATCACGCTTCTTTCTTCGTGGTTGATTTTTTCTTCTGGTTCACATGCTTAACTTGATGACGCTGTTTGCGCACGCGCTGTAAAGCGACTAAGGTTTTTAAAGGTCCAAAAAGTGCATACAAAGAAAATCCGATAAATAACACCAGTGCTGGATCGACAGCAATTGCTACAAACAAGATAACAATGACTAAGACATGAAGAAAAGGCACTTTACCTTTAAAGTCGATTTCTTTGAATGAATAATAGCGAATATTACTAACCATCAAGATGGCAATAGTAGCAGCTAGGCCCGCGGCAAATACCGCAATTGAAATATGATTCCACTCATTCTGATTACATAACCAGCAAAACGAAGCAATAATCGCAGCACCAGGAGGACAAGCCAAACCTTGGAAATATTTTTTATCTGCTGTTTCCACCTGAGTATTAAAACGCGCTAACCGTAAGGCGACAGCTGCCGTGTAAATAAAGGCGACAAGCCAGCCTATTTTACCGAGATGTTGTAAACTCCAACTGTAAAGCAATAAAGCGGGAGCGACACCAAAAGTGACCATGTCGGAAAGACTGTCATACTCACCGCCAAACGCAGTTTGAGTATTGGTTAACCGTGCGATGCGTCCATCCAATCCATCAGCAATCATCCCAATGAAAATAACAATAGCGGCGACGTCGTATTGCGCTTTTAGGGAAGCTACAATGGAGTAAAATGCAGCAAATAGGCTTGCCGTAGTTAATAAATTAGGTAATAAGTAAATACCTGAATGACCTTCTTTTTGTTCCACAACAGTATCCTGCTCTATTTAAACAATGACATCCTAGCACAATCAAGGTATTCCTCGCTACGCTTAGCTATCGTGATCCGAGTTACAGCCTTTTAAGCATTCACCGGGGTTTCGCTCTCTTCAATGCCGCTAACTTGCAATATGCAGCCTACTTTTAGTTTAATAACCAGCAGAAGCCACGACACCTAAATGATGCGTATTATTTCTCATCTCATCCAAGCGTTCGTCACCTTTTTGCAATACTACTTCATAGCCAAAAGATTTAGCTATCTTTATTAGGCAACGTCCCTGAAGTTTTTTAGATAAGATTTAATCTTGAAATGACGTAAGATTTTTCAAGTTCACTTCGTACTGCCCATCTCCCTCGATAGGAACTTTGATAGTATGATGATGCCCTTCGCGGGAGAGGGTTGGGGAGAGGGAAATGGACAAATCTACGCTAAGACAACGAGCCCGTAATTTACGGAAAAACAGCACCGATGCTGAAAGACATCTTGGGTATAGACAGAACGCTATATAGGAAACATTCAATGAGGGATGAACAAAATAAGCTAATCGTTATTTCTGGTTGCTCCGGTGGTGGAAAATCAACACTTATTACTGAATTGAGTAAAATGGGTTATGCGGTTGTTCACGAAGCTGCCAGAAAAATTTTGAGGGAACAACTGGCCGTCAACGGAAATATGACGCCCTGGCAGAATCCTAGTGCTTTTTGTAAGCTGCTCATTGATAGGACCATTGAAGATTTTTACGGCGCGAAGTCAATGGCAAATGTGTTGGAAAAATTGATATTTTTTGATAGGAGTTATTTGGAAGGAATACGTTATTACAAAACGTTAAATACAATAAATATAAGCAAATATGATTATTTAATTAATGATTTGAGATACTTTAATACGGTATATATAGCACCGCCTTGGGAAGGAATATTCTGCCAAAATGAAGAACGAAAACACTCCTTCAAAAAGAGTGTTGATGATTATAAAAAACTTATAACTTTCTATCTGAAATGTGGATATAAAATCATAGAACTACCTAAAGTGGATGTAAGCGGTAGAGTTCAATTTATGTTATCCTCCATCCATTATTGAGAGATGAATGCAAAGTATTTTATGACAAAGAACACAATGGACAAATTCAATATAAATCCTGCCGATATTGACGCTGCCATCATCGAAGCGATGCAAGCTTCTCATGTTTTCGGGGCAGCGATACTCTTCATTTCGGACAGGCAGATTAAATATGCGAAAGGATATGGCATAGCTGATCCAAAGACAGGCCGTTTAGTATCACCAGATACTCTATTTACAATTGCATCCATATCAAAGACAGTGACAGCTACTGCTGTTATGACCCTTTATGAGCAGAAAAAAATAACGTTGGATGATGATATCAATCAGTACCTGCCTTTTAGTGTCAGAAACCCTTGGTTTCCCAATACACCCATTACTTTTCGCATGCTGATGTCTCATACATCAACTATACGGGACAGTGATATTTTCTACGAATATTACACGTTGAAACAGACTCCGGTTTTACCTGATTCTTCTGTTTTACTTCAAGATTTTCTGAAAGATTATTTAAGTAGCGACGGTAAGCTGTACAATCCAACAGACAATTTTTTACAGGAGAAGCCAGGTACAAAATACACCTATTCAAATACAGGTTTTGGTTTACTGGGTTATCTCACCGGATGCATCAGTGGAGTTCCTTTCAATGAATATTGTAAAAAAGCTATTTTTGAACCACTGGGAATGGAGAATACCGCCTGGCATTTCAGAGACGTTGACCCAGCCATGATGGCTATTCCATATGGATATGACAGCGCTCTCAAGCAGTCTATCCATTATGGTTTTTATGGCTACCCTACTTATCCCGATGGTGCACTCAAAACGAGTGTAAAAGAATTTGCCCGCTTCTTATTTTTATTTTGCAACCAAGGGAAAACTATTGAGGGAGAAGCATTTCTGCGCCCTGATACCATTGATGAAATGCTGAATGTTCGTAGGATTAGCGGTATAGATGAAGGAGAATATATAGGATTGGCGTGGCATTTTAATGGACGCTTTTATTGGCATGACGGGGTTGACCCTGGCATTAATTCTCTCGTTTACTTTAATCAGCATCGAGCCACAATCATTTTTTCAAATGGTGACTTTGACTTATCAATCCCTTTTCTTGAAAAGAGTGTCAAGAATTTTATTGGGAAGCACAACGTTTAACAAACCATTTATTAATTGCCTCACTACCGCAGCTGGGGAGTGGATGACTCTCTTGGTGACAGTTCAGACTCATCTGTAGATAAACGTAACAATGCTTCATTAATTTTCCGTAGAGTAAATCCTGGGTTAAAAATTTCACTAGAAGGTAAGCGAGCCTTACCTTCCTCAATTTCTCTTTTTAAGGTAATAAGTTCATCTGGCGTGGCTAGCCGCATATTGTATGGCACTCTTCCTGGCTTCATGGGTTCACAAAGTGGGAGGCTGGGAGTTAAACCACGTTTGGCCCTTCTGGCTAGTAGCACGTCGTCTGGTATTCTGCGAGGCTCATCAGCAAATGAGGTTTTCCAACCTATTGCTTCAGGTTTCCTAGTTAAAGTTTCTGCTTCAATAACCGGTTGTTGATATCCATGGTATTCCAGAACACGGGAGTGTAAAAAGGCAAAGTGCATATCTCCTGTCTCTACTCTATCTTTTTTACCACCATTATCCCTGCCATTATCGATTAGTACAAATTGTTCTGCAAATTCAGTGAGATCACCAAATGTTAAAATGGGTTTCATTACATTATCTTTACTATGTATACGAAGTTTTTCACCAAGAGCGCGAACAGGAGTAGGACCATCTGTTACAGTTCTTATTTCAGGTGTTTTTTCAGCCTCTAATTTGCGAGAGGTGGCAGCAATCATCTCGAAACCAATCATTGTGCCTGCTCCTAATGCTCCTAGTATAAGGGCTACTTGTCGAAGAGTTAGTGGAGCTTTAAATAATCTAGGCATTGCTTACCTCAAGTTATATGCTAATCTGAATTATGACCCGCATTTTAGCACAAAATAAAATCAATGTGGAATATATATGCAACTTTTTAATGTTATAACGTACATGGCTTAACAATCCACCTTTAGGAATTTCCTAAATCTATTTACTAGGCACAAAAGCAATACAGGAGATTTCAATAAGGTAGCCATTTAATGCCTGTACCGCCACACGCGCAGGGTAAGCTCTATTAGGATAACGTTTAATATATTCTTTGTTCATAGCAGGCCAATCGTTCATAATTACACCATTGTATTTCGAATAGCCCCCGTACCAGCACCAGCCAGGGCTGGTACAACACCAGCACCCGCTATAGCCTCTCCCACGCCAGTAGATGCTATTGGCGCTAAAACCGAATGTGCCATAAGGGCTGTAATAGGAGAAGTATCTAATCGTTTTGGAGCAATGGATAAAGCTGAACTGGGTGCACTTTCTAAAATCAAAGATATGTGGTGTCGTAAGTTTGCTATTGCCGTTTCTAAAACATCCATTGAAGTAGAACATGATATCCGCAAGTAATGGCCTGATATAATATTAAACGCTGAACCTGGCACCACAACGGCCGCCTTTGTTTCTAAAAAATAATTGGCAACATCAATATCATTTTCAAATAGCATTCCTGCTCTCCCAGGAATTGGGCGGCCTATTAATGGAGCAATGCTTGGGAACACAAAAATACCCCTCTCTGGCACGATGGTTGGTAATCCTAATTTTTCTAGCTCTCTTTGCATGTAGCAAGTATTGTGTTGATAGAAAGCTCGGCATTCATCTTCCCATGTAATGAGCGCTCTGGCGTCATCGCCTATTACCGAGGATGCCCCTGCTGATAAGCGTGGGGTTTTCATCTGCGTAATAGTAAGAAGAACCTGTTCAGCAGAGTAAGGGATTCCACCTGTAATATTGGCTTGTCTCGGTTTCATTCGTTTGATGTTGCTTTCAGAACCCACCGCGTACCCTATCCTCATCCCAGCTATGCTATGAGATTTTGACATGCTATGAATGAGGATCACGTTTGCCTTACACAAAGGATCATCTAGCAAAGAGTATAAAGGACCATAGGTTAGTGATTCATAAGCGGCATCAACGATAAATGTTATATCTGGACGTTCACGGCAAAGCCCTTGTAACTCTTCTGCATGAGCTAAATAAAATCACGGCCATACTGCATTTCACCATGACAAAAGGTGTTATTATGGAGCGATAGGGGTACGTTTTTTTCTCTTTACCTTTTTTATCCGGTTTAATTTCAGCGAAATAGCAGGGGCTATGAAAATTGAGGTATGGTGTTAAATAATTACGATTAAACTCATTAATCAGCGGTGCCCATTTTGGCTCAATGTGCACGTAACCGAAGTACTTTCGCACGATAGAGCTATTTTTTGACTCCGCTAACGCGTTATCATTTGCGCAAATTATAAAAATGAGAAACAGAAATGGATGCCAAGCGTTCATAGGCCTGTTCACCGTATACATAATCCTAAATTCGGCAGTTGAATCTACTACGAGTCGCTACTGCACTGAATCTTCAGCACATTAGCGACTCTCGTCACGATTCAACTGCCGAATTTAGGATAATAGGCACGTTCAAATATGCAGGACCACTCAACGTTGTCAATTTAAAGTAGTTAGTACGCTTTAGAATGCTTGCAATCCACTCATAGCGATTAGGTTTTGGCACGGAAAATTTAAGTTTGTCAGTACCATCCAAAAATGATTTGATAGCCTTAGAGTGATTCAGCTTGTCGTCGTTCATTAAGATCATAGTCCTCATAGTTTGGACGACACCGACTGTTTTAGCCCTTTTACCCCTTTTTTGTCCTTTTTTACGCTTTTTTCAAGCTCATCTTGTATTGGAAGAGACTAAGTCTAATAATGTTGGCGTCATAATGCTATACTGCTAAAGATAACCCTTTTTTCTGTAGTTAACGCAATGACTGATCCTAAAGATAAAAAAATTGTGATTGAAGGCGTTACCCAGCAGGGTAAGCCTTTTCGGCCAAGTGATTGGGCTGAGCGCATGAGTGGAACATTAGCAAGTTTTAAAAATAGCCGTATTCATTATTCTCCCCTGTTACAACCGAGTGTAAACCATGAAGGCTACAAATGCGTACTACTTGATCCTAAATTAAAAGAATCAAGCCCCCAAGTGTATCAAGCCATCTTGGATTTTGCTAAAACCAATAATCTTAAAATTTGCGGTGAAGAGGATTAGAGGGCCGCTTTTACAAAGAGGAACATTTTCATTTTGGTTTGACAGTTTAAGCCGAGTTTAATTGACATAAAATTTTAAACCTTTATAATGCTCAAATCTTATTATTTTTGCTTATAAAATAATAAAAAACTCAAGCAAATAGTATCTGCTAATCAGTTTTAAATGATTAGAATAATGGAGTTCAGGTATGCAAGCGTTTATTCATGGGTTTCTTTCTTGTTGTACTCTTTCGATTTATTCTTATTTTTTTACCCAATTACACTATCTTTTTTATTGTTCATGCTCAACTCAAGGATTAGGAGTATCAGATGGCGGCACCATTAGCGGCAGTAGGTAGTTTAATCAGTGGGGATATGGTAGCGGCGGCGGCAACCCATGCGGCGAGAGCGGCAGGTCAGGCTGCTTTAGCAAGGATCGCTACATATATCTATGAAAGAGTTACGGCGGTTCCGGATTTGAGCGTAACAGACTATGACGCTTATCAAAAACTTATCGCTTCTTATCGAGAGCACTTAGCATCTCCGACCGATTCTCTACCTGAGCATTGGGTGCTTGATGGCAAAAAGCCTCGTTATCGCTCTACCTTTAAAGAGCAGCAAGAGTGTTTATTAGCGGAATTAAGTAGGGTAGAGGCAGCTGATAGTGCGTTGATATGGCAGATTCACGGTATTGTTACGACCATTGGCGAATTATACTGCTCGCTTGATAAGCGTGTAAGGGTTTTTGGAAAGGATGTTAAAACAGGAGCTAATCAATACCGTGAGGACGGTTTTGAAAGTATGTTTTATACTGAACTTGCGATGTGGCTTGTGGGCGTATTGCCGACATTATCGTTAACGGATAAAGAGACTGCTGCGAAGGTTGGTGCGCGTTTAAACTATTGCAGGAGTGTTTATGCGGGGGTTATCGTTTATCACAAAGATAAAGATATTGCATGTCCTAGGAATGTACTGCCGGTAGTTATTAAAGCATTAGAAGTGCTGCATGCTAACTTAATTCAAGCCCATCATGCTGCGTCCTTTAGCGAGCGGGTTTCAGCGATTAATCACCAATTAACTAGTACTATTGCTGGGTCATTTAATGTTTTATATATGATGTTAGAGGGCATTCGGCTTCGTGATTTAAATGTAGGTGAGGTATTAGCACCTAGCGATGGCCGAGCCGTAAAAATTAAGGAGACAGTCCATGAGACCAAACTTGGCCAATGGTTGATGGAAACGCTCCAAGTCGCAGGGATTCGAGCAAATGATTTTACCTGTCATAAAAATCTTTCGATCACAATGATCCATGCTCATTTACCAGATGTATCGCTATCCGATAAAGAAGATATAAGCACGTCTGGCTTGCCTTCGTTTGTCTGGTGGAAGGCTGCTGCTAGCTGGATCGAGTCTGTGACTGACCCAACCCAAATACGAAATAGAGTTGCTTTTAAAAGGGATCCAGCAACAACCGTCTTATTGACGCGAATTCGCGATTTTCATCGGGCTATTCTGATCTTTTGCTGCTTAAGGCAAGCTTTGAGCCAACTGGCTCAGCTGCAAATAGCCTATGGTGAAAAATGGTTATTTGATTCTGACGAAGGTGATCGGTTGTTTGGAGGGTTGAAGTATGCACTTGAAAAGAGCCTACTTGAATTTGAGCAAACATTAAATATTTTTTGGCGAGATTTTTATGGCGAGCGGCATACAATGTATGTTGAAGAGCGCAAAACCGATCCCACCGATGCTACTTATCGACAGTTAGCAAAAGCCGATAAATTGGTTAGCCGCATCAAGGTTAGTTTGCAAAAAATAAGCCGTAGTAAGGACGATTTGGTAATGCATCGTTCCGTTGTGCTTGCGAGTAGCGAAAAGCATGTAGAAACTTTACGTGCTTTAGGCGCATTTCTTTGTGATTATTTACCCATGATTGCATATCCTGATGCGCATAATTTGGCTCATTTTCGCGCCTTAAGTTTGATCAGAGGTGCTGGAGCTGCGGTTGGTGCTGATGCTGTGATTGGTGCTGGTGTCGGTGCTGCGGCGGTTGATACTAGTACTGATGCAATTGGGTTGTCAGGAGCAGGACATTTGGCAGGAGTAAGTGGCGCAGGTAGTGCAGGTTCTTCGGTAGTTGAGGTTATTAGCCTAACACCTGAAGAACAAGCACGGGCAGACATGGTAGAGGTGCTTTGCAGGACAACAGGTTTAGATAAAAAAGAGCTTCAACCGGCTTGGATTGAGCAGGGCTATCAACTATTTCTTTCTTCCTATGCTACATTGAGGGCAGAAACCCAAGAAGAACTAAAAAGAAAGTACGAAGCAGCAATCACAAAGGCTAGAGAATTTGCTGCAAATATGATGGCTCTTCGTTTAATCTGTGAATCGTTAGGTCAAGAGCCAAGAGAAATTAAAGCAGAATGGGTAGAAAAAGCAGCGCGTTTATTTTTACTAGAATTACAAGGAGTATCTGCCGCTGAGCAAATTAGTGCAAAAAGAGATTACGATGCTGTAATGCAAGATTTAGATAGATTGAAAAAATTAGCTGAAGTCAAAGCTTGGCTAGCCCTTTGCGATTATACCGGACAAGCCCCAGAGGAAATATTAAAAAGCTGGATTTACAAGGCCGCCCCGCTATTTTTAATTACCCCAGCCACATCCGCAGCGAAAAAGGAATGGGTCCGGGTTGCTTATAAAAGGACATTAGAAATGGCAGCAGAGTATTTTGATCGGGAGTCCGATGACCCCATTGTGTTTCCTGCGGAAGAAGTATTCCCGGATAATACGATCGAAGCATTAGCACGGAGTCAGGCCGCGATTGCTATTTGCCGAGATATAGAAATTACCCCTTCTTGCGTTAAGCCTGAATGGGTTGATGATGCCACGCCTTTGTTTGTGATGGGATTATTCGGAGCGGCTGAAGAGCAAAAGGCGCTTGCCCATAGCGAGTACCAAAATGTTTTAGCGAGAATAAAGGCATCATTAGCTGCTGCTCGTATATCTGCTGATGCAAGTCATAGCCAAGTGAGTGAAACAACACAACCACCTACACCAGCAACTGCTGATGCAAGTCATAGCCAAGCGGGTGAAACAACACAACCGCCTACACCGGCAACTACTGATGCAAGTCATAGCCAAGTGAGTGAAACAACACAACCACCTACACCGGCAGCTACTGATGCAAGTCATAGCCAAGTGAGTGAAACAACGCAACCACCTACACCGGCAACTACTGATGCAAGTCATAGCCAAGTGAGTGAAACAACGCAACCGCCTACACCAGCAACTACTGATGCAAGTCATAGCCAAGCAGGTGAAACCGCGGTGCCGTTAACCGTCGAATCAGCAACAGCCCAAGCCGTTGAGCTACTTTGCCAAAAGACAGGACAACCCCCTAATAAAATCAAAGATAATTGGATTGACGTAGTTGCCCGTAAACTCTTACTTTCACCAACCGCTCCTGGGTTTAGAGAGGCCGAAACCGCCTACGCAGCTACTTTAAAAGAAGCATATGATTTTTTTAACGAATCGGAGGAAAAGAAAGTGCCGCATACAAAAACGTTAGCAAAGCATTCTTACCCAGTGGAAGAGATGCAATTAGCTATAGCTATCGATAAATTGATTAAAGGATATTTGTCCCCAACAAGAAAAAAAGACGAGTATAAACCGCAGTCATTACCCACTACGGCAACCTTCAAGGCATTGACAGAGTCTTTTCATCAAGCGATTTATGCCACCATATTGAAGCCCTATGATTGGGTTTTTCGCAAACCGACTCGTGCTCGTTTTTACGGGTATAGGGAGCACCATTTAAGATCATTGGAAAAATATTTTTCATGCCTCTCTAAGGTTTTGACATTGATTGGAGAAGAATCAAAAAAAAGAACGATATCTGAGGTAGAATTTGAAAGCATCAAAGAACAACTGCTAGCGGTATTGGATTGTATGTATAGAGAATGTCGCTGGGTTAAAGCGGCTTTAGATCTCTATTTAAAAGAAAAACCAGGAGCGCTTGTAAGTTTAACCGTTGATGGCAACAAACTCTTAATCTCGAGTGAGGCTAGAATCGCTGCTTTGGAGAGTGATATTGCTGAGAGAGATAGTGTTATTAGAGACGCAGACGGAGAAAAGAAAAGGTTAATAGCAGAGAATACAGGGCTAAAGACAGAGAATGCCGGGCTAAAGACACAGAATGCCTGGTTGGTCGAAGAGAAGGCTCGCACAGATAAAAGAGCCGATGATATGATTGCTCTATGTATGGGCATGAAGAGAGCTTTAGAGACAAGCAATCAGCAGCTTAAGGATGCTTGCGAATTGATTGCCGTTATGAAAGCTGAAGCGGCAGGACGAGCTACCCCTACTCCAGCACCTACTCTTGTGCCTACTCCCCCTACAGATAGGTTTTTCCATGCGGCGCTCCCCGCTGCGGGAGGAGCGGGAGGAGTTGCTGGCCCTGCTGCTGCAGCTACTAGCATTGGTAGAACAGGAGTTTAGCGATGAAAGCCACTATCCCATCATTATCTATTGAAGGATCGCAATTAAGCCGGTTGAGGTATCACTGGTTGAGGGGATTGTATCTTGGTGATGGTGATAGTGGCTTAGTGGTTGAAGCGGAGGTTTTAAAGTTAAACGCTGACTTAAGCCTTTTACAGGGGAGATTAGAGAGGCAGGCTGAGATGGATGGTTACTCGGTATTGTGGCGTTTTATCTATTGGGTTTTTAACGTTTCAAACTATGCTTATAGTGGTTATGTTTTAGCCTGTTATCAAGCGCGGTTTCAGGATGAAACATCGCCGAAGTTCAATGGTGAGGCTTCATTGTGGTTAAGACTTTCCAACACATTAACATGGGCAAGGGAAAAATTA
>JAGVKL010000017.1 GCA_020050595.1 Legionellales bacterium
AGCCTGGTTGCTTGCAACCAGGAAAGCATGCCATAACTTGCATCAATACTTAAAGTCCCTGGTTGCAAGCAACCAGGCTACATGGTTTAACAAAAAGTGGCGATACTTCAGGGTCAGGCGTTGAATTCGGACAATCAATTCAAAACTCAAGACCTGACCCCGAATTGCTATTCTCAATCATCTCTCGTATAGAAATCAACCTTGATTCTTCATAATAATTTTATTAAATAGATATTCCAAGCCAATGAATTTCGCCTATACTGAAAGTTAAGAATTATAATAATTAGAGCCAAAGGGGATTGACATGAGCACACAAGAGTTCTTAGCCGGCTATACTCGCCGCTTTGTGGATAATAAAGAAGAAGAGATGAGTCTAGATGAGTATCTAGAGCTTTGTAAAAAAGATCCTTCTGCTTATGCAAATCCAGCTGAACGCTTGTTAATGGCCATTGGCGAACCTGAAATGGTCGATACCCGCCATGACCCCGTATTATCACGCATTTTTTCTAATAAAATTATCCCTCGCTATACGGTATTCGATGATTTTTATGGCATGGAAGAGCCTATCGAACAAATCGTGGGGTTTTTAAAGCATGCGGCGCAAGGACTTGAGGAGACCAAGCAAGTACTCTATTTATTAGGCCCCGTCGGCGGTGGTAAATCATCCCTAGCAGAAAAATTAAAAGAGCTCATGCAAAAAACCTCCTTTTATGCCATTAAAGGCTCTCCCGTATTCGACTCTCCTTTGTCTTTATTTAACCCTGAAGAAGATGCCGCATTACTCGAAGAGCGATTTAATATTCCTCGACGCCACCTACGTTATGTCATGTCGCCTTGGGCTATCAAACGCTTGCATGAATACAACGGTGATATTAATCAATTCCGTGTGATAAAAGTAAAACCCTCCCGTATGAAGCAAATTGCTATCGCTAAAACAGAGCCTGGCGATGAAAATAACCAAGATATCTCATCCTTAGTCGGTAAAGTCGATATCCGAAAGCTCGAACAATTCTCGCAAGATGACCCGGATGCCTATAGTTACTCCGGTGGTCTTTGCCGTGCTAACCGAGGTTTACTTGAATTCGTAGAAATGTTTAAAGCACCGATTAAAGTGTTACACCCTTTACTTACCGCAACGCAAGAAGGCAATTACAATGCGACCGAAGGCCTCTCTTCCATCCCTTTCGAGGGTATTATTTTAGCGCACTCCAATGAAGCAGAGTGGCAAACGTTCCGTAATAATAAAAATAATGAAGCATTTATTGACCGTATTAATATCGTCAAAGTGCCTTACTGTTTACGTGTATCCGAGGAGCTTAAAATTTACCGTAAACTCATTGCCAATAGCTCCTTAACTGAAGCCCCTTGCGCCCCTGGCACACTTGATATGCTAGCGCAATTTTCCGTACTAACTCGCTTAAAAGAACCGCAAAATTCAAGTATTTACTCTAAATTACGTGTCTACAATGGCGAGAGTTTAAAAGATACTGATCCTAAGGCAAAATCTTACCAAGAGTATCGAGATTTTGCAGGCGTTGATGAAGGCATGAGCGGTATCTCTACGCGATTTGCCTTTAAGATTCTTTCTAAAGTGTTCAACTTTGATCATACCGAGGTAGCAGCGAACCCTGTCCACCTTCTTTATGTATTAGAGCGCCAAATTGAACAAGAACAATTACCGCAAGAAACCCATGAGCGCTACTTAAATTTCATTAAAGAATATTTATCACCCAAATACGTGGAATTTATCGGTAAAGAAATTCAAACTGCCTACTTAGAATCGTATTCCGAATACGGGCAAAATATTTTTGACCGCTATATCACTTATGCTGACTTTTGGATCCAAGATCAAGATTACCGTGATCCTGATACCGGCGAAATTTTTGACCGCGCGGCACTCAATACAGATTTGGAAAAAATTGAAAAACCGGCCGGCATTTCTAACCCTAAAGATTTTCGTAACGAAGTAGTGAATTTTGTTTTACGGGCTCGTGCTAATAATCAAGGTAAAAATCCTAAGTGGAATAGTTATGAAAAATTAAGATCCGTTATTGAGAAAAAAATGTTCACTAATACCGAAGATCTGCTGCCCGTTATCTCCTTTAACGCGAAAGCGTCAGAAGATGACAAGAAAAAGCATGCAGAATTTATCGCTCGGATGGTGGACAAAGGCTATACCGCTAAACAGGTTAGGCTACTCTGTGAATGGTATTTACGTGTTCGTAAATCACAATAAAGTAGAATCGTATGACGCAACTTATTGACAGGCGACAAAATGCCGGGAAAAAAAGCACGGTCAACCGTCAGCGCTTTTTACGTCGTTATAAGAATCAAATAAAGCGCGCGGTAACAGAAGCCGTAGGGAAACGAAGTATTACCGAAATTGATAAAGGGGAGCAAATTACCATCCCTGCGAAAGATATTTCAGAGCCCCATTTTAATCGAGGTCAAGGTGGTAAAGTGGAGCGAGTTTTACCCGGTAATGATGAATTTATAACCGGCGATCGGATTAAACGCCCACCTAGTGGGGGAGCTGAAGGAGGCGGCGGTAGTCAGGCCAGCAACTCCGGTGAAGGTGAAGATGATTTTGTATTTCAGCTTTCACGTGAAGAATTTTTAGAGTTGTATTTTGAAGATTTAGAATTACCTGACTTGGTTAAAAAAGAATTAGCCAGCATCAGCACGCTAAAAAGCGTACGTGCCGGTGTAACCACCAGCGGTACACCGACTAACATCAATGTACTGCGCTCCATGCGCCAAGCCACCGGTCGGCGGGTAGCCTTAAGTGCGACTTATAAACATCAATTAAAAAAAGCCGAGGAAGCGCTTCTCGCTTTGCAAAAAGAACCTAGCCCTGAGAAGGCGGAGATGGAGCGCCTCGAACACGAAATAGCGTTTTTAAAAAAGAAAATCAATGCCGTACCTTTTATTGATACATTCGACCTTCGTTATAACAACAAAATAAAAATCCCAGCCCCCTCCACGCAAGCCGTTATGTTTTGCATCATGGACGTATCGGGCTCTATGGATGAGCCTAAAAAAGAAATTGCCAAGCGCTTTTTTATTCTTCTTTATCTTTTTTTAACGAAAAATTACGACAAAATAGAACTGGTCTTTATAAGACACCACACTTCAGCTAAAGAAGTGAGCGAAGAAGATTTCTTCTATTCTCGTGAGACGGGAGGTACTGTGGTCTCTAGTGCGCTAGAGCTCCTCTATCAGACCATTGAAGCCCGCTTCCCTCCGGCGGCTTGGAATATTTACGTAGCACAAGCCTCTGATGGAGATAATTGGAACGCCGACTCCCCTTACTGCCTTGAGCTACTCCAAGAAAAAATTATGCCGTTATTACAATATTTTGCCTATATTGAAATCATGCCGCGCCATCATCAGAGCTTGTGGGAAGTGTACCAACAAATACACACTAAGTACGCTAATTTTGCGATGGAAAATATTGATAGCGTTGTCGATATCTATCCCGTCTTTCGTGAATTATTTAAGAGGAAAACGGTATGAAAAAGAAACCGTTATCGAAAGGTTCTGAGTGGACTTTTGAGTTGCTTCAGACCTATGACCGCGAAATTGCCCGCATCGCAAAAGCGTTTAAGCTTGATACTTACCCTAATCAAATTGAGGTGATTACTGCAGAGCAGATGATGGATTCTTATGCCTCTGTCGGTATGCCTATTGGGTATAATCATTGGTCTTTCGGCAAACATTTTGTCAACGTTGAAAAAAGTTATCAGCGCGGCCAAATGGGTTTAGCCTACGAATTAGTCATCAATTCAAATCCTTGCATCGCTTATCTCATGGAAGAAAATACCATAGCCATGCAAGCCTTGGTCATTGCGCATGCCTGTTATGGCCATAATTCCTTTTTTAAGAATAATTATTTATTTAAAATGTGGACATCAGCCGATGCCATTATTGATTACCTTGTTTTTGCTAAAAATTATATCAGCGAGTGTGAAGAGCGCTATGGGATCGATGAGGTAGAAGCGACGTTGGATGCTTGCCACGCCCTGATGAATCATGGCGTTGACCGTTATAAACATCCTACCCCTTTATCGATCCAAGAAGAAAAAATACGCCAGCAAAATCGCGCGATGTACTTACAAACGCAGGTCAATGAGCTTTGGCGTACTATTCCTGCCAGCAAGGATGCAGGTAATCAACGGGCAAAAACCCGCTTTCCCACAGAGCCGCAAGAAAATATCCTCTATTTTATTGAAAAAAATGCGCCTCTTTTGCAACCTTGGCAACGTGAAATTGTACGTATTGTTAGAAAAATCGCACAGTATTTTTATCCTCAAGGCCAAACCAAAGTGATGAATGAAGGGTGGGCTTGTTTTTGGCATTATACGCTTTTGCATGCGCTGTATGACGAGCACTTAGTCACCGATGAATTTATGTTAGAAGTGTTACAAAATCATACCAATGTGATCATGCAGCCCCCTTATAATAGCCCTTATTACACGGGCATCAATCCCTATACCCTCGGTTATCACATGATGCAAGATATTAAACGCATCTGCGAGAACCCTACCGAAGAAGATAAACATTGGTTTCCCCACTTAGCCCATACTGATTGGTTAACCACTCTTGATCATGCGATGCGTAATTTTAAAGATGAAAGTTTTATTGCTCAATATTTATCACCACATATGATTCGAGAATTAAAATTATTCCACATTTTAGATGATGATCGACACCCTGAATTAATGGTAGGTGCTATTCACGATGAGCAAGGCTATGGGTTGATCCGTGAATCCTTAGCGAAACAATATAATTTAAGTAATCTAGATTTAGATATCCAAATATTCTCCGTCGACCTGGAGGGCGACCGCTCATTAACGCTGCATTATACTCAACAAAATAGGGTTCCCTTAGGATCTTCTACGCAAGAAGTATTAAAACATTTATACAGCTTATGGAAGTTCCCCGTGGTATTGAAAGCTATCGATGCCAAAGGCGAGGTTTCTGCAGAATTTCACTGTCCACCACGTAATACGCCAGAAAAAGAGAAGGAAAAATCATAATAGGGAATTTGTTGCTATACTATATCCTAAAGCTCCCTTTCCCCGCCGGGAAGAGGGTCAGGGTGAGGGTTATAGTTGTTAGCTCCCCCTCATCCGCCCTACGGGCACCTTCTCCCCGCAGGGGAGAAGGGAGATATAGTGATTTGCATATTGAGTAATGATGTTACAGGAGGCAAGATGCCACACTTAACGGATGCTATTGCAATCTTAACCGCTCTCAAAGTCTACATAGCAGAAAAAAAGACGGCTGTTGCAGGCCAAAAGGAAACTCGCCCTGCCGAAGCTCGCAGCCTACTAGAGATAGCTATTGCGCATATTACCAGCGAACAAAAACGAGCCCAAACCGAGCACGATGCGACTAAGCATAATGCATGGTGGCAGCCTAATCAGACTAAATTTAGAACCTATGCCGCTTTAGATACGGAAATAAAAACCGCCCTTAGCGCTTTGCAAAGCGAGTTAGCATCCATACCTCTGCCACCCGTTATTGTACCTATGGTTACTCCTACACCTGCCACGGATGCGCCTCCCCCGCCGCCGCCTGCCGCAGTGCAGCCACCAACGCCCGCACCCGCGCCCGCTGAGGTAAGAAGAGAAATACCTCACCCTGTTAACTTACCTCCAGAAATAGCACCACCTCCCGTACCCTCTTTAAGCGTTGTAGGAGATACAACAACGGTTACCCCTGGTGACAAGGCCAAAGCACCTAACGATCCAGAAGCAGAATACCATGAAGCACTAGAAAAATTGGAAGGGCTCTTACATCAGGAAACGGCCGTTAACGGCCTACTTAAAGCATTTATTGCTGAGATCAAACGCTTAAAAAAGGCAGGCTGTGTAGACACCGACGAATTAGCCTATTATGTCCTTTTAACGTATCGACGATTAACCACGTCTCCCACCGATCCTACCTTATACAGCGACCATGCGAGAGAAATAACTAATCCTCCATCACGCCAGCTGAAGTACTTAGGCACCCTAATGCTTGCTTTGGCAATTACTACGATCGCCATAGGGATCGCATTTTTCCCTCCTGCTACCGCAGTCATAGGTAGCTGTATAGGTTTAATCGCCGCAAAAGCCATTATAGGATCGCTCATCGGGATAATCAGTGGCACATTAACATTGGGCGGCTTGGGATTATTTAGAAGCCAGCCCTCCGCTCTTTGCAAAACCATGGTTGCTTTGGACAATAAAACCACGGAAAAAGACGTACGGTACACGGTTACCCCTTCACTTAATTAGCCATTGTCCTTGGATCTGTGGATAATTTTATACCGTCCTAGATGATTTATTTCCATCCTGATTGAAAATATGGTATCCTGCCCGCCTCTAATTCTATCTTTAACTTTACCAAAGAGAGAGCATTATGCCGGGACAATTAACTGTACAAGAAGCAAGAAGAAACGAGGACGCTGCTTTAGCGATTTTAGATAGTATAAATACACTTATTGTGGGTGTTCAAGGTGATTTCGAGGCAGGGAATTATGAGTCCACTAACCTAGACCATCTTATCAGAACACTTAGTAACGCCCGAGCAACCATACTCGAAGCAGCAAAATGCGATAAAGCACCGAAGGCTTATAAATTCACTCGCTTGGATAAGAAATTAAAAACCCTCCCTGCCTTAGAGGCCAAAGCTCAGGCACTGAACCAATTAAGTCCAAAATTAAAAGCGCTAAGGGCAATCGAAGATAACATTAAAGTACAAGAAGATTCACTGAAGACGCTGGATGCGCAAATGCAGGCTCAAGCAAGCGAGAAAGAAACTCTAGTAGCAGCGTTAGCAAGCCTAAAAGCAATTAGAACGCAAATCGACTCAAATAACCGTCAAAAAGAAGCGCTTGAAGCATTATTAAAATCCACCACAGAAGAATTCCAAGCTCAAGAGCGCTCCAAGGCGCAGGCAGAGGCTGCGGTGGCAGAAAACCAGTCAACTGTTAGCGCGCTCGAACAAGCGCTCGCTACACTGGGGGAAACACTCGCATCAAAAAGGAGTGAGCTAGCGCGGGCGAGTAGTGCGGCACTAGCCGGCTCTTCTGAAGCAGCGGCCACCGCTGCTTCAGAAGGCCCTGCTGATGCTTCACCACCGCTGGCGGCTGGAGCCGGTGGAGAAGCAGCAGCAGTATCATTAGACCCTGCTGCTTCAGCGGCCCCGGTCCCCGCTCCCACTGCAGATTTATCGGCGGCAGCGGATGGAGAAACAGCAGTAGCAACATCACCATCAGCCCTTGTTGATTCAGCTGCCCCTGCTGCTGCGGCCCCCGCTACTACTGCAGCTTCGTCGGTGGATGCAGCCAGTGGAGGAGCAGCAAGTTCGTCACCAACTACTGCTCGAATAGAAGATATTAGTGCACTAGAAGCTGAGATTGCTGAGAAAACCGCAGCGCTTGAAGCACGAAAAACTGAGTTAGCTACAGCGATGGCATCTCTTGAAGCGATTGCCAGTCAACTAACGCATCTGGCCGCTACAAACGTGCTAAAACTAGCTGAATTGACTGCTCTAGGTCTTGCGCAAAGCAAACTCACGTCCGAGAACAGCGAGGTGGTTATTCAGATTACTGAAAAAGAAACTGCGATGGCGACCCTAGCAGAGCAACAAGCTACAACAAGCACTGAAAAAGCCCGGGCATCAGAAGCACTCACCACTTCCCGAAGAGAGTTTACTGAAGCCAACACTGGAGAGGCCGCTTATTTCTTAGCCCTTGCCAAATTAACAAGCCACTATAAAAAAGAACTTTGTGGCGCTAGTAATAACAGAAGTCAGCAGCTTGGTCCTCATGTAAAAAATGTTATAGAACAAGTAAAATTATTAAAAAGCACCGGAAAAGAAAAAACTGACGATCTAACAAAAGCGCTATGCTATGCCTATCGTTGCGTAACCGGCGATGTCACTCTAACGAAGACTGATTATGAAAGTCATGCGAAGAAGATGACTGGGCATCCCTCCTTGGGCTTACAACGCCTTGGTAAATTATTATTAGTCCTAGCAGCCGTTGCCATCGTAGTCGGTCTTGCACTTTTAATACCCCCTGTCGGGGCCGCCGCCGCTGGTGTAGGCGTTGCTGCAGCCGTAGCTCCTGGATTGACGGCAGGTGGCATAGTCAGCGCAATCGCTGGCGGCTTGACCCTTTTTGGCAATTCACCTAGCGGCCTGGCTGGTGCCATGAAAAAAGTTTATCAAAATAGGAATGTAGATAGAGGCCTTACGTTGGAGCTACCGCAACAAGATCGACAAGAGGCGGCACGCAGCGACAGCCAATCCGCAGCACCAGTTTTGTAGCCTGGCTGCTTGCAACCATGGATTTTAAGCGTTGATGCAAAGTTAAGGCGTGCTTTCCCGGTTGCAAGCAACGGACTCTTGGTCATATTTTGGGGCGTGCGATGCCCTATAGGGCTCTTTTCATGCCTCATTGTGATCAAGAGACAGTTGCTTGCAACCAGGCTACCGCTTAAAAAGTGACAATGCCTTACGAACCAACCTGCTTGTACCTACCGTTAATTTACTAAGCCCTGAGCCTCTCAGGGCTTTTTTTTACCCCCAGCATAACAATCGCCAAAAAGTTATTGATAATCATTTTCATTTGATATAAAGTATCAATTCCTTTAATTTGCTCACCTGCTAAACAATGAACTTAAAAAAAATACCTAAATACCTTCTTATTCTATTACTTACCTTAGGTGCAAGTTTAATCCTTGGCTTGTTAAGCTTTGGCGGCATGTTTGCTTTATGGCCGATTTTACCTTTTGCCTTAGCTGCATTTGGGCTATCGGTTGCTTATGAGGGGGAAATTTATTTACAAAATATTAAAGGAGCATTTAATAAATTATTTAAGGAAAACTATCTTAAAAATTACCTAGCTAACGATTACCTAGCGACTCATTTAGATGATTTTGATGTTGCGGCCGCTGATTGTCCGCAATTTTTTAAAGACTACATGGCTCAAGCCGCTTTATTAAAACAATTCGGACATAAACACCTCAATAAAAGCAGTCGCAAACATAAAAAACGTATCGAAAAAACCCTGCGTGATATGGAGAAATGGTTTGCCCTGCAACTCTTTGCTGATAACGATGAAAACGATTTATCGGATTATGAAAGAAAATTGCGCAAATGGCTTTTTGACCACGCCCAAACGGATTATCAACGCAAATACAAAGAACGCCATCGGCTTTTTCATGCCGTAAAGCTATTCAGTGCGCTGGCTGCCGTGTTCATGACCCTGGGCACGACTTATTTATTGATGGAAGCCTTTGCGGCCATTCCATTATTTGCTGCTTTGTCTTTTACCCTATGGCCGATGCTTATTGTACCTATGGCCATCGTTGCCGGTGTTGCTTATGGTTTTCTAACGTATAATTCGATCGTTGATATGATTAATAATGATACACTACGGAAGTGGTTTAATAAGCTTCGCAAAGATTTAAACCAAGGCCTTACTATACGCAATGTGTTTATGGTCATTACGGCCGTTTTATTAGTAGGCCTGGCCGTAGCACTGACCATCTGCACAGCGGGTACGTGGTGGACCGTTGCTAGAGAAACACCCCATCTTTTTACCTGGATGGGGCGCATGCCTGAATTTATTATGGGGATTATCAACCCGATTGTTACAGGGATTTCGGCGGTCGTCTTTAATTTAGAAAATACAGCAGAATCCTTAGAAATCATTGATGGGGCGCTACGCCAAAAAGAGAGTATATTCACCCAGGCTTGGACGGCGATCAAAGAACGATTCCAAGGGTTACAAAATGAGCATTGGTTACAAATTATAAATCCTGCCCGCCTACTGCTTAAATTAACGATCACTCCGTTACGTATTATCCTTTTTATTGGGCACTTGATTAGTATTGGGGTTGTAGGCGATCGTGTACCGAGTATCCCTGAAATTTTTTCCGCGATCCTAGGCATTATCAGTGAGGGTTTTGAAGACTTTCATTACTTTTTTGCAAGCCATCAACATCGTGATGATATGAGCGACAAAGACTTTTGTAAGGAGCGACTAGCCTCTGCGCATGGAGGACATAACCATGCAACCGATTTACCCACTCTTTTTCTTAAACTCATTTTTTCCCCTGTTTATTTATTAGCAACCTTATGGGATTGGGGCGCTAGTCAATTAAGTAAAAAGCCTTTGGCATTTAAGGAATCATGGCAGAAGCAAATGGGCATCCATAAAGAAGAAAATATAGAGATTATAGTTACTGAAACGCCTTCTACCAGCTGGCAAAGACGACAAGCGATTTTTCGCATTGAACGCTACAAGCAAAGGCATTTCAGCAGCTTATTGACGGATAATGCCGCAAATAAGAAAAAAGAGGCCTTATCAACACTCCAGGAAGAGCTACGAAGCGATGAGCCACCTAGCGATATTGCAAAACGCCTCAAATCTGAGAGCAAGAAAGAAGTTTATGCCCAACATCGATTTTTCGGCCACGGCAAAACCGCCACGACGTCATTTATTGAGGATTTAGCGGAACGAGTACAAGAAGCGCGTACTTTTGAGGGAGCGTAGATACAAAATTGAAATAGACAGCTTGTAAAGGACTATTTAACTATTTTTAATATAACGCATTGCGCTATATAACGTATTGCGTTATATTTACTTATGGAGGTATAAATTTAACGGGATTATCTTGATTAAAAACTTTCGATGCAAAGAAACAAAAAAGATATACGACGGTTTAATGTCTCGTAAATTTCCATCGATTATACAACAGAGAGCAAGAAGAAAATTAAGGATGTTAAATAATGCTAGAGCAATGGATGATTTAAGAATACCTCCTAGCAATCATTTAGAAAAATTGGTTGGAGATAGAAGCGGCCAATACAGCATTAAGGTCAATGATCAATGGCGTCTTTGTTTCATTTGGCAAGATGGAACTGTTACAGATGTTGAAATGGTCGATTATCATTAGGAGTTAGTTATGACAAAATTAAAAAATATTCATCCAGGTGAGATCTTACTTGAAGAGTTTTTACTGCCGATGGAAATCAGTCAGAATAAACTTGCTCGTGATATCGATGTATCCCCTCGTAGAATCAATGAAATTGTTCATGGCAAGCGTTCTATTACAGCCGATACTGATTTAAGGTTCTCTCGAGCTTTAGGAACATCAGAGGGATTTTGGTTAGGATTGCAAGCTGATTATGATTTAGAAGAAAAGAGAGTGGGGCTAAAGAGTAAATTAGAAAAAATCAGGTCTTTAATTTTTATTGATCGTTTGGTTGAAGAATCAGCAAGATAGCTTGAGTAAAGTGAATGTTTGATGAAATCCGACATACCATCTTACACATATCACCCCAACAAGCTCCTTAACCCCTCCAAATGAGAGCGCGCAAACGCCTTTGACTGCTCTTCCGTTCGATCGCCCTGTCGGCCAAACCATTCCAAACTATCCTCAGGCAATTCCTCTAAAAACCGGCTCGGTAAGCAATCCTGCAGCTCACCAGCACGACGCCGCTTTTTAGCCAGAGTCAGACACAAGGCTTTCTGCGCACGGGTAATGCCCACGTAAGCAAGCCTGCGCTCTTCTTCTATCTGATCATCATCAATACTCACCCGATGCGGTAATAACTCTTCTTCCATCCCTACCAAATAGACGAAAGGAAATTCCAACCCTTTCGAAGCGTGCAATGTCATCAGTTGGACATGGTCTTTATCTTGGCCATCGGATTGTTCAAGAATATCAATAAGAATCAATTTATTAATAACATCTGCTAAGGTATTCTCTTCTTCTTTATCAAACAACCGCACCACCCAATCAAGAAGTTCCCACACATTTTCCATGCATTTTTGTGCTTTTAACGGGGTGTCGCATTGCTCATAGACATGAGCTTCGTAACGGCTTTCTTCCATCATGTCGCGTAAGACATCCATTAGCGATTCATGCTTAAAACGCTGTTTAATTCTTTCCAACCATTGTTTAAACGCATGAAGCGCTTGTCGCGGCTTTTCGCTTATCTGCTCTTGTAGCGCTAAATGATCACAACAAGCATAAAGACTTTGGCCACGCTGTTGGGCATAATGACCGAGCGCTTGTAATGTCGCATCCCCGATCCCTCGTTTTGGGGTATTAATCACTCTTAAAAAAGCAGCATCATCGGCTTCATTGCATAATAATTTAAGATAAGCAAAAATATCTCGGATTTCTGTACGGGCAAACCAAGACTGCCCGCCGCTAATCCGGTAAGGAATGCCTTGGTTTCGTAAGATTTTTTCAAACACGCGGGCTTGATGATTACCTCGGTATAAAAACGCATAGTCACCATAATCGGTCCGGTACCGCAATTTATGATTAATCAAGTCAGCGACTACTTGCTCGGCTTCATCTTGATCATCCTTGCAACAAAGCACTCTTAGTAAGTCCCCTTCGCCTAATTCACTCCACAATTTTTTAGTAAACAAATGCGTATTGTGCGAAATTAAATGATTTGCCACATGGAGAATACGGCCCGTAGAGCGGTAGTTTTGCTCCAATTTGATCACATGGAGTGCTGGATAATCTTGTTTTAATTGGGCAAGGTTTTCAGGCTTAGCCCCTCGCCATGCATAAATGGATTGATCGTCATCACCTACCACCGTAAAACGCGCTCGCTGCCCGACTAATAATTTAACCAATTCATATTGTGAGGTATTGGAGTCTTGATATTCGTCTATCAATAAATGTCGAATTTTATGTTGCCAACGCTCTAAACTATCCTCATGTTCTTTTAATAATTGCACAGGCAAACGAATTAAGTCATCAAAATCCACGGCATTATAGGCCTGTAAGGCGCTTTGATAGCGCGGATAAATAGCAGCTATTTCCTGTTGTAACGGCATAGTTGGCACAATTTTAGTGGGGTCTAATAATTCATTTTTCCATTGAGAAATTTGCTGCTGTGCCTGCATTAAATAATCCCGAGAAGAAGCGTAGGCTTTAGGTAATAAATCTCGTAAAAGTTGGAGACTATCTTCGCTATCAAAAATAGAAAACCCGGGCTTTAACCCACAACGTGCGACATCATGCTTCAAAATATGTAAACCTAAGGTATGAAATGTCGCGATTTTTAAACCCCTCCTACTAGGGGGAGGCAAAACAGAGGCAACCCGCGAGCGCATCTCATTAGCCGCTTTATTAGTAAACGTAACCGCGCACACTTGATGAGCAGCATAGCCGCATTGCTCAATTAAATAAGCGATTTTATGAGTAATCACTCGTGTTTTTCCGCTGCCGGCACCAGCCAGTACAAGCAAAGGACCTTCAATAAATTTAACCGCTGCCATTTGTTGCGGATTTAACATAGGTATAGCTCTTAAGAATTATTACACATACAGCCGTCTAAGTTTAACATTTGCTACGTACCCAGCGCCCCAATCCCTACGTACCGCGCTTTATGCGCGGTATCCATAGTCTTACCAAGATTGATAGACCCTGCGTATAAAACGCAGGGCGTAGGCAGGGATTTTAGAAATTTAAGACAGCTGTATTATTACGGATTATACCAGCAGCAATCAACTCATTATTTATGGTAGAATCCCCGCACTTTTAAATTTAATACTAACTATGAAAGAACAAGACACCCTACAACGTTTTATGTTTGAACATGCCAACATTCGCGGTGAAATTGCTCATTTGGATGAAACGTATAAAATCATTATGCATCAGCATCCTTATCCACCTATGGTAAGAAGGTTATTAGGGGAGGCTTTAATTTCTTGTCTCTTACTTACAGGCAGTATTAAATTTGAAGGCGAAGTCAGCCTACAATTTCACGGTGATGAGCGCTTACCTTTGTTGCTGGTGCAATGCGACCATCAATTACAAGTTCGAGGCTTTGCTAAGTATCAGGTGGGCAAAGACATTGATTATGCCGATGCGTTTATTCATGGCAAAATGGTGCTTATTATTAACCAGTATAATCAGACCCAAGCTTATCAAAGTGTTGTTCCTTTACGCTCCGCCTCAATGAGCGAAAACCTTACGCATTATTTTGCCCAATCAGAGCAAGTAGCTACGCAAGTCTTTCTTGCGGTTAATGAGGATAAGGCATCAGGCATGTTATTACAATTAATGCCGGGGCAAGATACATTACAGCGCGAACAATTTTGGGAATATGCGGTGCAATTAGGCCAAACGATTACGGAGCATGAGCTTTTAACCCTGGATAATCCCACCATTTTGCATCGGCTGTATCATGAAACCGAGTTACGCCTGTATGGCGGGCGCAAAGTACATTTTCAATGTCGGTGTAATCCTGAAAAAATGAAGCAGGTATTGACTATTCTAGGCGAGCAGGATGTACAACAACTGGTTGCAGAGCGAGGCCAGGTAGAAATTTCTTGCGATTTTTGTAATCAACACTATACGTTTGACCCGATTGATGTAACGCTTTTGTTTAGGAAATAAAGATATTTTTACTGAATAGGCAAATCAGGGTCTGATAATAGGCTAATTTCTCTATCCGAAGCGCTAAAATCCCCCCGCATGGCCTGTAAAATTTGTTGTAAGGTCGTAAATTGCTGACTTAATTGAAAAAATAAACTTGCAGATTCATTGTCTTGCAATTCGCCCACCGTTAAGTACGCTGCTTGACCCATGTCACTAAAATATTCAAGCCGGACATGGCGTCTATCTGCTAATCCAGGAAAAAGCCCACAAAGTAACAGGCTTTTGTCACCCACATCACGCAATAATTCAATCTGGCGGCTTCCCAGAGCATGCATAGAATGCAGAAAATCCAACGCGATAACGGACTCTGCTAATTGTGTGGCGTGAACAAAACGCATAAGGAGGAAAACTAGATAACTTTCTGTATTCTCATTTAAAATCAGGCGCGTAGAGGCCTGGGCCTCATTCACTAGCGCGTGCCATTGACTCATATCGGTGGGATGCAAAATTAATTTCTTCATAGTATCCACCTTTTTTAAACCTTACTATTAGTGTAGCAGAAATTACCGCACTAAATTAAAGATTCCCAAACTATGACGCACGTGCATAAATTACATGGACTCGCTCAAGGTTAACATGTTGCTTGGCTTTCCAGAGATCAAAATTTGTTTGCATCTGCATCCAACTTTCAGGACTTCTGCCAAATGCTTTGCTTAGTTTTAAAGCCATTTCCAGGGAAAGATCGGATTTGCCTTGTATAAGTCGCGAAAACGTGGAAGGCGCGACATCTAAATCTTTTGCCACGTACCTTAAGCTTATATTCAAGGGTGCAATATAAGTTTCTTTAATGAACTCACCTGGATGTGGTGGATTATATTGTATAGCCATTAGTGATAATCCTCATAATTTACTGGGAATCCCCCAGGGATCAATCACGGCACGCGGGCGTTTCAGCGTGAATGGTCAACACACCCCAAGAGGCTGCTTAAGAGCCCGGTGATTTTTTTGATAGATCGTGCGGTGCTTGTTCTAATTCATCCAGGATTTGCTCTGCCCCAGTTGTAAAAAATAAGCTTTTATTCTGCTGGCAACGATTTACGGCTCTGTATACTCCATATGGAAAAATAATGATGGAGGCCGCAAGAATCAACATCCCACGCAGGATCTCTTTCACGCCTGGAAACTCGACAAGTATAGATTTTTTGGCAGCATTAATTTCCGCTTTCCACGCACGGCTCAGTACCTCAGCCGTGGTCTTGCTTCTTTCAGCGCCTTGGTAGGTTGATAAAGTATCTATTAATTTTCCATGAAGTTCTCGTCCTTTCTGCGCTGCAGATGTATAACGTTCAGAGTTTGGACCTGCTTTCGATAAACGCTCAAACTCACCAATTTTTTCATTTAGCCTCACTAGTAAGAGGCGCATTTCAACCTCATAGGTGACTAGAGGAACAGGGGAGCGATCCGTTTTCGCCTTCATTTTAGCTATCATTAATGCGTTTTTGCCATCATGATTACGATGCTTTAAAATTAGCGCTTGATCCTTTACTTCCAACTCTCCAATGGCTACAAGAATAGGAGCTACCGTTTCAGGGTGTCGATAAGCAGCAAACATTAACGCATTATAGCCACCAAGGTTTGGAACATCGGGTGGCAGCCAATCTTCTTCTTTTAAACACTGCTTTAAAATTAGTGCCCGCTCTCCTGTACCTAATTTTCTCATGAATGTAAGGATGGGAGCTATTGCCTTAGGATTACAACAAGCCGCTAACATTAGCGCATTATAGCCACGGTCATCATGCTGTTTTAAAATCTGTGCTTGCTCAGCCGGGCTTAATTTCTCCATCGTTGAAAGAATAGCCTCGACTGTAGAGGCATCCCGAGAATCGGCAGCCCTCATAAGTAGATTATAACCCACGCCATCATGCTGTTTTAAAATCTGTGCTTGCTCTTCTGGCCTTAACGTTTTCATCTTTTCAAGAATAGGTGTCAAAGATTTCTTATCATAACGGACAGCAGCTACTTTTTTTAAAGATTCTGCTAGATTTCCCCCTGACGCTACTATGGCCGAAAGAATAGGGCCTAAGGCTTCGGGGAAACATCTAGCAGCCAGCGTTAATGAACTCTTCTCTTCATCCCGGTAGGTGTACACACCTCTAGCGCGATAGTGCTTCTCAACAATATCTGCCTGTTCCTCTTCCCCTAGCTTTAGCGTGGCTAAAAGAATAGGAATTACAGCGTCGCGATGATATTCGCCAGCCAGAACTAATGCATTCAGTCGGGGATTAGAAGAATCACCCGTCGTAGCTCTCATTAAAATCTTCGCCTGATCTTCCTTTACTAAGGCTTTCATTGCCTCAAGAATAGGCACTACCGCTTCGGGGAAGCTATAGGCAGCATACATTATTGCATTGTATTCTTCCTGGCTGGATTGTTTTAAAATCGTTGCTTGGTCTTCCTGTTTTAACCTTTGCATTGCGGCAAGAATAGCGTTTACTGCCTCAGCATGTTTAGTACGCACAACTAACATTAATGCATTATGGCCACGTGCTTTAAGCTGTTTTAAAATCCCTGCTTGATCACCCTGTTCCAACCCTTCCATCGCCGTCAGAATTTGCGGGACCAAGGAAGGATTATGCAAGGCAGCCAACATCAATAAATTACAGTCATCTTTATCAAGCTGTTTTAAAATCGTTGCCTGCTCTTCTTTTGTAAATGCTTTCATCGCACCGAGTAGAGTAGCTACTCGTGAGGTAGCTATTTCTGTTTTGCTGTTATCGACAACTGCTTCTTTTAAAACCTTGTAGAAATCATCTATAGTATTTATGGGCATTGTATTTTCTTCTGTACGTGGATATGCATTAAATATACACTGGGTGTAAATTTTAGTCAATTAATTCCCAAACTATGGGTGCAACTCTCGTATAGTCAAATGAAATGAAGTAGGTTGGGCCCTGAGACATCGTCACTTTTTGTTAAACCATGTAGCCTGGTTGCTTGCAACCAGGAACTTTAAGTATTGATGCAAGTTATGGCATGCTTTCCTGGTTGCAAGCAACCAGGCTACCATTTAATAAGTGGCGATACCTCGGCAACAATATCCAATCCACCAAATCCTCTTAATATCAGTACGGTGGGATTTTTTGTTAAACCATGTAGCCTGGTTGC
>JAGVKL010000029.1 GCA_020050595.1 Legionellales bacterium
GCAACCAGGAAAGCATGCCATCACTTGCATCAATACTTAAAGTCCCTGGTTGCAAGCAACCAGGCTACATGGTTTAACAAAAAGTGACGATACCTCAGGGCCCAACCTACAATCTTTTAGATATTTAATGAGCTGTGCTTATGATTTCGTTGGACGTCCAGCCCCCGCGACTGGTTCGCGGGATTGGCCGCGGGATAAAAACCGCAATCTGACTATTTTTATGTATTATTATACGGAGTAACTATGTCGCAATATATTTTTACGATGAATCGGGTGTCTAAAATCGTAGAAAATCAACGGTTCATTTTAAAAGATATTTCTTTAAGCTTTTTCCCCGGCGCTAAGATTGGCGTGCTGGGTTTAAACGGTTCAGGTAAATCAACGTTACTGCGTATTATGGCTGGTGTTGATAAACAATTCGAAGGCGAGGCTCGGCCACAAGCTGGGATTAAAATTGGCTATTTAGCACAGGAGCCTGAGATTGATTTAGATAAAACCGTTCGTGAAGTGGTTGAAGAAGCTGTATCCGAAATGAAAGGATTATTGGCCGAATTTGATGCCATCAGTATGCGTTTTGCAGAGCCCATGAGCGATGACGAAATGAATAACTTATTGACGGAGCAAGGTGAGTTACAACACAAAATAGAAGCGGGCGATGGTTGGAACTTAGACAGAAAATTAGAAGTCGCAGCTGATGCACTTCGCTTACCTGATTGGGATGCCAAAATACGCCAACTATCAGGAGGAGAGCGGCGGCGAGTCGCTTTATGCCGTCTTTTACTTTCTAATCCTGATATGTTGTTGCTGGATGAGCCTACTAACCATTTAGATGCCGAGAGTGTGGCATGGCTTGAGCGTTATTTAGAGGAATTTAAAGGAACGGTAGTTGCAATTACCCATGATAGGTATTTTCTTGATAATGCTGCTGAATGGATCTTAGAGCTTGATCGGGGTGAAGGCATCCCTTACAAAGGAAACTATACCGCATGGCTTGAGCAGAAAACAGAGCGTTTGGAGCGTGAAGAAAAGCAAGAAGCATCCCATCAGCGCGCCCTTAAAACCGAACTTGAGTGGGTAAGAACTTCGCCCAAAGGGCGTCATGCTAAGAATAAAGCGCGTCTGGCACGTTTTGAAGAAATGAATTCCAAGGAATTCCAAAAGCGTAATGAGACCAATGAGCTTTATATCCCGCCGGGTGAGCGTTTGGGCGATTTGGTATTGGAAGGGATAAATCTTCGCAAGAGTTTTGGCGAGCGGTTATTGTTTGATAATTTCAATTTTAATTTACCTAAAGGCGGTGTTCTCGGTATTATCGGCCCCAATGGTGCTGGTAAATCTACTTTTTTAAAAATGCTAACCCAGCAAGAAGAGCCTGACTCCGGTGAAATTAGAGTCGGTGAGACAGTGAAGCTTGCCTATGTTGATCAGATGCGTGATCACTTAGCGGATAATAAAACTGTTTGGGAAGAGATTTCTAATGGGCACGATATTATGCAAGTGGGTTCTTTTCAAATGCCTTCTCGCGCTTACGTTGGTCGCTTTAACTTCAAGGGCACAGATCAACAAAAACGTGTTTCACAATTATCAGGTGGAGAGCGCAATCGGGTTCATTTAGCCAAATTATTAAAAAGCGGCGGGAATGTACTGTTACTCGATGAGCCCAGCAATGATCTCGATGTTGAAACATTGCGTGCTTTGGAAGATGCTATTTTAAATTTTCCTGGCTGTGTTATTGTTGTGTCCCACGATCGCTGGTTTTTAGACCGGATATGTACCCATTTAATGGCATTTGAGGGTGATTCTCAAGTAGTCTTTATGGAAGGAAACTACCGCGATTATGAAGAGGATAGAAAGCGTCGTTTAGGTGATGAAGCTAATCGACCTTCGCGTATTAAATACCGTCGTTTACAAGCATAGAGGATTTTATTTCATGCATAAGATGTTAGTCGTTTTGTTGTTAGGTTTAGGATTGACCGCGTGTATGGAGGTTGATGAATCAACCTTAGTGACTGATGATGCAGGCGTGGTTCATCGAACGATTGCCTATCAAAAAGATAAGCGTGGCAGGAATCATTTCCCTTTACAAATTCCTGCAACGGGTTACAAACAATTTATTTTCGACCCCAAAGCAGCTTCCTGGGCTGCTTATGATGCAGACGGGCAGCGGGTAATGACGGGTAGTGCTTCTGGCGGGAAAGACTTTTGTGAGGATGTGGGCAAACCCTGCCGCACGGTAACGGGTGTATTCCGCGTTTATAATAAACGAGGCCTCGATTGTAAATCTGGTGAGTACCCCGTAGAAACGGTAGGTGGGGCAAAGATGCCTTACTGCATGTACTTCTATCGTGGTTTTACTATCCATGCGGCTTATGAAGTGCCTGAATACAACTCAAGTCATGGTTGTATTCGTGTATTCCCAAGTGCTGCAAAGTGGTTAAATGAAGAATTTATGACGATCGGCACGAAAGTAACAGTGCTGTCTTATGATGGTGAGGATGGGGACGGTGATCCGGTAGATTGATTTATCCCCAAGATACTTCAAAACCTAGCATTTTGAAGTATCTTGGGGATATTTATCCGACCATGAGTATGGTTATGTTGGTGATGTGCTGTTACACCCTACTCCAGTTCATCGACATACATACCCCAAAACCAATGGTATTGGAGTTTTTTTAACAAAAGAGCTAGCTCGTTAGGGCCCATATCGCTCCCTCCATCACC
>JAGVKL010000069.1 GCA_020050595.1 Legionellales bacterium
TAAACCATGTAGCCTGGTTGCTTGCAACCAGGGACTTTAAGTATTGATGCAAGTGATGGCATGCTTTCCTGGTTGCAAGCAACCAGGCTACCGTTTAAACACTGACAATACCTCAGGGTTGAGCCAAGGCCCAACCTACCTATCATCGCCCCCCATAAGAGAGTGATGACCATAATAGAATATAATCAACATCCCTAGGCCCAGTTTAAGATAACTTTTCCAGATTGCCCTGAAGCCATAATTTGAAATGCTTCTTGATAATCATCAACGGGAAAATGATGGGTCATCACGGGGGTTAAATCCAAACCGCTCTGTAACATCGCGATCATTTTATACCAAGTTTCAAACATTTCACGGCCGTAAATTCCCTTAATGATTAAGCCTTTGAAAATCACTTGATTCCAATCAATCGCTGTTTCTTGGGGCGGAATACCTAAAAGTGCCACATGCCCACCATGGTTCATCGCCTTCATCATATCATTGAGCGCCATGGGATTACCTGACATTTCTAGACCCACATCAAACCCTTCCACCATCCCTAATTCATCCATCACTTGGCGAATGGATTGTTGTTTTATATTTACCGCACGGGTAGCACCCATGGTACGTGCTAAAGCTAAACGATGCTCGTTGATATCCGTAATAACCACATTACGCGCCCCAATATGCCGCATAATAGCCACAGCCATGATACCGATGGGCCCCGCGCCAGTAATCAATACATCTTCGCCCACCACATCAAAAGCTAAGGCACAATGTGTAGCATTTCCAAATGGATCAAGAATAGCCGCTTGATCGCCTGTAATATTGTCAGGCAAAGGCAAAACATTGGTCGCAGGTAATGATAAATACTCCGCAAAGCACCCCTTGCGGTTAACGCCTACGCCTAACGTATTGCGACAAAGGTGGCGTTTACCTGCTCGGCAATTGCGACATAAGCCGCAGGTAATATGCCCCTCGCCTGAAACCCGCTGCCCTTTTTTAAGGCCTTGGACTTCGCGCCCTACTTCAACGATTTCACCGTAAAATTCATGCCCTACAGTCATCGGCACAGGGATGGTAGCTTGTGCCCATTCATCCCAGTTATAAATGTGTATATCTGTCCCGCAAATAGCGGTTTTTTTAATTTTAATCAGGACATCATTCACACCATAGTCAGGTGTAGGAACTTCTTCCATCCAAATACCTGGCTCTCGTTTTGCCTTTACTAGCGATTTCATGAAAAACCCTCAAAATTAAATAATGCTTAACTCACGCCCCACGTTTGCGAAAGCAGCTAATGCTTTATCAAGGTGGTGTAATTCGTGTGCCGCTGACATTTGTGTACGTATGCGTGCTAGCCCTTTAGGCACCACGGGAAATGAGAAACCAACAACATATATACCTTCAGCTAATAATAACTCTGCCATCCGCCCCGCTAATGCTGCATCACCTAGCATCACCGGGATAATCGGATGCTCGCCAGGAATTAATTTAAATCCAAGCTTGGTTAATCCTTCACGGAAATACTGGCTATTGCGCCTTAATTTTTGTAACAGACTATTATTTTGTTGAAGAAGATCAAGAACAGCTAGCGATGTTTCCGCAATAACTGGTGCTAATGCATTAGAAAATAGATAAGGTCTAGAGCGCTGGCGTAACCATTCAACAATCACTTTATTCGCCGACGTATACCCACCAGAAGCACCACCTAATGCCTTACCTAAAGTCCCTGTTAAAATATCAATGCGGGATGAAACCCCAAAATGCTCAGGTGTGCCTTGACCTGTTTTTCCCATAAATCCAACGGCATGTGAATCATCAACCATAACCATGGCATCGTATTTATCCGCTAACTCACAAATAGCAGGCAAATTCGCCAAAATACCATCCATGGAAAATACGCCATCGGTAGCAATCAAACGAAAACGGGCATTTTTTGCTTCTATTAATTGTTTCTCCAAATCCTTCATGTCGTTATTCGCATAGCGATAACGCTGTGCTTTACAAAGCCTTATTCCATCAATAATACTGGCATGATTTAAAGCATCACTGATAATTGCATCATCAGGCCCGAGCAAGGTCTCAAAAAGCCCTCCATTGGCATCAAAGCAAGAGGAATATAATATCGTGTCTTCCATACCTAAAAAGTCACTTAACTTTTGCTCCAATAATTTATGAGGGGTTTGAGTACCACAAATAAAACGCACAGAAGCCATACCATAGCCATACTTTCCTAACGCTTTTTGTCCGGCAGCAATTAAATCAGGGTGGTTAGCAAGGCCTAGATAATTATTCGCACAAAGGTTAATCACTTCATGATGATTCACCAAAACAGCTGCTTGTTGTTGACTTGAAATAACACGCTCGGGTTTATAAAGCCCCTCTTCTTTGATCGTAGCTAATTCTTGTTGTAAAAATTCCGTCAACCGGTTGTGCATGGGAGCCCCCTTGAGTCTAGAACGTGTCTATACCCAAGAACCTTCAAAATGTGATGTTTTGGGTATATTGCTTTTATAAGTGCGGCGATAATAGCAAATTTTACACAATTTCACTATGACACATCGCACATTTTATGAATCCTTGCTAAAATCGCCGCAAGATTTTAACCTAGCTTGTTTTCAAGCGAATTAGACTAGCAATACGGTGGAGTCCATGAATAGTCAAACAACCTGCATTAATATGGTAAAACAACAGTTACGTACCGGAGATGTCCTTAATCCAGCCATACTAAGTTTGTATGAAAGTATTCCGCGTGATGTATTTGTGCCAAAACAATTCAAACATTTTGCCTATTCAGACATGCAGGTGCCGCTCCCTCATCAACAACGCATGATGACGCCTCTTGAAGAAGGGCAATTATTACAGGCGCTAAATTTAAAAGGTAATGAAACCATTTTAGAAGTAGGCACAGGGACAGGCTTTTTAACCGCACTCCTAAGCCGCCTAGGGCAAAAGGTCATTAGTATTGATTATTACTCCGATTTTACCACTGCTGCTCGCCATAAATTAACTGAACATCAATGCACAAATGTCGAGTTAATTACCGGTGACGCTTATAATGGCTGGCTTGATAAAGCCCCTTATGATGTAATGATTTTTACTGGCGCTTTTGAAGCGCTCACCGATACCCATCGCTTACAGCTATTACCTGGCGGTAAATTATTCGCAATCATAGGAAAAGAGCCTATCATGCAAGGGCAATTGCACCAACTTGATCATCAAGGCAATTGGAGCGTCGATATTATTTTTGAAACCAATATCCCCTCGCTAATCAATAAGCTTAAACCTAGCGATTTTGTTTTCTAGGACATATAGATGAAGAAAAACCTGAAGCGCTGCCTCTATTTTTTACTAGCTAGTTATATGGCATCGGCAGCGCACGCGTCTGATTTAATTGATGTCTATCGCCACTCTCTCGAAAATGATCCTATTTTTAAAGCGGCGTATAGTACTTATATGGCCAATGCCGAAGCGATTCCTCAAGCCCGATCAGCGCTCTTACCTCAAGTGACACTAGGTGCACAAGCCACACAAAATATGTTCAATACTGATGTTGCCGGCACCGATGGTCTTAATGGCACTGAAGTTTATAAATCCAATCAATGGCGATTAAATGCTTCCCAAGCTATCTTTAACTATCAAGCATGGGCACAAGTCCAAAAGGCAAAGGCGAGTGTTAAGGCAGCAAATGCAACGTTCAATAATGCCGCCCAAGATTTAATTTTACGCACGGCAAAAGCTTATTTTGATGTTTTACTGGCTCGCGATACATTAAGCTTTGTAGAAGCTAAAAAACGTGCCAACAAAAGACAACTTGAGCAAGCCCAACAACGATTCAATGTCGGTCTTGAAGCCATCACATCCGTTTATGAAGCACAAGCTGCTTATGATCAATCCGTTGCCGATGTGATTAAAGCGAAAAACAATCAAATTAACCAAAATGAAAATTTACGTAAATTAACGAACCACACCTATGACTATTTAGCGCCTTTGCGTAATAGTAAAATACCGCTAATTAAGCCTGAACCTAACAATGTCGATGACTGGATTGCTGCAGGCTTAAGGCAAAATTACAATTTATTTACCGCCAAATATAATTTAGAAGCGGCCAGAGAAAATATAAAAGCCCAATCTGCCGGTAATTGGCCCACCATTGCCTTACAAGGAAGTGGTGTGCAAACTCACAATTATGGTAATGATGAAAGCAACTTTTTTGTTCCTGATCAACAGTTTACTGCCAATGTAGGTATAACCATTAATTTCCCCGTATTTCAAGGGGGGTTAGTTCAAGCAAATACCAAGCAAGCACAGTATAATTTTCAAACATTTAGTGAGCAACTCGAACAAGCTTATCGCAATGTTACTGTAAATAGCAGCATTGCTTTTAATACCATTAAAGACGGGATTAGCAAAGTAACAGCGGATAGACAGGCCGTGGTTTCACGACAAAATTCGCTAGAAAGCACCGACGCGCAATTTCAAGCAGGGACTCGAACCATGGTTGATGTCGTTAATGCCCAGCAACGTCTTTTTGAAGCACAAGAGCAGCTTGCCTCTGATCAATATGGCTTGATTTTAGCCATACTTAATTTAAAATACCTTGCTGGCTCGTTGAGCGTGTCTGATCTTGAAGAAATTAATTCTTGGTTAAATATAAAACTTATTCGCGGCTTACCACCTCAACCCAAAGCGCTTGCTAAAACTACTTGCCACCATTGTGCGGTTAAACCCAGGCTGTAATCATGACCTCAAATCCCTCGATCATTGAAAAGAAATTACTCCATTATACCGGTAAAGGTATTGCTGATTTTAATATGATTCAGCGCGGCGACCGGGTTATGGTTTGCCTCTCGGGCGGTAAAGATTCCTTTACGCTATTAACGCTTTTACATCTCTTGCGCCGCCGTACAAATAACAAGTTTGAGGTATTTGCCTTTACGTTGGATCAAGCCCAACCCGGCTGGGATGATAACGCCCTACGCCAATGGCTAAAAGAGCGGGATATCCCGCATGAGATCCTAACGCGTGATACTTATAGCATTGTTAAAGAAAAAATACCCGAGGGGAAAACTTATTGCTCGCTCTGCTCCCGCTTACGTCGCGGCATTATTTACCGTTATGCAGAAGAACAAGGCTTTAATAAAATTGCGCTGGGGCATCATCGAGATGACTTAATTCGTACGCTAATGATGTCCATTCTTTATAATGGCGATATCCGCTCCATGCCGCCTAAATTACTTAGCGATAACAAAAAACATATTGTTATTCGTCCTATGTGCTATGTGCAAGAGCGCGATATTATTAAATACGCCGAAGAGCAAAAATTTCCTATCATCCCGTGTAATTTATGTGGCTCTCAAGAAAATTTAGCCCGCAAACGTATCGGCCGCTGGATTGATGAGCTAGCCGAAGAAAACCCCAAAGTTCCCAGTAATATTTTACACGCCCTGCAAAGCATCAAACCGAGCCAACTCATGGATCAAGATTTGTGGTCATTTAGGCATTTAGAGCAAGAATTAATAACCAATACTGCCCAAGAAGAAAGTCGCTGTACATGACAATTTTTTTAGTATGCAATGGTTGTCATTCCCGCGCAGGCGCTTCCAATTAGCCCTATATTTTAGTTGACATATTACGGTACATTTGGGCAGCCGTGTGGCCCGTAGAATTTAGGCCCATCCGTCAGTCACCGGCTACGCCGGCTGAAACGCTTACGTGCCGTGGTTTATCCCCACATTTGTGGGCGTGCGACGCTCTATAGGGTAGGACGTTGTATGTGTCCTACCCTATAGAGCTCTTTTCATGCCTCATTGTGATCAAGAGTCAGGGTTTATCCCACGGCATCCAAATTATTTTGTAGCCTGTAAAACCACTTGATAAGACTCAATTATTACAATTTATAGCCATTTATTGCTAAAAAATAACAGTTTTTAGTTAACAAAAGACTTATATTATTATAACATCACTGCTACCGAAACTACTCGTGTTTAAAAATGAATGGGAATTTAGCTACCACGTTTCGTAAACTTACTATTTATAGAAAACGAAATTTAAAATTTGATTTTATTAGTGCCATCGTCGTTTTCTTAGTAGCGATTCCTTTATGTCTTGGTATTGCGTTAGCTTCAGGCGCTCCTCTTTTTTCAGGCATTTTAAGCGGCATCATTGGCGGTATCGTTGTTGGTGTGATCAGTCAATCACCGGTGAGTGTGAGTGGCCCCGCGGCCGGTATGGCTGCCGTCGTTTTAACTGCTATTAGTCAACTAGGTGATTTTAATACTTTTCTACTCGCCTTAGCCTTAGCTGGTCTTTTACAAGTAGCTATAGGCGCGCTTCGTGCAGGTTTTATTGCAGATTATGTCCCATCAAACGTCGTGCAAGGCTTACTTTGTGCCATTGGGATTTTATTAATTTTTAAACAATTGCCTTTGGCTTTCACGTTATCAGCGAGTTTAGCCGAATTAAAAATGCATTTATTAGACATGAACGAAGGGTTTAGTTTCAAACCGTTGTATGAATTGTCTTACCATATAAATACCGGGGCTATGATTATTTCCCTTACCTCACTTGCTATTTTAATTTACTTTGATAAAACAAAGGTTAATCTCTTAAAATTAATACCCGGCCCTATTGTGGTTGTAATAGTTGGCATATTGCTTAATGAATTATTCATCATTACCAATTCTTATTTAGCCCAAAATAGCCCACAATTGGTGAATATCCCCAAGCATGATGGATTTTCTGACTTTTTGGCGCAAACAAGCACCCCCACCTGGTCAGCATGGACTAACCCTAAAGTTTATTTTTATGCCGTGTTATTAGCGATTGTTGCGTCCTTAGAAACCTTATTAAATGTGAAGGCAGGGGAAAAGCTGGATAAAAAGCGACGGTCTTGCTCTAAAGACCGAGAATTGCTCGCGCAAGGCATTGGAAATCTAGCAGCTGGGTTAATCGGCGGTATCCCGGTGACGTCTGTTATTGTTCGCACGTCTATCAATATCCAAACTGGTGCAAAGACAAAATTTTCTACCATTTTACATGGATTATTTATTCTGCTCGCCGTTGTGCTTATTCCGCAAGCATTGAATAAAATTCCTCTGTCATCATTAGCTACCGTGCTGAT
Organism: Legionellales bacterium; assembly: GCA_020050595.1. GTDB lineage: Bacteria > Pseudomonadota > Gammaproteobacteria > Legionellales > Legionellaceae. The sequence goes on from JAGVKL010000069.1 coordinate 7,106, forward strand.
TTATACCGGTTATAAGCTAACCAAACCATCTATTTATAAAAATATTTATCAACAAGGTATGGATCGTTTTATTCCGTTTATTGTGACCATGATAAGTATTGTCATCCTTAATCTATTAGCAGGCATTCTTATTGGGCTTTTAATTAGCTTATTTTATATTTTAAAATCTAATAGCCAAGCCAGGCTTGATATTATTAAAGAAATTTATCCTAATGGGATTACCCATCGCTTGATTCTTCCGCAACAAACAACCTTCTTAAACAAGGCCTCATTAGTCGCGGAGCTCGAGTCCATCCCCCCTAAATCTCAATTAGTCATTGATGGGCGTTATTCTGATTATATTGATAAAGAAATCGTAGAATTTTTAAAAGAATTTAAAGACGAGCAAGCGCCCCATAAACAAATTTCACTTAATCTTATTGGATTTAAAAAATCCTATGACATCCATAATTATATTGACTTTATCAACGTCACCACTTATGACGTGCAAGCAACCTTAACTCCACAGAAAGTGCTCAATATTTTAAAAGAAGGAAATCAACGCTTCTTAAAAGATACACGCCTGCATCGCAGTCTTAAAATCGACATCAAATACACCGCAGCCACTCAACACCCAATCGCCGTCGTTTTAGGATGTATTGATTCCCGCGTACCTGTGGAAACTATTTTTGATATGAGCTTTGGTGATTTATTCTGTATACGAGTCGCTGGAAATGTTATCAACGATGATGTCTTGGCAAGTATTGAATATGCATGCAACGTAGTAGGCGCTAAATTGGTCGTGGTTTTAGGCCATACTCGTTGCGGTGCTATCCAATCAGCCTGCGATGGAGTGGAAAAAGGCCACATTACACAACTACTTGCTAAAATAAAGCCAGCCATTGCCGCAGAAACGCAAACTCAAGCCGACAGAACCAGCCACAATATTAAATTTGTGCACAATGTAACCGAACTTAATATTGCTAATACGCTGTACCATATTTATAAAGAAAGCGATATATTACGCCTCATGACCGATGAAGATGAAATTGGCTTAGTAGGCGCTATCTATGACGTTAATAGCGGTGAAGTATCCTTTAAAGACTTCTCACCGGCCGTCGCTAATTTTGGCAAGAAAAAAGTAAACACCTTAATTGAAAAATTAAGGGAAATGGTAAGTCACACATAAAACAAGGCTACTACCATTCAATGGAACAGAGTGAAGTGACCTGAGGTATCGTCAGTTTTTTGTTAAACAATGTAGCCCGGTTGCTCGCAACCGGGGATTCTGAGTATTGATGCAAGTTAGGGCATACTTTCCTGGTTGTAGGCAACCAGGCTACCGTTTAAAAAGTGACGATACCTCCGGTCGTTTCGACCCAACCTACCGTTTAATTCTCCTTCAGGGGTCTAGGGTGAGAAGGTATAAAAACAATCCATCAACATTACGGAGCACACATGCGAGCATCACAATGGTTTTTAGGCACATTGAAAGAAACGCCGAATGATGCAGAACTTATTTCCCATCAATTAATGCTAAGAGCCGGTATGATAAGAAAGCTTGGCTCAGGCCTTTATACATGGCTGCCTGTGGGGCTTAAAGTGTTGCGTAAAATCGAGCACATTGTACGTGAGGAAATGAATCGCTCAGGCGCCATGGAAATTCTAATGCCTGCGGTACAACCTGCAGAGCTCTGGCAAGAAACCGGACGATGGGCTACTTTCGGCGGCCAATTATTAACCATGAAAGACAGTAACGGCCGCGATTATTGTTTTGGCCCCACGCATGAAGAAGTCATCACCGACTTAATGCGTCATGAGTTACAATCCTACAAACAACTGCCGATCAATTTTTATCAAATTCAGACCAAATTTCGCGATGAAATAAGACCCCGCTTTGGCGTCATGCGAGCTCGTGAATTCATCATGAAAGATGCCTACTCTTTTCATTTAAGCCAAGAAAGCTTACAGCAAACCTATGACGCTATGTATCAAACCTATTGCCGCATCTTTGACAGGATTGGGCTAAAATACCGCGCCGTCGAAGCAGATACCGGTGCGATTGGCGGAGCAGTTTCTCATGAATTTCAAGTATTAGCAGACTCGGGTGAGGATTTAATTTTTTATAGTGATAAAAGCAATTATGCCGCCAATATTGAGCAAGCAACTAGCCAATTACCCGCCAAAACAACCGCATCAATAAAAGAAACCATGCAGGAAATTGCAACACCTAACCAAAAAACCATTACTGATGTCGCTCATTTTTTAAATCGCCCTACGAAGGACATGGTTAAGACGCTCATTGTGGAAGGAGAAGAAGCCCCGCTAGTAGCGCTAGTACTTCGCGGTGACGATGAATTAAATGAAATTAAAGCAGCGAAACATCCTTTGGTTAAATCGCCTCTTCGATTAGCCGATGAAGAAACCGTTTTAAAAGCGCTTGGCACACCCATTGGCTTTATTGGCCCTGTAGGCTTATCTATCCCGGTCATTGCTGATCATCATGCCCTAGCTATGGATTCATTGATTTGCGGCGCGAATAAGAAAGACTACCATTTCACGCACGTTGTATGGCAACGCGATGCTCATTATCAAGAGGCTTATGACTTACGTAATGTTAAAGAAGGCGATAAAAGCCCTGATGGCAAAGGTAATCTTAAGGCTTGCCGTGGAATTGAAGTAGGCCATATTTTTCAATTAGGTGATAAATACGCCCATGCGATGAAAGCCTCTGTGCTTAATGAAGAAGGGAAACTACAAACCATGACCATGGGATGTTATGGCCTAGGCATTAGCCGTGTAGTCGCTGCTGCTATTGAACAACATCATGATGATAAAGGCATTTGCTGGCCCCAAGCGATAGCTCCTTTTGAGCTAGTGATTATTCCTATTAATGGCCATCGCTCTATAGCTGTCAAAGAAACCGCAGAAAGGCTTTATCAACAATGCTTACAACAAGGCATTGATGTGCTCTTGGATGACCGCAACGAACGGCCTGGGGTCTTGTTTGCTGATAACGATTTAATGGGAGTTCCACATCGCTTAGTCATTGGGGAGCGTAATTTAAACGAAAATTTGATTGAATATAAAGCACGAAAGGAAGCTGAAGCTCAATTAATACCTATACAAGATATTGAACGTTTTATTACCAGGATGGTTCAGGGGACGCGCCCTTAAGCTAAATGGATTAGTGACGTGCCTTAATGTTCAGTTAATATTTTTCTGATAAAATTAATTCATAATTGTATATTTTTTAATCTTAATTGGGGGCAGTTTTTGCATGAGTGTATTTATCGACGCGGTCAAGGCCGTTAAAGCAAAAATTGAAGAGTTAGGCGGTAAAAAATATGCGATAGAAACTATATCAAAAAAATATTCTCGTTTTCAAAATCAATTACAAGCCGTTTGGAATATTGCTTCTATCCTAGAAGGCACAATGCATGCAAAAACAGAAGAACCTAAATCCCTCGCAGAGCTCGGGGCCCATATATTTTGGTACAAATCCACCTTAGAAAGCAGTTTAGAGTGTCTTGCTCCCGGATCAACAAAAGGAACAATAGAAATTCCTGATATCCCAGATCTTAATACTTATCAACTAGTTATACAATTGCATAACCTCTTAGAAGTTGCGGTTGCACAAAATTCAGTACGCGGCTCAGATGTTCAAAAGTTATTTGCAAAAATCCCAAAACCAACACCTAGCAAGGATCCCGCTGCTCCACCTCCGTCTACAATTATCGATATTTTAATGTATATTGATGCGGGATTACTTGAGAAAATTGAACTTTTCAAGGAAGTCAAACGACGAGAAGAAGCCCCTTTACTTGCAATCTATACCATGCGTTTAGCTGAGTTAATTCGACCTCTTTCTCCCCCAGCCTACCCTTCTTGTATAAAGGCCAACGGCACAGGGCACATTTCCTATGCAATTACACGCTCTACTTTAGCTGCTCCAACAGCTCGGTTAGAGGCGGATTGTGCTGCATTTACTGACTTAATTACTCAATTAAGTCTCTATCACGAAACTCTCCTTGTGACCGAAGGAAAATTCAAATCAATTAGTAGCGAGCGGTTAGCCACCAGTCACCCTATTCCATCAGAAATAGTAGAAAAAACGCCATTTCAAGAAGCATTAAAGGCTTTCAGTGAAGATTTAGCTAGAACCCATAATGAAGTTAAAGCAAGAGGAAGACAGGTTGCCTCCTTGATTCAAGAAGCAAAAGCAGAGCTTGAACGCATTAATGGTGAACTCTTAGCTAGCCGCAGAGAAGAAGAGCTAGCAGAGAGAAACACGCCGTTAATAGAGGGAAACAGCACGCCAACAACACCAACCGAGATAAGCACGCCAACAACACCGGCAGAGATAAGCACGCCAACAACACCAACAGAGATAGGTGCGCCAACAACACCAGCAGAGATAGGTGCGCTAACAACACCAGCAGAGATAGGTGCGTCAACAACACCAGCAGAGATAGGTGCGCTAACAACACCAGCAGAGATAGGTACGTCAACAACACCAGCAGAGATAGGTGCGCCAATAGCGCTAGGAGGAGAGTTCTTAGCCTATACACGCAGAAGAGAAGAAGAGCTAGCTATCTGTAGAAGCACATTAGCTATAGCCACTACCAAAGCGGCCGCATCACGAGCTAAATATGTAGCCTGTGAAAGCGAGGTTACTTCATCTGCTATAACACCTGCTATTTTAAGGTGTTATGAAGATGATGCTGTCCGTAAAAAAAGGATATTAGCTTCTAGACAAAACGATCTTGGTATAATGAGAATAAAGCTGTCACCCCCTTACACCGGCCTATATGAAAGTCCATTTGCTGAGCGACTTGTAGAGCTCCTTGATATCCCCCCAGCAGAAGCTTCCGAAGTTCGCCGTTTATTAACCACTGCCAGAGCGCGTAAAGATGAATGCGATAGAGCACTTGCCGAAGCAACTCGTAAAAAATCTTTTTGGTCAAGTAAATCAGCGCCCCCTGAATCTTCTCTGTCTAAGGATACAGCGTTTTGTATGGCTATCACGAGCTTAATGGGGAAAATTGCTGCTGTGCAACTCGCTATTGATAAAGAATTAAAGGTAGATATCAAAGATGTTCCGGAAATTTATTCCGCTGACAAGGCTACTAGCAAAGATGACCTCTACGCTTTACGTATGAAATATTCTACAGCCAAAAAAATTCTAATTAAGAAAGCCCATCTTCCTGCACTGCAACTTGATTCGCTTGCCGATGCGCTGGAAGAAAGTGAGGCTGCTCTAACATTAAAATTAAGGGAATGGGATTTGAATCTCCAAGAAATTAGTTTAACCAAAACCAGTCTTGAAAGCGCGTTTGCCGATATTGATAGTTTAGACGTTGAAAACACATTAAAGCTTTTTGAAACCCATGCTGCGTTTATTCAAAAATTACAAGCCTGGCTGGCGTTAGATGCCAACAAAAAATTGTACGCTAGTTTGCCGGAAAAATTAGAACCTTTATTACAACGAAAGCTTGAGTTTTTGA
>JAGVKL010000061.1 GCA_020050595.1 Legionellales bacterium
CTTCATCCGAACCACGACCACTTCATCCGAACCACGACCACTTCATCCGAACCACGACCACTTCATCCGAACCACGACCACTTCATCCGAACCACGACCGTTAGGGAGTGGAGAAGTTTTAATTTTGCTGCTCATTAACATTAACTTCTCCACTCCCTAACGGTCGTGGTTCTGTAGGTGCCGGAACAAATAGTGCCAGAACAAATAGTGCCAGAACAAATAGTGCCAGAGCAAATAGTGCCAGAGCAAATAGTGCCAGAGCAAATAGTGCCGGAACAAATAGCGCCAGAGAAAATAGCGCCAGAGAAAATAGCGCCGGAGCAAATAGCGCCAGAGAAAATAGCGCCAGAGAAAATAGCGCCGGAGCAAATAGTTCCAATTTTGAACATAATGTGGTAAAATAATTCCCTTTATAATCTATGGAACACGGGACATGTTAATTTATATTAATGGACTTTTGCTAGGATTATCGCTCATCATGGCATTAGGACCACAAAATGTTTTCCTCATTCGGCAGGGCGCTATGCGTAATCATGCTGTTTTATCTGCAATAACCTGCTTTTTTTGTGATCTTATTTTAATAACCGCTAGTGTTCTTGGCTTAAAAGATAGTCTAGAGGCGCATGAGAATCTCCGCGTAGGGATGACTTGGTTTGGCTCTGCTTTCCTTTTATATTATGGTACTAGTGCATTACGTAGGGCATTTGCTAAGAAAAAACAAGCTGCATTGAAAGAGCAGCAAGCAGCTACTCGTTGGCAGATTGTTGCATTAGCATTGGGTTTCAGCTTGCTTAATCCCCATGCGGTAATCGACTCTCTTGTATTAATTGGCGGCGGCAGCGGACAATTTCCGGGCCATGAGCAAGCTTTTTTATTAGGCGTCGTAAGCTCAAGCCTTCTTTGGTTTACAACATTAACCCTTACCGCGTATTATTTTTCTACTATTTTGGTTCAAGATTCGGTGTGGCGTCGTGTAGAATTGTTTAGCGGCCTATTAATGCTATTTTTAAGCTTTAAATTAGCAATGAGCCAGCTTTAGGGTAAATAGAAAGGGCCAATCAGTGTGTCGCCAATTGACCCAGTGGAATGACACATAGCAAGTCCAACCTCGCAAGCGAACTATGGCACAAGCATTATATAGTTGTCAACAACTAGTTATTAACAAGCGCTTTGTACGGGACGATAAAGCGAAACCACTAAAAATTGCCTAATTATTAGTCTTAATGGTAAAATTAAGCAACTATTAATTTCAACCGCCATCCGAGAACTGTAATGCCTATAGATAAAAATCAGGTCCTAGCTTTTATTGCTACAAAAAAAAGCCTAATCACCCGTGAACAAGAAGTACCCCATGATTACCAAAGTTTAAAAACTTTATGTCTACAGCTTGAATTAGAAAGAGAAATCGCCACCTTAGAAAGCATGGTTGAGCGTAGTGATTTTGAAGCACTATTCAAAGCACGCTGTCGTCTTCGGGCAGCGGGAAACAAAGATACCTGCTTCAGTTTTACTACTATGCCTGAGAGCATGGTTAATGAATTATATTGGGACATCGCTATGCTTTTTCAACCACGAACGATGGGTGAAATGTTTCAGATTCTCATGCCGGAAGTTACTACAGGGAGCAAGCCTCATTTTGAATTGCCCCGGGATACAGCATCATCAACACCTGTTTCTATTAACGATCTAAACGTGCGTATTGAAAAAGTTACTTTGGGTGGTTCTTCAACAATAGACGTACTAGGCGAACCGCCCTCCTTAACACGACTGGGTGATCTTGTTATTTCCGATGAATATGTCCTAGATGTCAAAGATATTGCTGGCTTAACCTTTGCTTTGCACTGCAGGCTTCATGCCGCTTTAACAGCATTTAATCTCGCTTTAGCTCGCCGCTTATATCAGCATAATTCAGATTTAAGAAAACTAGCCGACCGAGTATCAATGCTGCAAGGCCAAGGCCAAACACCTCTTGAAGCCATTACTCATCTCATTCGGGATTTGCGCCTTAGTGGTACTCGAATGACGGGGGCCACTTATGCGGCGCCCGAAGCTGTCGTAGCATTTTCCGGATTTTTAAGATACCTAGAAAGACTGCCTGCTCCGATGCAAGTGCAATTAAAAGCATTAACCGATGGAACAACAACCCTGCAAAAAGTAATAACTCATTTAGAACGTGGGAACTGTGTTGAGATAGCAGCGGCCAATCTCCAACGCATCATTGATAATCCGGCCAATCGCACCTTTTTAACGGCTCGCCCTTCGCTTACGAATGATTATCTAAAGTCCATAGCTAAAGAGTATAAAAAACCTTTACTTACAGGAGCAAAGGATAGTACGGCAGCTTTGCCTCATTGGTTACTCGAAATTATCCTTCCCAGGATAGAGGTTACCAATTCCTATGATTTTATTAGCCTACTCTTGGCCTTTCCTCCGGAATTTTACTCCTCTTTGATGGAACACGCTAATATAAGTACCAACCTATCTTTAGAGCTTGCTGCAAGAATCAAGGAAGGGGTGTTAAGTAGTGAGCAGAAAATGGCCTTTTTTTCGGCTCTTTTTAATCATTATCAAAAATTTTCTCTCCTCGCAGTAATGCTATTTCATGCAGAAGCCGGTGAACCTGCTGATAAGAGACTTCTTTTCTTTAGAAACCTGCCACGGGCAGCACAACGTGCTGCTTTAACGGAAAAAAATACTGATAACGAAACCCTGCTGCATGCATTCGCATCCGATCTTGATTTTTTACGATTTGCGCTAGGCTTATACCTCGAAGAAGAACGACTCCAAGCTATACAACAAAAAGCCCGCGGAGCAAGTGTAGTACATTATGCTGTAAAAAATCCCGAATCTATTACTTACCTTTTTTCATTTATTCCAGAAAGTAAAAAATTATCTTTGATCCAACAAAAAACCGATTCTGGCAATACCCTATTGGGCTTAGCCCTACCTTACCCTGATTCTTTTCTTATTATATTCGCCCAATTACCTGCTGTTGCAGCGCCTATTTTAGGATTCATTCCCAGCGCCTCTCCACGCTTTCATGCGTTGATGCAACGTGATGCGAAAGGCAATACTATATTGCACCGTGCTGTTTCAAATCCAACCTTATTACGAGCAATTTTAGAGTTACTCCACGATCATCAATTGCTTGCTACAGAACAACAAAACGACGCAGGCCAGACTGTCCTTTTTAGTGCAGTACCTTATCTAGATTCTTTCATTATGCTTTTTAATCAATTTCCCGACCGAAGACGCCTGGAATTAGCAAGAGATCATTTTCTCCTCTCTGTTGCAGCATCTAGCCCTCAATGCTTACGCTTCCTGCTAGAATTAAGCCCCGAAGCAGAGCGTTTTAATCTTCTCTCTCGTAGAACTGAAAACGGTTATACGCCGATATTTACAAGACTAGCCGATAATTCGGAAGACATCCTGGCTATCCTACGATTACTCCCAGAACGCGATCGCCCTATGTTCTTAAAATTATCTTATGGAGATCATTCACTCTTGTATCGACTGATTAAAGAACTCACTAGCCTAGAGCCACTACTGTCCCTTATTTCAAAAAAAGTCTTGCTTACACTTATCAATAGGCCTGGTAAGTCTGGCGCTACTGAACTACATCGGGCGGCACACTATCCAGAAATTTTAGAGAAAATGCTAGCACTATACGATAGTGGTACTGCACGCCTTGAAGCAATAAAAAAGAAAGATAGCAGTGGCAACCGAGTACTTGACTGGGCCGCTCGTAACCCTACAACTTTAGGGAGGATCTTAGATCTTTACCTTGTTGGGGAGCAATTTAGCGTTGTAACGGAATTTATTCAAGGGCAGACTTTAATTACTAAAGTCTCTCCAGACCCTGAGCTATTACAAATTATTCTTGCACGAATTTCTGTCACGCTCCGTTATGAAGCGATAAAGAAAAGTGGTATTCATCATACCGTACTGCGCTCAGCGCTACGCAATGAAGAATCGCTAAGGATCATTTTTAGTTTATATCCCAAAGAATTGCGTTTTCAAGCGGCACGCGAGCTTGCCAAGGAGGCTACCTCTTCAGGTACACTAAATGCATTTTTAAACCTTTTGGTGGAGTCTGATCGCTTACGAGTAGTAAAAGAAGGGAAATTATTACATTCCCTTAATGGGCACGCAGAGTTAGTGCCCATCATTTTAGCGATATATCCTAACGAAGAGGAGCGGCTTGCCGCTTTAAAAACAAGAGATGCGAATCATTATACAGTCCTTTATAATGCAAAATATCACGAGCAAACTTTCCAAGCTCTATTATCAGCCTATCCCGCAAGAGAGCGATTTAACGCCTTAAAAGAAGAGGTGAACGGACATACAATTATCCATCATTTATGGTGTGAAAAACCGCTCATAAAAGCTATTATGCCCTTATTGTCTCCCGTAGAAAGACTACAATATGCTACCACCCTTGCTCAAATTAAATATGAGAAATGGTATAATGGCGGCGAATTACGTGGTGATGCGGGGTTTTTTAGCTCTTTTCGCCATAGCACCTATGGCCAAGCTCAGGCAAAAAATCTTGTTCGCCAGATTACTTCCATGACAGAAGAGGCAGCCATCATTCAGCACCTTCAACATTTCTTAGAAGAAAGAGCAACAAGGTATAATCAGCATTCTTTCGCAGCTTTTCTGCTAGACGAGTTAGATGTTCTTGGAGCCCCTTGGAATGGGTTAAGCAGTGGAAGTGGCGCATTTAATCATTATACTAGAGAAGCCGTTATTGCTCATTTGCGCGCTCGTTTGGATACGGTTTCACCAAGCCTTTAGGAGAAATGCGATTAGTGATTTTTTAATAGCATGAACTGCAGATATACATTAAACTGTACTCCATTATTAATGGAATTAACGTATTATGTTTTACGGCCATCATGTTCAAGACACTCGGCAATTCTTTTTTGAAAGTTGGCGTAAATATCGTCAAGCTGAGCTTTTGTCGCCTTTAGAAAAACAAATTGTTGATGTTATTCTTATCCATCCTGAATACCATTCTTTACTTGAAACCCTATCGCTTGAGCAGGATCAAGCTTACTTTCCCGAGCTTGGGCAAACCAATCCCTTTTTACACATGGGGTTTCATTTAGCAATTCGCGATCAAATTGCTATGGATAAACCTCAGGGGATACGAGAGGTTTATGAACGGCTCCTTAAAAAATACGCTGATGAACCCTTAGTTGAACATTTAATCATGGAGCAACTAGCGGAAGCCTTATGGCAAGCCCAACGTAATCACACAGAACCTAGTGAAAAAAGCTATCTTAATGCTTGCCGTCAACTCTTAAGGTAATTACCTATTGACGCCTTCGCTTAATCATTATAAAACTACTACATAGACATCATTTGCGGTGAAATAATGAAAAAGATCGTAGTTTTATTAGTCCTATTATGGAGCGGATGGACGATTGCATATGCACAAACCGCTGAGAATAACTCAAAAGCGCCCTCCGCTGTTCAAAACAACCCATCGACCAATGATACCGATAAAATAGGAGTCGGAAGCGGGGATGATACAAGCACCCCTGACGATGGTGACCCCACTTACGATAACCCTCCAGCAGAAGACGAGGCCGCCAATGGTTAATCCTATTACACCTTATAGCGCTTATTTGAAAAACCCCCTTATTATCCAAGCTTTGTCGAGCCTATTAACCAAACTTTACTCACAAAAGCCAGTTAAATCGGAGTAATAATTCAAGAGATATTCCCCGTCAACCCAGAGCGAAGCACTGCCTCATTGCTCACAATGAGGCAGGAAAAGAGCTCCTGATGCTCGGAGATGTCTCGCTGTGCTCGACATGGCGTACACCTTTGAGAAAAAATGCAACGGTGACTTGCGTTTGACCATATGAATACAGCCTTTCACTTGCGTATAATTTAAACTATTCCTTGGGTATATCGGGTAGATCAGGTAAGATAAACCCCTTGTTGATTTATCGATGATGCTATGGCTGAAAAGAAAAAAACGCACTTTGGTTTTGAAACCGTTGCTTGGGATGAGAAAGAAAAGAAAGTAGGTGCAGTCTTTCACTCCGTAGCAAAAAATTATGATTTAATGAATGACTTAATGTCAGCCGGCATACATCGATTATGGAAACGCTTTACGGTTGAATTAAGTCACGCTCGTCCGGGACAGTCGGTACTTGATTTAGCTGGGGGAAGCGGTGATTTATCCCGCTTATTTTCGCAAAAAGTAGGCGCTACAGGCCAGGTGGTCTTAGCCGATATTAATGCAGCGATGTTAGCCGTCGGTCGCGATCGCTTGCTAGATGAAGGCATTTGCAGCCCTATTAATTTTGTGCAGGCCAATGCAGAAGCACTACCTTTTGCTGATGATCATTTCCATTGCATTGTTATCGGCTTTGGCCTACGCAATGTGACCGATAAAGAAGCGGCTTTGCGTTCGATGTTTAGAGTCTTAAAACCGGGTGGTAAATTGATGGTATTAGAATTTTCTAAGCCTGCCCTACCCGGTTTAAAGCCCGTATATGATTGGTATTCATTTAATATCTTACCCAAATTAGGACAATTATTTGCAGCAGATGCTGATAGTTATAAATACTTAGCCGAATCGATTCGGATGCATCCGGCGCAGGATGAATTAAAAAAAATGATTGAACAAGCAGGCTTTGAAGATTGTCATTACCATAATCTTAGCGGCGGTATTGTTGCATTGCATATCGCTTATAAATATTGAGAATTTTATGATCAAAACCTATTCTTTATCCTTTTTAGAGAAAGCGCTCAATCAAGCCATCGCCCTTGATGAATCCATGCCCATCAAGCTTGAAGCGCTGCATGGTAAGGTATTGCAAATCATCATTACGCCGTTGAATGTCGGATTTTTTATGCGCTTTAATCACCATGAGTTGCAGCTATTGGCTCATTATGATGAAAAACCGAGTGCCGTGATTCAGAGCAGTCCTTTAGGTCTTATCCGCTTAAGTTTATTACCCGCATCGAAAGTACGTTCTTTATTCAACGATCAAATTAAGATTTCAGGCGATGTCGAATTGGGGCAGCGGGTTAAAAAACTAGTGGATGAAATGGATATTGATTGGGAAGGTCATTTAGCTCGCTTCACCGGCGATGTAGTAGCCCACCAAGTAGGCTCTTTTGTACGTCAAGGATTATCTTTCAAGCGTCAAATAAGCGGGTCTATGCGGCGGGATATGACTGAGTTTTTGCAAGAAGAGTTGCAAGTCTTTCCCCCGCGTGAGGAAATGAATGATTTTTTTAAAGATATTGATGCATTATCCTTACGCCTTGAGCGCTTAACGGCCCATGTGAATCGATTATTAGCGAGCACTTCATCATGAAATCGATTCAACAATTATGGCGTTTATTTCATATCAACTACATTCTAGCTAAAAACGGGCTTGACCATGTGATCGTTAGTCTTCGCCTTTTTACCCCGCTGCGTTTTGTCGTGTACTTAAACCCCTGGAATTGGTTTCGAAAAGAGAAGCTAACCCGTGGCGTAGCTATTCGAAAAACCTTAGAAGAGTTAGGCCCCATTTTCATTAAATTTGGCCAAGCCTTATCGACTCGCCCCGATATTATTCCTGCCGACATCGCTTTAGAATTGTGTAAATTACAAGATAAAGTGCCTCCTTTTCCTAGCAAGCTTGCTTTAGAGATTATTGAAGATGCTTATGGGCAATCAGCCTTTGATATCTTTGTTGATTTTGATACCGTGCCGTTAGCATCAGCTTCTATGGCCCAAGTTCATGCGGCTAAATTAAAAAATGGCAAGGAAGTGGTTGTTAAGATTTTACGACCTAGCATGCGAAAAATTATCACTCAAGATTTATCTATTTTGCGTACCATTGCTAATCTAGCAGACCGTTATTGGTCGGAAAGCAAGCGGTTTAAACCTAAAGAAATCGTAGACGAATTTGAACGAAATTTAATTGATGAGCTTGATTTACAACGAGAAGCGGCTAATGGAAGCCAGTTGCGGCGTAATTTTAATCATTCGCCGTTACTTTATATTCCCGAAATATATTGGGATTATGTGCGTGAGAATGTATTAGTGATGGAGCGGATTTACGGGATACCCGTGTCCGATATTGCCGCCCTTAAAAAACAGAACATTAATATTAAAAAGCTTGCTGAGCGTGGCTTAGAGATCTTTTTCACCCAAGTATTTCGCGACTGTTTTTTCCATGCAGACATGCATCCTGGTAATATTTTTGTCTCTTATTTATCGCCGAATGAGCCACAATATATCTGCATTGATTTTGGTATTATTGGGACTTTAAATGAAAATGACAAACGGTATTTGGCTGAAAATTTACTTGCTTTTTTCAACCGTGATTACCGTAAAGTTGCTCAATTACATGTAGCTTCCGGCTGGGTAGCCCGCGATACGCGCATCGAAGAGTTTGAAAGTGCTATCCGCACCGTTTGCGAGCCTATCTTTGAAAAACCCCTTAAAGATATTTCTTTCGCTTTAGTAGTATTGCAACTGTTTCAAGTGGCGCGTCGTTTTCAAATGGAAGTTCAGCCGCAATTGGTTCTCTTGCAAAAAACCTTGCTGGCCGTAGAAGGCTTAGGTCGACAGCTCTACCCTGAACTTGATCTTTGGGCCACCGCTAAGCCTTTCTTAGAAAAGTGGATTCGCGAGCAAGTAGGACCTAAATCATTGCTTCGAAATATACGAGAAAATGTCCCTTTTCTGGTTGAACAATTACCTTATTTACCCCGGTTAGTGAATGATGTATTGCTTTTAGTCAAAGAAGAAAAAATTAAAAAAATGATCATCCAAGATAACCAAGAAGAATACCTTGCAGCTGAAAATGCCTGGTACAAAGGACTAGGCTTTGGCGTTTTTGGCGTGATGCTTGCTTTCAGCGGTATGAGTTATTTCAATTTGGTAAATCAACAAAAATTAGCTACCATGGCATTAGGCATTGCGGTTATCGGTGGCGTAATCGCATTTATTCATCGCTTAAAAAAATAAGGAGTTTCCTATGGGACTCAGTGGGATAAGCCCTTTATCGTTGTTATTAATTTTTTTAATTGTGATTGCTTTATTTGGTACTACTAAATTAAAAACCATGGGCTCTGACTTGGGCCATGCGATTAAGAATTTTAAAAAAGCGTTAAATGAAGATGATGAAAAACCATCATGAATCTTAATGAGCTTTTATTAACCTTCTTTGTAGCACTACTGGTTTTTGGCCCCAAAAAATTACCAATGCTAGCCTATCACCTAGGAAAATTAGCCGCGCGTATCTACCAATTTAAGCAACAAGCTACAGCATTTTGGCAGGCACAAGTCGATGAACAGCAGTTGCAAGAGAATAGGAAGAAGGCGGAGAAGGTAGATACATATTATAGTGAGAAAACCTGATAAAGGCCTTATTGTAATCGTTCATGGGATCTGTAAATTTAGTCCTTGCGAGCCACAGGTGAAGCATCCAGTGACCTTTTCGAACAGTGAATGTACTCGATTAGCCTCTTAAAGGCCACTGGATCGCCTCGCAACGACTAAATTTACAGATCCCGTGGACGACTAGGCCTGATTAGACTAAGAAATCACCTGGCGTAATACCACCCGTAGCAATAAGCTCTACTTGAAAATCGCTACCTGCAACCTGCACGTAATAATTTCCATGTTGCTGTTGGATACTAATATCCGCCATCATGATATTGAGCGCCGTTAGGTCTAATGCATCATGCCCGCTGACAAAGCCCTCAATGGTATCTCGTGAATTTGTCGTTGAATCTTGTAGGCTATTATAAACATAGGTATCGTTACCCGCCCCACCCACAAGAAAGTCCTTACCCACACCACCATTTAGGCTATCATCACCTTCCCCACCATAGAGACTATCAGCGCCTGCCCCACCCCCAAGGGTATCATTGCCGACATTACCATGAAGAAGGTCATTACCTAATCCACCGGAAAGATTATCATCACCTTCATTACCATGCAGCGCATCATCGCCAGCAGCACCTTCAAGCACATCATTGCCAAGATTACCGTGCAAGATATCGTTGCCACCTTTGCCATCTAATAAGTCATTAGCAGACGTACCATGTAACACTTCACTGGCTTCACTACCATTTTGTGTAACATCCGTTGGAGGTGTAATCACTGGTGGTACAACGGGCTCGCTTGGCGGTGCTGGAGGGTTATTTTCCTCTTCAGGAAGAGATGGAAGGGGAGTAACCGCATCGGTTGCCAATAAAAAGTCAGCCCGACTTAAGACATAGGGCAATACAAGTTCTATAGAAAAATTATGGTTCGTAGAGAGTATCCAGGTAAAACCATTGATTTGCATTGTTTGTAGATCACTAAATTGGATACCCAGTTTCGAAAAATCAAATTTATCCTGACCGCTTTCAAATTGCTCGATACGATCGGGATTAGTTGAGGTAGAATCATTAATACCTTCAAAGACATAGCGATCTTGGCCACCGCCACCGACAAGGAAATCTCGTCCAAGTCCGCCCATCAATATATCATTACCGTCGTTGCCATAAAGCGAATCATCGCCTAGAGAACCTTTAAGCACATCATTGCCGATATTACCGTGCAAGGTGTCATTGCCTCCTTTTCCATCTAATAAATCATTATTAGGCGTGCCATGGAGGACTTCATTTGCCTCCGTGCCATTTTGCACCACATAATCATTAGCAGGCGGTTCTGGCTCAGCGGGTGGGCTAGGAGGAGGAGGGGGCGGTGGGGTTTCCCCAGGCTCGGTTGGCTCTTCATCTGGTGGAGGTGGAGGTGGGGGTGGAGGTGGTGGATCATTATCATCGATAACCACACCACTGATAGAAGACCAGCTTTGGGTCGTATTACTGGCTAACATTTCCCTAGGCTGTAGTTCCAACTGGAAGCCATCTGAGAAGTGAACCACCAACGGATCATCACTTAAATTATAGGCAGTATAGGTCAATAGCCCGTTTTTATTAAATACAGCATAAAATGGCGTATCGGCACGGATATCCGCTTCAACTTGCCCTAACGTATTTAAGTTATTAAGCCAGTGGTAGGTATGTACGTAAGACTCACCGCTTTCTCCCGCATAGGTTGGAGATGCATTAAATTTACTCAATGCCGCTGCGGGGTCGAGCAACGCTTGGTATTGCCAAATAATATCTACCCAATCATTTTCAACACCATTATTCGATTTTAGAAGCGCTTGATAATTGGCCGCGATGTAATCTTTATTCCGGCCAAGGTAGAGCGATCCACCCGTAAACGGTAGGAAGTTAATGCCCTGGATCATCTCTGGTTCGGCAGAGAAAAACGTGGAGTAAGCAGCCCCATCTCCCCATATCATGCCAACAACGGGATGATCAAAACCTGCGGGGAAAACAGCATTGTCTACATCAAACCAGTATTGTTCAATGGATTGAAGCTGTGTTGAATAGAGGTACGCACCAAGCTCTGTCACCGCTGTATTACCTGTGGCAATACCCCATGCCAGGGTAGCACTGGCAAAATTCATCGCTTCAGAAGAAGATTCTTGATTGTTACCGGAAGCAAATGCACCATGACCTGATGCCCAAAAATTGCCGGCATACGGGTCGAAATTTCGTAAATAGGGGTAATCTGTATTTTCCCTATCAGGATTGGCAACGTCTCGGATCATAAGATCAACAATACCGCCCCAATGTTGCGCCCACGTAGGATCAAATTGGGCGATGGTTGCAGCAGCTTGTATAAAATACCCGTAGTGAAAATGGTGATCATTAATTTGCGTTTCAGAATGGAAACTTGCAGGATAAGCTTGCAGTGTTCCCCACGCTTCATTGTAATAAAATTGTTTGTCCCCTAGTTTGGATGAGTCGGCGGTAAACCAATCTTCCAACTCACTTTTTATGGTATTAATAAAGAAATCCCGTGCTTCGGTGTGCCCGACTTGGTCGGCAATTTTAGCAAGCTCACTCAACTCACCCATATCTTTACCAGCCCAATAACTATCTAGAGCGGTAATCACTTCTGGTCGATGGGACAATTCCTGATAAGTCGCTGTAATCTCTGCGTAGAGCTGCTGACTATGCGCTGAATCCATTACGTTGGGTAAAGTAGGTAGGATACCGGTGTATTCAAAGGTCGTTGAAAAATCATGGCCTTCGATGAGTTTCATCTCGCCTCGTGGAGATACATAGCTCATATCGGTGAGATCAGCATCGGTGTTCAACCATTGATGTCGATACAATGAAAGCAAGGGTTCATCCGAATGACCTGCTTCTTTTAACTCCGTGGTCGCACTAAAATTGGTTATTACTTCGGCTGACGCTTGATCATAGACAAAATCTACTTTTGTATCTTTGATAAAGGCATAAGCATGATCTTCAAAATAAGCCAACGTTTCTTCGGTTTTATCCGGTAAAATAGCTAAAGAGAAGTAGTCTTTGCCATCCAAATTACTGCGAATGGTTCCTAAAGACTCATCTACTGTCCACGTACTATGTTCGGGAGCGAATAAACCGTAATGATTTCCATTGATAGTAATACCAAGCACATTGTCTGACTGATACCAAACGGTTTCTTCAGGTTCTCCTAAGACAACTTTACCGTTGACAGCACCCGCAAAATTTAAGTTGGCTGAAACAGACTCACCCTGTTGATTGGTCAAGCCGCTAAAGGGGAGTGAAATGGGGTTAGCATTAGCATTTGATATTTCTATTTGACCTTCGCCAAAAGCCTTCCATACTTCAAATTTAATCGTAGCATTATGCAAGTCCGTCAGTTGACCCGTTTTAGAAGCGCCAATACCTCTACCTTCGGTTTGTTGATAACTTTCTGTTGTTGTTTGGCTAGCATCTAGGGGAATAAAATTAAACGTTTCCACATAATCAAATTGCCCATCGCCATTGCTATCAATCGATAACCTAGCTTGAGCAGCGTTAGCCACGTTTTTACCATCTTCGCCTAACGCATTGAGTAGCAAGTTAAATTGAGGCGATTGATGATTATATTGCCCACTAATACCCGTTAAAACGACTGTTTCAACTGATTGGTTCGGTTGGCCAATCGCTGAGCTATTATTTTGGGTTAAATGGATAATGACCTCCTGGTTTCCTTGTTTTTCAAAATAAACATAGGGAATACCATGGCCAAACGTAGCCTCTAAACTATCATTGGAATTGTTATCCGCCCATTTTGCAGTTACCGCCCAATCTGAATAATCAGATGCTTTTGTTTCATTTGCATTTAGGCCATTTAAACTAACTTTTAAATCAGAATGGTAGGTATATTCGTACTTAACTTGTTGATATTTATCGCTGGGAATTAATTTTGCCGTGGTCGTATAAGCCAATTCTAAACCATCACTGGCTGCTTTAAGCGTCAGCGGGTGAGCATACATTGGCGCTGAGAATTTATCACCAAAAAAAGGCGAGATTAAGGAAGACCACCAATCATTCGTTGGAATTCCACCTGAAATTTGATTCGTAACTAACGGTTGAATTGCATTACCATTCCAATCGGTTACCCCTGATTCACCTTCTGGCAGCTCATTGGCAATCGTCCAATACTGCCCATTTATTACGCTCATGATATGTCAATCCTATAACAATATAAGTTTAAAAATCAAACTTATCATTTAAATTATAGGCAATTGCGAGCGATTTTGTCTATTTTTTTTACAAAAATTCAATTTACTCTCTTCTTCGCCTGAGTACTAAAGCACTCAACAAAATCCCTAACTCATATAAAAGACAAAGCGGTACGGCGAGCATAATTTGCGAGAGCACATCAGGGGGGGTTAAAAGCATCCCTACAATAAATGCACCAACAATCACATAAGGGCGTATTGTTTTTAATGTTTCGATAGTTGTCCATTGTAAATAAACTAACAATAGACACACCAAAGGTACTTGAAAACATAACCCAAACAGCAACAGCATCCGTGTAATAAAATCGACCGTATAAGTAATATCAGGCATCCATTTGACGCCTGCGGGGATGGCGTGCGCGAAGAATTGCAGCATAAAGGGTAAAACCACATAAAAACAAAATAAAACGCCCACGAGAAAGAGCAGCAAGCTCCCTGCAATAGCCCAGCGAAAATACTCCCGCTCCTTTCGATAAAGCGCCGGCGAGACAAAATACCAAAGTTGCAATAAAGCAAACGGCGTTGTAGCTAACAAAGCAGCATCGACTGCTAGTTTAAGGGGTGTTAATAAAGGGGTAGTTAATTGAGTAGCAATAAGCGACTCTTCTGCTGGCAAAACATCCAACAAGGGTTTAATGAATTGGTGAAATAAATGAGGGGCAGCAAAAAAAAATAATAAACAGAGCGCGCTAAAAAAACTTAAGACATACAGCGACCGGCGGCGAAGCTCAATTAAATGGGTGACGAGAGAGTCCATATTTTCTATTCTTGCCAAGCGTCATATATACTCAAGATACCTCAAAACCTAGCATTTTGAAGTTTCTTGGGTATAATCCTATAAAAAGCAGTAGTCCCCATAACAAGACTGGCTCCTACTTTTCTAGGATAACATACTAAACGCCAAACACCACTGCAACCCAGGCATCCGAACCGCGACCGTCAGCATCCGAACCGCGACCGTCAGGGAGCGGAAAAGTTAAATACCCCTATTTAGGGATCGCTGACTCTTAGTCACATTGTGCGAGTGGGACACCTTATAGGAGTGGATGTTCTACAAGGCTCTTTTCTTGCCTCATTGTGAGCAAGAGACCGTTGTAGGTACTTCAGAGTCTGATCCTATTGCTAAACTTGGTTTTTATAAAAGGTGAAACATGCATCACTATCAAGATTTAATCGACATTTTTAACCATTGTTTCAAAGCCTCCTACAATACAAGACTAGTGAAAGGCGATGACGAGCCTATCTATCTACCCGCTGATGAAAACCGCCCCTACCATGCTATCTTTTTTGCCCACGGATTTTTTAGCAGCGCTCTACATGAGTGCGCTCACTGGCTTATTGCTGGTGAAGCGCGGCGTAAATTGGTGGATTTTGGTTATTGGTACCTACCCGACGGGCGCACAGCCGAACAACAAGCACGCTTTCAATCCGTTGAAGTCAAACCGCAAGCTTTAGAGTGGATTCTCTCCCAAGCAGCCGGGCATCCCTTTCGAGTGAGCTTGGATAATCTCAATGGAGAAACGAACGATACAGAGCATTTCAAAAGAGCCGTACACCAACAAGTAGCCCATTACTGCAGCCAAGGTCTGCCAACCCGAGCACAACGCTTTCGCTTAGCTTTATGTCGTTTTTATGGTACATCGCCATCGTTAGATATTAATGATTTTGAGAGGCCTACTTTGGGATGCAACGCTCATATATCCAAATAAAACCAGGTAGGTTGGGCCCTGAAGTATCGTCACTTTTTAAACGGTAGCCTGGTTGCAAGCAATTGACTCTTGATCACAATGAGGCATGAAAAGAGCTCTATAGGGTAGGACGTTGTATGTTAGACCGTTGCATACAGGGATGTATGCAGCGATCGCAGGGATGCGGGTTTGTCTAACATACAACGTCCTACCCTATAGAGCGTCGC
>JAGVKL010000038.1 GCA_020050595.1 Legionellales bacterium
ATTTTTCTTTCCTTATCCGATTTCTAATTAACCCTATTGGAAACTTGAACCAATCCCATAAGTTAATTTAATGAACATATTGGTAATTTCCTCTGGCTCTGACGGTCGCGGTTCGGTTCGCTGACGGTCGGGGGTCGGATAAATGCTGCCCCCCTTGGGACTTGACCTCTATGGGGGATAGCTGATAAAATATGCTCTTAGTGGGTAAATATGATACTATCGTTGATTGCCAATGTAAAGGATTTTTAATGCCTAATTTAGACCGAATTGATTTTTCTTCCCATTACTTTTCTCTTCTCTGTGCTTGTTGCTGCTGTTGTTAACTAGTGCATTCTTCGGTCAATATTGTTTACTACTAAATTAGGATTTTTTATATGTGCGCACAGCAAGCTAAAAACAAACGTTTTATTTTATTTAGAACCCCTGTTTTATATACCATCATGATAATGCTTGGTCTTTTTAGCGGTATGTCCGATATTGCTGTTTTAAAAACAGCAGGGTTATTTGTCTCGGATGTCTTTATTCGAATTTTTAAGTGCATTAGTTTACCGATCATCGCCTTATCGATTATTGTGACCTTATCCAACTATCGTTCTGACGGTGCAATGAAAAGTGTTTGGCGGCGAACGATGTGTTATACCTTAGGCACTACATTGGTAGCGGCGGGTATTAGTTGCTTACTTTATATCATTATCCATCCGAGTATGGTGGATGTGGTGGTTTCATCTACTCCTAAGTTGCCGACGGAACAAACGAGTTATCTACAATATATCGCTCATCTTATTCCCACCACGATTTTTTCACCTTTTTTAGAGCACCAAGTGATTAGTGTCTTATTCATGGGGATTACGATAGGTATCGCCATTCGGTTTATTAAAGATACGGATGCGCGTCAAACGATTACCCAATTTTTTAGAGGGGCTCATGGTTTATTTATGGTGATTACGCATTGGGTGATTGCCATTATCCCGTTGGGATTATTTGGATTTATAACCAGTACTGTGGTGCAATTGCGTGATGGTGCGGCCATTAAAGGTGTTGGAGAATATTTATTAATTATTATCTTAGCTAACTTGATTCAAGGCTTTGTTATTTTACCTCTTTGGCTTCGTTCTCACGGTATCAAGCCCTTTACAGCAATGAGAGGGATGTTGCCGGCATTGTCTTTGGCGTTTTTCTCGAAATCCTCTGTAGGTACGTTGCCAGTGACCATGGATACCGTAGAAAAAAATCTAAAGGTAAAGCCTGAAATTAGCCGTTTCGTATTGCCGTTATGTACTAGTATCAATATGAATGGTTGTGCGGCCTTTATTTTTACTACCGTGATTTATCTGATGCAAAATCATGGTATAGAAGTGTCGCTGATGTCGATGGCGCTTTGGGTTATTGTCGCTACCGTAGCAGCCATTGGGAATGCCGGGGTGCCGATGGGGTGCTTTTTCTTAAGCGCCAGTTTATTAGCCAGTATGAATGTGCCTATCACCCTAATGGGGATTATTTTACCTTTTTATAGTCTCATCGATATGGTGGAGACGGCATTGAATGTATGGTCTGATTCGTGTGTAGTCAAAGTGGTTGATGAAAAAGCTGCATTGGAAGAAGCCCCGCAAGGTGCTACGCTTTCGGCGATTACATAGAGTCAGGTCTATTCTATTAATTTAATAACTAATAAAATAGACCTGACCCCTATGTACATAACCGCTCGCATAATGTGTAATAAATATCCGTTAATACATTCAAATCATCTAAAGAGACGCACTCATTGACCTGGTGAATAGTCGCGTTCACAGGACCTAATTCCAGTACTTCAACCCCGTAAGGGGCAATAAAGCGACCGTCAGAAGTGCCGCCGCTGGTGGATAATTCGGGTTTTTGACCGGTATGCTTTTGGATGGCGGTAATACACTGATCCAATAATTGCCCTTTGGCGGTTAAAAAGGGTTCTCCATTTAATCGCCAGTGGATGACGGGTTTTAGCTGGTGGCGATTAAAGCAGTCATCCACTGCCTGCTTTAGCATGGCATCTGATTGCTCGGTGGAATATCTGAAATTGAGTTGTAATTGAAGCTCCCCAGGAATGATATTACTAGCTTGCCCGCCCGCCTTTATGGAAGTAACTTGCATCGATGTAGGGGGAAAGTGGTCATTGCCTTTATCCCATTCTTTCGATACGAGCTCAAAAAGGGCAGGGGATAATTGATGAATAGGATTTTCAGCGAGATGAGGGTAAGCAACATGCCCTTGCTTTCCGTGCAAGTCTAGTTTTGCCGTGAGCGAACCTCGCCGTCCAATTTTAATGACATCGCCTACTTTTTCATGGCTAGAAGGCTCTCCTACAACGCAGAAATCGGGTTTAATGCCTTGACGATGTAATTGCTCCATGACATACGGTGTGCCTAAATGAAATTCGTCGCCTTCTTCACCGCTGGTTATTAGAAAACCAAGGCTTCCCTTAAAGTGCGGCGATGCTTTAATAAAGCGAGCTGCTGCTAATAGCATACACGCAAGGCTTCCTTTCATATCGGCAACACCGCGGCCGTATAACATGCCATTACGCTCTTGAAGCTCAAAGGGCTTAGTATCCCATTTTGATTCGTCACCTATGGGGACTACATCGGTATGGCCTGCAAAAACGAATAGCGGCTTTTGATCGCCAAAGCGAGCAAAAAAATTAGAGACTGGGGGATTATCAAAGCGCTGACAATCAAACTTAAGTTTTTGTAAAAAATCGATCATAAAATCTTGGCAGCCAGCATCATGGGGGGTAATGGATTTAAAGCTGATTAATGTAGCTAATAAGTCTTTAACGAGATTCATGATGGCTGTCTCTTAATAGCTCATTAATACTCACTTTGGCCCGGGTTTTTTCATCCACTTGTTTGACAATGACGGCACAATAAAGACTATGACTTTTATCTTCACTCGGTAAGCTCCCTGCTACGACAACAGAGCCTTTAGGAATACGTCCATAAGTAATTTCACCGGTTAAGCGGTTATAAATTTTAGTACTTTGTCCTAAGAAAACCCCCATAGAAAGGACTGAGTCTCGCTCGACGATAACCCCTTCGACGACTTCAGAGCGTGCCCCGATAAAGCAATTGTCTTCAATAATAGTGGGGTTGGCTTGCAAGGGCTCTAAGACACCGCCGATGCCTACACCACCAGAGAGGTGGACATTTTTGCCGATTTGCGCGCATGAACCCACTGTAGCCCAAGTATCAACCATTACACCTTCATCGATATAGGCTCCAGTGTTGACATAAGAAGGCATAAGTACGGTATTTTTGCCTATAAAAGCCCCACGGCGCGCGATGGCCTGCGGTACCACACGCACACCCATTTGAGCAAAGGCGGTGGAAGGTAAATCAGTAAATTTTAAGGGCAATTTATCGTAAAATTGGCAAAACCCTCCTTCCACGACTTGATTAGGGTAGACTTTAAAAGAAAGTAAAATGGCTTTTTTAAGCCACTGATGGACAACCCAGTCCGACCCCTTTTTTTCAGCCACACGCAGTTCGCCGTTATCTAAGCTGAACATAATTTCTTCAAGTGCTGCTTTTAATTCGATAGGGGCGCTAGCTGGCGTTAATGTTTGCCGCTCTTCGAAATTTTTTTCAATAATAGTTTGTATAGGTGTCATTTGGTATATACCTTTTGAAAGCTTAAAACCTATTTTTGCATAGGTAGGATCATAAGGAGTATACTGCGATATTTATTAATATTCCTAGGGTGTGTTTACCCAAAAGGAACAATTGGATTAAAAATGCGCTTGTTAGTGACTGGCAGTGCCGGTTTTATTGGGTATCATTTGGCCAAATATCGATTGGAACAAGGCGATAGTGTTATTGGTATCGATAATTTAAATGATTATTATGATGTTCACTTAAAAGAAGCTCGTCTTCTGCAATTAAAAAAATATGCCAATTTTATTTTTTATCAAGGCGATATTGCTGACGCTTTGTTAATCAATGATGTATTTAATAAGCATCGACCAGAGCGTGTGGTTAATTTAGCTGCACAGGCGGGGGTAAGGTATTCTTTAAAAAATCCTCATGCGTATGTGCAATCTAATATTGTAGGATTGACTACCATTTTAGAGGCCTGCCGGCATCATCAAGTGGAGCATTTAGTTTATGCCTCAAGCAGCTCGGTTTATGGCGCAAATACCGCTCAGCCGTATAAAGAAAATGATGCAACCAATCACCCCTTAGCCATGTATGCCGCGACTAAAAAAGCGAATGAATTGATAGCCCACGCTTACTCCCATTTATATCAATTACCCACCACAGGTCTACGTTTCTTTACCGTGTACGGGCCCTGGGGCCGTCCTGACATGGCCTTTTTCTCATTTACTCGCGATATTTTGGCAGGGGTTCCTATTAAAGTTTACAACCATGGAAA
The DNA here is from genome assembly GCA_020050595.1 of Legionellales bacterium. Taxonomy (GTDB): domain Bacteria; phylum Pseudomonadota; class Gammaproteobacteria; order Legionellales; family Legionellaceae. Next base: position 4,402 of record JAGVKL010000038.1, read on the forward strand.
CATGCAGCGCGATTTTACCTATATCGATGATATAGTGGAGGGGATATCGCTCGCCATTGATAAACCAGCCACGCCTAATCCAAATTGGTCTAGCGACTATCCTGAAGCAGCAAGTAGCTTAGCACCTTATTGTATTTATAATATAGGATGCGGGCGTCCGGTGAATTTATTGGATTATATTCAAGCTATAGAACAAGCCACGGGAAAAGAGGCGATTAAAGAATTTCTACCCCTACAAGAAGGTGATGTAGTATCGACCCATGCCGACACCACCCTTTTAGAACAGCAGTTAGGTTATCGCCCTAAAACAACCATTGAAGAAGGGGTGGGGCACTTTGTTGAGTGGTACATAAGGTTTTATAATATGTCATCGGTAGAGAAAGGTATTGGAGTATAACATCCCTTCTCCAATATCATTGCACGGTAAACGCATCGTAAATCCCCCAAATAGTCGCAATTTATCAGAACCACCTACCAAACCACCTACCGAACCACGACCGTTAGGGAGTGGAGAAGTTAATGTTAGTTTCGCTGCTCGTTAACATTAACTTCTCCACTCCCTAACGGTCGTGGTTCAGATAAAACGGTCGTGGTTCGGATAAATTAATTGTAATTCACACCTATTCGTGTACAAAATTTAGATGCGTTTAATCTTACCGCGTTTTAGCGGACACCACCTTCTGACATTTAACCTCCTACTCCAAAACCTCAGTCTTTATCTGCCCCTTAGCCAACCGCACCTCAATAACATCACCTTTCCGCACATCCTCGCTGTTTAATATAACCTTTCCTTTCATAGTGGCAATAGCATAACCTCTTTCTAACGTCGCAAGAGGACTTACCGCGTGCAACGTGGCTAATTGATTGGTGAAACGTTGTTTTAAGTGTTGAAGTGTAATCGTGATGTGTTTGATTAAGCTCGCTTCCATCTGTTGTAGTTGTATTTTCTCTTGTCTTAATAAAAGTAGAGGATTTTTTGCATGCAAACGGGAATATAATACATGAACAAGATGTTGATTCTGAGTCAGCCTCTTTTGTACTGAGCGCTCTAAATGTCCTTTTAAATAATCCAGTGATTGCCAGTGAGCATTCACTAATCGCTTAGGGGAGGTTATCTTTTGGATTTCATGATGAAGAATCATTTCGCAGTGTTGCATGAAGCGGGCAATGGCGGTGAGAAGCCTTGTTTCTAAAGTTTGCAGAGTCGCTATCAAATCAAGCATATTAGGGGTAGCCGCTTCCGCCGCTGCGGTCGGTGTGGCGGCCCGCAAATCAGCTACAAAATCAGCGATGGTGAAATCCGTTTCATGGCCCACGCCAGAGACAATCGGGATAGTGCTTTTTACAATGGCATAAGCTAATTGCTCATCATTAAAGGCCCATAAATCTTCAATGCTACCACCACCCCGTGCTAAAATAAGCACGTCAGAGCGCTGGTCTTTATTGGCTTTTTCAATGGCTTGAATCAGCTGCAAAGCGGCATTTTTCCCTTGCACTTCACAACCCAAAACAAGCACTTCGGCAATAGGAAAACGGCGTTTCAGGGTACTCAAAACATCCCGCAAAGCAGCGCCGGTCGCTGAAGTCACCACACCAATCGTGTAGGGGAATTTAGGCAGTGGTTTTTTACGCGAAGCTTCAAAAAGCCCCAAAGCGCTTAGTTTTTCTTTGAGCAATTCAAACTGGCGATAAAGATTGCCTTCACCGGCTTCCTCCATATGCTCAACGATAAGCTGATAATCCCCTCTTGCTTCATAAAGACTTAATTTGCCATTTATTAGAACTTGTTGTCCATTTTGTATCCTGCTATAATACGAACTAACATGACGATTGCGAAAGCAAACGCAACGTATTTGTGCGGAAGCATCCTTCAAGGTGAAATACAAATGCCCTGAAGTTGGTTTACTTAAGTTAGATACTTCCCCCTCTACGCTGACGGCGCCTATCTCGTGTTCAAGCCAAGAGCGAATTTGCTGATTTAATTGGCTGACGGATAGTATGGCTTTAGTTGTGGGCATAATGCTTACTGTGTCGAGAGAAGCATTGATGGTAACAAAATCGACGAGGTTTAACTAATTTTTTATTTCCTTTAACCAAGGTCCTACTATGTTATATGCAGAAAAATACCCAAGTTTAAATGCACAGTTCAATGCAGGTAATCTTAATTTTGAACTAGTTGCCAAAGTCATTGAAAGTAATTTCAGCGATTTATTTGACTTAGAGGTATTAGAGTCGCTTAATAAATCCTTAGCGGCAGGAGGAGCAGGGGCAGGGGCTTCTACAAAGGGGCAATACCTTGACTTATTTTATCAATGGATAATAAACGCGCTCAATTGCTATACAGAAGACGAAATCATTACTGCGTTATCGAACGCTTTGCAAAAATCAGGCATCGAGAGTCTTTTTTTAAAATCCCATGTTTTTGTTCCTTTCAGTAAGCCGCGTGCCCCAGTGGCTGGTGCAGGTGGTGCTGCGGGTGGCGCCTGGGCTGGCATGGGTGGGGCTCCTGCTGGGGTTGGTGCTACACATGGTGCAGGTGCTGGGGCCTTCGCGGCATCGGTAGCTAGCACATTTTTACCCTGGGGTACTACTCCCACCGCTACTACGGCAGCCAAGGCAGTTGGCACAACACTTCCTAGCGAAGTGAAGCCCCCAAAACAACTGGGCTATTTAGAAAAATTTATGACAGGTTCACTATCAACAGCAGAGCCGTTGACTTACATTGATATGCGCCGAGCAGCATCGTGGATGACAACAAGCTCATTGGGCCAAGCTCACTATAAGGTCGCCCATATTGGCAATTTTGGTTCATTATTTAGAAGTACACCAGAAAAAGCAGGCAGACGTGACGTTTTTTTTGTTAATTTTACAGAAGATCCTACGAAAATGCCTAAATGGGGCGTTGTCGACCTAAGTAACCTTGATGGACCAAAGATCTATTGTGAAACCCCGCTTCTTGAAACTGAAAAAAGGGCTTTAGAGAGATCGATCAATAGAAGCCTGCCTGCTGCAGCCTATGTTGGCGGTAGGGCTGCTTTTTCTATTTCGACAGGTTATACCGCGCTTGCATGGGCCAATGATAATGTTAAAAGAGTATGCGCATTAACTACAGCGTCTGATTTTTATGCGTTAGTAGAAGAATTTGTTTACATTATGGCATCTTGTGATTTGGCCAAACCTTCAGACGAAAATAACGGTCTTTTTAGTGAGGCTTATAAAGTACTTAGAACAAAGAGCTCACCTATTTCTATCTATCAATTAGCTCGCGCTACTATTTTAGGTAAGTTAGGAGTGAGCGAATTTGCAGCCAATGATTTATGTAAGGGATTGGAGGAAGTAAATAAGAGTCCAGCGGCAGTAGACGCCCAAATAGCATTTAATGCCCGCAGTTTTGTTTTAGTATTAGATGCGGCTTTACAAGATGCAGGGTATTTCCGCGAAGCGGATAACGAAGTTAATTTAACCATCCCTGATGCCCCCGATATTGCGCTGGTGAGATATCGATACGGAGAAAATTGCGGCAAATATCAAGTAGCACCAGCCTGGTTTGATAATATAAAGAGAGATAAAAATACTTCATTTCCTTCCCCCGTAGATTTAGCTACTGCAGCTGTTTTATCCATTTTTCGGGGCAGAGCCAAAAAACAAAAATTGACCATCACATTGCCTCACGCATTTGCTTTAAGCCCAGACGAGCAGGCGCTTATTATAAAATTCATGGAAACCAATGCGCATGTTACGGAATTAGTTAACACAACGGGCAATCCTTCGCTTCAAGCCGTCCATGAGCGATTAAAACCCATATTTGCCCGTAATCGTTGGTTAGCTTACAAAGACTACCTTCCTCCCATGGCGGATGATTTCTGGCGGCAAGCAGCAAAATATTGGTTGCGGCATTTAAATGAAACGCCAGATATTTTAGCGCAACGAAGTCAGCATGAATTATTCAAGCGTTGTGTGCTAGAAATGGGTTTAACAGGGCTGGATGCCGTCTTAACCGTTTTAAGCGATAAGACTCAAGTCGAGTACTTTTCTAAACTATTTGGCGATAAAAAGCTTCCTTTTTACGCTGCTTGTCAGCCAAGCGAATTAGGGCCTTATTTAGCAAAATTACTTTCTCATTTAAAAGCGCCTGGCGCTTATTTCCCCTTTAGCGAATTGGGTCTTTCTTATCAGGCAAACCCTGCCACTGATGATCTTTTTATTAATTTGCTGTCAGAAATCAACCATCTTGAGCGTTTTGAACAGATTGTTTTAACCGATTTTCTCAAAGCTCAACAGCATTTATCCCAAGGATTCTTGCAGGCATTGATCAGAAAAGCCCTTGCTGAAAAATGGATAGGTTTAATTGTTATTCCAGAGCTTGAAGACAAGTCTAATACCTCAGACACCTACTGCGCTTTAAGATCGGTATACACGTTACTAAATGATGTAATTTTAAGAAATCGCCATGGGCTAATGGCTAAGACAACCTTACAAACCATAACGGATCGCAGTAATTTTCGTATAGACACTTCCACCGTAACGCCTGGAGTAGGAGCGGGAGCTGCAGCAGCGGGCGCCGGTGCCGGTGCTCCAGCCACCGCAACGCCTGGAGCAGCAGGCGTGGGGACCGGAGCTACTGCAGCAGGAGCGGGAGCTTTAGCAGCGGGCGCTGGTGCAGGTGCTTTAGCCACTGCCACCGCGGGGCCAGGAGGCCTTGGGGCAGCTTTAGGTCAAACAGAGCTTGAGGCACTAGCAAGAGATATTCCTGATGGTACATCTTGGCCGTTGTCCAATGGCGGCAGTACGGAGCTTCAATTTCAACAGCAACAGCAGATTCAACAAAATCGCCAAAGCCAGCAAGAGCAGCAACGAGTTCATGAGCATCGAGAAGAAGCGTTGGTTGGGCCGCTTGTTGATTACAACAGTATTGATAGGCTATTAGGCGATTATCTTGCGACGCTATGGCGACAAGAACAAGAGAAAACAGGGGACACTGCGTTTACGAATGTGGACCCTCGATATTTGCCGCTACTCAGCACCGGGGAATCAGCTCTAAAGGGCTTTTTTCATACATGGATCAGTGCGAATCCTCTTGTACCGGCTAGAAAAGCCATTCGTAGTATGACGCTTGATGCAGCCAAAATGCTGTTGCGCAATTATCGTTTCTTATCATCGGGTTTAAATCCTGACAATTTACCCAAAGGGTTTTATACGCAACCATCGAAAGATGGGGATCTTATTTTATGCTATAAGCCGGAATGGGATTATGTCAATCATACGCCTAATCCATTGACCTTAAATTTCGATGTTAAGGTTCCTGAGGCTAGTGCTTGGGATGGAAGCTTCCGTCAATTTAATTTGGAAAAATATTTAGCAGCTCATACACTTGATGCCGATGGTTGGCAAGCGATATGCCTTTTTGCGCATCTTCAGCCTGCCAAAGATTATACCAGCGATATTGAGGCATTTTGTCGAGCCAATCCGGGATTAACCGTGCGCCTTAAAGCCCAAAGTGACAAGTTTATACAACATTGGCCTGCATTTTTACAAGTATGGGATTGCTATGGAATGGCAGGGTTTGATGCGTTTTTAGCGAAAGATGCCACTGAGTTACAATTAACCGCGACAGCTATACGGCAGCTATTGCTACGCAATCTTCCCGGCGATTTACAAACCTGGTGTGCGAGCAACCTACCCGCCGATATGAATTTCTTACGCGCCTTAGGGCAAGTTTATCATCGGTATGGGGATAAAGGTTTAGGTATGTTCCTTACCAAATTACGTCAAATTCAACTAGGGTTAGGCGATGAATTTTTTGGTGTATTTTGTACGAATGTCTTGCAATTAAGCGCAAATCATAGCTGCTTCATCAATGAAAAGTTCTTCACGGCCATGGATGCTATGATTGAGAAGCTTAAACCCACTGCTGCGAAAGGGGCGCTTTCCGCATGGCAAGCTATTATCAAGCTTCATATGTCAACGGTGGTAGGGGGCGATCCGAAGCATGCGGGTTGGGATCCTATTGAAAGACTTTGGGAAGGGTATGCTTATTTTCTAAAAGAACTCGAATTACTAGGCCTTGACCTCAAGGGTGGCGAATTTGATGACATTAACTTCGGGGGAAGAGCAGCTGCCGAGAACATGTTGGTTTACATGGATAGGCTTTTAGAAAGCTTACGGCATATCGCCGATGAAAGCTTGCGGCGCGAGTTTTTATCCAATTTCCGTCTTATGGATAGAACGCATGGTGGTATCCACTATGCGGTCAAATACGAGCGATTTAAATACGTCACCCCAGCATTACATTTATCTGATTTCTATGCCGGTACACCCACCTATGCGCCGGATTTACAAGCATTATATCATTGGACAGCAGCGGAATCTTCGTTAAAGATACAGCGCACGTTAGCTTCGCAAAAACAATTGGATCAGGAAGCTTATCATTTTTTAATGGGCAATCTAGCCAATGATGATGCTTCCAAAGATGCATTAATGTGGCTTTTGCACACACAATACCCAGGAAAGGTATCAGAGACGCTAGCTCAAATTAGAGCGCTTAGTCCTGAGTTTCGCTCATTAATAGCCAAGCATATTCACCATGCCATTTATAACGCAGGCGTAGAAGCGTTAACTATTTATTTACCCGCTATGGAAGTATTACTTCCTCGGCTTACTATGCCTCGGATGAGTGCTCTCTTTATTAAATATCCTCAAGGAACAGTGCTTGAAGCGCTTAGCCTCTTAGCTCGAATGAATCGGGTAGCTGATGCAGAACATTTACTTTTATTATTAGAACGAGGGTCAGCTACTGATCAGTTATCTTGTGAGGGATATAAGCTGGCAGCTCTGTTTGGGGTTAATGAAAGGGACCGATCAGGGCTATTTTATACCGCCATAAAAGACATCCCGCCTGTGGTGCAATTCGAATTACGTTTATTAATCGAACAATTATTGTCGGTTGATTTTGACCATGCGGGCAATCATTTAGCAGCACTCTCTAGTCCCGCCAATTGGCAAGCTTTCTTAACTTGTATTGAGACAATGAAGTCAAGGCCTCGTATGACTGCAGAGATTCGCATCGCTTTCATGAAGTCGTTAACGGATCAAGGCATTGTCTTTAAATATTCCACAACCGGTGATTTCCGAAATCTTACCGATACGGATAAACCAGAAGGCATGCGCTTTTTTGTGGATCATGAAGATCGCTTATGGAAATTCATGAAGGCACATATTGTGATGTTGCGTACCCAAGATGCTGAAGATGCATTAGGCCCCATGGTTCGTCTTTTAAATAATTTGCAACTTAATCGAACGTATATCAACGAGATCGAGCCTTTACTATCGTTATTAGAAGAGGTAGCTGAGCATAAATATTGGAGTGCGAATTATTTTTATGAATTATTGCGCGCGCTTCAGCCAGAGGGTGAATCGCTTTCCTTCCCTATTCCTCTGCTTAAAGCTATCTTGACCGAAGAAATGATAGCCCCTAAACCTATTGAAGGGGTAATAACAGCGTTTCCTGCGTTATTAAAAACACATCTTCAGGCCATTATTAAAAATACGGCATTTAAAGCAGAGCAACAAGCGTTATTAGCACAGCTTGCGCTTAGAGAATTTCATTGGAAAAAAGCGATTGGATTGACCCCGCAAATAATAGAAGCATTAGGAGCAAAAGAGTATGACGTAGGAAGGGAGCATGTTTTAAATCGACTGGTGAAATGTACCACGTTTGACGAATTAACCGCTGCATTTACCGAATGCCGTTGGCTATTAAAGCATCCAATAGCACATCCACACACCAAAAAACATTGGACACAAACGGCCGAGCTTTGGTTAAAAGGAATGACAAACCAGCAAGAGCTCAAGCTATTTGGGGAAATTAAAAGCATCAGTCTCGAGAAAAGGCGAGCGCTTATTTTACATATTGTAGGATGGAGTACTTTAAATAAAGGGTTAAAAACAGAAGAAGAGCATAAAGCGCAGCTAGCGAGAAAAGCCTCTAAATTAATAGCGCGTATAAAGGATATGGATCTTAGCGATTTACAATTGTTGGCTTCTTGTTACCCACAGGAACCTTCACCTACGGCAGATGATATTCTGCGTCTTTATAAAAAATCAACGGCTAGTGATACAGCTCCTGCATTTAGTGCTTGTCTTGAAGAATTCCTGCACAAGCCATTCCCAGAACCCCGTTCTGATTATGGTAAATTGGCGTTAACGCGAGAAGCTGATTTAAGACGGATGATCAACGAAACTCAAATTACAGGAGGAGAGGGAAGACGCTCCCTTGCCCCAGCCGATGCGACTCGTTTAACCCTTGTATTTTCTTATCTAAAACACTTACAAAGTGGGGAAGAGAAAGTTAAAGGAAGTGATAAATCCATTGCCGATATGAGTCAAGCGGAATTAAGTGAGGCCTTTAAGCGGTTATCGCAAGACTCGGTAGCGCATCCTCAAGATGATGGGTTACGTGCGCAGATTTGGGCGGTATTGTTTGAGGTCCTAGGCCGAACAACACGCAAATACCCTCATTTAGCACAACAATTTGCATTAATTGCTAATGATGTTTGTGTCACCGCTCCCACACGCATTTTACAATTGGCCACAGGAGAAGGTAAGAGTCACTTTGTTGCCATGCGCGCAGCAAGACACGCAGGCTGTGGGATGAAAGTCGATGTATGTACAGCGAAACGAACCTTAGCAGAACGTGATTTATCCGATTATGCAGCCTTTTTTGACTATTTAGGTCTTAAAACAGAGTATATTCATCCTAAATCTTCAAAAAGAGAGTATGAAGAGAGTCAAATTTGCTATACCACCATGGGTGATTTTTCGCTCTTCGTTGACGAACATAGCCATAAAGGCCAGCCAATTAGGATGAAGCTTAAAGAGCGCGTTGCTTTATATGACGAATTTGATTACATGTGGGCGGATGAAGGCTGTAAGACAGAGTACAATTATGCCTTATCAGCAGGCTCTACACCGAAGCAGATGATGTGGTTCTATCAAGAGGTTAATCGGTTTTATGATAGCCATAAACGAGCTTTTACAGACGGAAAGATTACAAAAGCGCTTTTGCTTGACTTTGCCCAAACTTTACAGCAGGCTGCAAAAGACAATGAGGAGCGGTATCGAGTATTAAGACCTATCCTTGCGGATAAATTAAAATTGGTTCAATGGTTACGATCAGCGGCAGAAGCAGCCTCTTTGGAACCCGATGTCCATTACACCGTGAAAATGGAAGATATTCGTATTGGCGAACAATCGTACCCGATGCAATCGGTTATTCCTTTATCAGGCGATAACCAACGCATGATAGGCTCTACCTTTAGTAAGGGGGTTCATCAGTTATTAGCCGTGCGGTTAAATACGAAAGCGAAGGATGCGGGGGAGAAGCAAAATTATTATGTTCACCCTGAAAGTGTCATTGTGAGCTCGCAAGTAGCCGATCAACGCATGAGAGAATTATGGGGTACATGGGAAGGGTTTACAGGTACCGTTTCTTCCTCTCAAGCTAGGATATTAGCTACCGATCATAAAACGAAAGTCCTGCATGTACCTACGAATCAGCGTGATTTGCGTGCTTGGCAGGATCCCGTATTTTTTGCAAATCAAAAGAAAAGAATAGAAGCGATTGCTAAACAATTACGCGCTTGTTTAGCGAGCAAACAATCCATTCTTTTCTCATGCAAGAATGACGCACAAGTAAGAGAAGTGAAGGCGGCACTGTACGATCTACTCAGTGATAATGATAAAACTATTCTAGCGTTAGAAGAGCAATGCAGTAAGCTTTCTTCTCGTGATGCTCAAAGGGTAACATTAATGGCGGAAATAGCCAGATTATCTGCCCTACCACCTGATGAGGAAGCGGTATTAACTCGAGAGGACTATAAAGCCCTCATGTTTTATACCAACGATGATGAGCGCTCAGCAGCCGATGTTCTCGCTGAGAAACGCAAGCAAGAAGCATGGGTAGGTGGCAAAAAGCAAAAGGGGATTTGCCTTATTGCTTCAGGCTTTGGTCGAGGGGATAACGTCGAAGTGGATGCTGTATTTTTAACCGATGTTACCGATACCAACGATAAATTACAAAAAGGTGGGCGTACCGCACGAAATGGTGAGGAGGGAGCTGTTTTTCAATTTTATATCACGGATGAAATAACACGAGAAGAAGCAAGCATTAGCAGAGAGCTAGCTGCAATGGGAGTAGTGTCTAATTTAGATAGTCTTATGTCGGTAACCGATCATAAGGGCCGATTCGAGCGCATTCTTTTATTGCGAGAATACAAATTTAATTTACAAAATCATTTAAAACAGACTCACCGTCAAATTGTTGCTAAATATTCCTCTTGGGGTATGCAGTACTTAGGTAAGATTACAGATCCTACGCAACGTGATGATTTTGTTCTTCGGTTTAGTAGTACGTTAGAGGCGATTGATAAGCAACGGATTGAAATTTCAGGAAAGCGGCTTAATGTCAGTGAGAAAATAACGGCTACATTAACAGCCGTTCAAGCTATCGCGAGAGAGTTTGCAGAACAATATAGACGAGAGGTGGCAGGGGTAATTATGGCCGATTTTGAGCCACCTACCGTAGGCACATGTGATGTTCACTTTATTCCATCAAGAGCACCAGTACAAAATGATGCTATTCAAAATATTGTTTCATCGATATGCAATACCCTGGCGAGCTTTGCCGATTTGACTAGTGATGCGCGGGTGGGACAAGTGCCGGAGTTAATAGAGCGATTAGTCACTAATGAGAGTGAGCTGTGCTTATTTTCTGAGCGAATGGCCGCTTACAGCTCAGTCACGCCTTTTATCGACGATCTGTTGATGGCCGTAGGTAATATTACTCCCTCTGACGCGTGGACCGCCTTGCATACAAGTGCGGTGAGTCGATTTACGCCAGACACACTTTTAACAGCAGTGAGTGGGGAATTAAAAACGGCCTTTATGGCAGTAACAGCGAAATTGTCCAATGAAACGCGTGAGCAAGTGATTAAGCATTTATGCGCTCCCCGTATGACAACGGCTACACAGCGTATTGAGCAAATTATGCCTCTATTGGCTTACTTGGGGCGTTTTTCTGACAAACAAAGTCATGACTGGGCCTCAGAGTATCTGAAAGAATTCGATATCTTATCCGCTGAAATGCCTCCAGCAGAGCTTGCTACTACCTTAAAGTATGCACCTCCATTATCTTTAAGACATTTCAGAAGCCTTTCTAGGCTGGCCTATCACCATAGTACTGATTTAGATGGATTAGCCAACCTAACCGCTCATATAGGACGTGCCATTGAACGTGCGCCTGAACATCGCATCCGTATGCTAGGCAAATGGGAGTTATGGGCAAAAGCGTTATCTAAGGATGAAGCGGCATTATTTTTAGATCATTTTTGCTCCGTCATGATGCGTTTTGAAGAAGGTAAGAATTGGGACACGTTTGTTAAATTAGTGAATCAGACCCATGCTTGGTGGTCTAAAGGTGGAAAGGGGGCTTATCAAAAAGAGTTATTAGCGTTGTGGCAAACCTTTGCCGAGAGCCCGTTTGATTTATCGCACATTGACAGTATTAAATGGAGCCTTAAAGCTGAGGGTAAGGCGTGGTTCCAATGTTTAAAAATTACTTTATCCGTAGAGCCTGCTATTCAAGCAAAGCATCATGAAAAATTGGCGGCGCTCTGGAGTGGTTGGGATACCAGCGGTGCCGGACGAGTAAAAAAGAGCGATAAAATCAAGCGTTTTAAGGGATTGATGGATGGTTTGAATGCTATTTATGAGGTAATTAATGGCTTGGAAGAGCCTGAAAAATCGCGGGTAGAAACAACATTAATCGGTTTAAGAGGCGAGCAATATGAAGCCCTATTAAATCTAGCTCTATTAAGAGATGGTCGGTTAAAGACTTATCCGAAGGTGCTAACTATTATAATGGAATCCCGTGATTTTACGGTAGTTGCGCGGCGTATAGAGTTAACAGGTGCTTTATTATTAACCGCGGCACAAAAAGATGCAGATAGTATTGATTATTTAAAAAGAGCTCTTAGTAGCGCCCCTGGGCTGAACGAACCAGAGTTTGCGCAATTCGTAAAAATTATAGAAGACAATTTGGATCTCATTTTAAGTGATCGGGATGTCCTCCCATCTCTTATGTCTGCATCTCGTACAGCTCGCCCACCACTCGCGTTGGATCATTTGGGAGCATTGGTTAGACTGTTATCGTCAGTGCATAGTCAAGAAGGTACTGTTTCGGGTGGAGTTAGATATTTAAGACCGATATTCTCAACGAATATGGCTGGGTTAGTTCATGTTCAAGACAAGTTCGGTGGATTAATAACGCTTATAGAAACCAATTTAGATACAATTCTAAAAAACCGATATCTATTACCGCTCATTTTAACCTTCGTAGTTGATCAAGCTTTAACAAAAGCCCGCTCTGATAGGTTAACTGCTATTTTATTAAAAGCGGTTAGCCAAGAAGGGATTGGTGAACCTTTCATAATGGCTTTAATGGAGGATCTAAATCCCCTCAGAGCCTTGCCCGATGATAAATTTAACTTAATGGTACAATTTATTGACACTCATTTAATCGAACATAGGTCTTTGCATTCACCGTTAAGGGTGTTGGCAGTTCATGATGGAATAACGGCTGCTCGTGTCGATCAATTAAGCGCACTTTTCTTAAAAATAAGTAGGGATGGAGCTTTAGCCCATACTATCGATCACTTTAAGGGAGTATTTAGTGCTCAGTTTGTATCTTCCTTGCCAGATCGTAAATTTAACTTGATGATGGAGCTCGTGACGACAAACTTGGCGGTTTTTGCCCGCTACCCTCAAGCATTAACTGATTTGGCTGGGTTTATAGGGAACCTAGTAGAAAATGGAACATTAGAAGCTAGGATTCGCGCCTGGAATGAGATGTTATTGAAAGTGATTGCTTATACGGAAAAGGTAACTCCTCCGCTGACGTTTGCAGAAGCTCGGGTCAATTTATCAGAGCCTTTTAGAGCCTATGTAGCGAATCTGTGGTTGAACGTGCCTCGTGTTCAACAAATTGACCATTTAATATTTGAATGGGTTGGATGGGGCGTTCCTCTTGCTAGCATTCCGGGTATCATAAGAATACTTGACCCTATGTTAACAGCAGGCACAGATGACCAGCTCAATTTATTAACGAGCTTGATAAAGGGGCATCAAGACCTATATGTTCGCCATAATGCGGTATTGCAAGAATTGGTTACGATTACTCGTCCTGGAGATGGTACTACTGGGGAGCCAGAGCTTAGGATTAAGCTATGGAGCGATATTTTAGTAAAAACGATGACTCATATAGATGCTTCGTCTGGGTCGTTTGCAGAATGCAAGGCTAATTTGTTAGATCCTTTGAGAACTTATGTAGTGAATGCGGCCTTATCTTTTGCTCGTGTTCGACAAATCCAAGATTTGGTATTTACGTGGGTGAAAGAGGGGATTGCTGTTACTAGCATTCCAGACAAGCTAAGAATGCTTGATCCTATATTCAATGGCGCATTAAACAATAAATTCGATTTATTAATGAGCTTGTTAACGAAGCACCAAGACCTATACATGCGCGATCCTCGTGTATTGCAAGAATTGGTTCGCTTTATAAGCGATTGCCCAGATAATGAAAGACTAGAGTCTCGTGTAACACTATGGAATGAAATTTTATTACAAATAACCGCCCTTTCTCAGGGAGCGGCTGCCCATTCTGGATTTGAACTGTACAACAACAATTTATTAAGACCTTTTCAAAGCTATGTAATAAACCCCAGTATTAATCACGATCGCCTTTTAAAATTGCGAAACTTATTATTGCATATAACAGAGCAAACGAAGGATACCCGTAAGGCTTCGAACTTTTTAGGAGTTATTACTGCTGAACGAGTAGCAGCGCTACCTGATGAAAAATTTGATTTTGTCATGATTACGGCGAAGGCTCATGCTGAGCTTTTTGCAGGCTATCCGTCGGCTTTAAGAGCGTTTGCTGACTTTATTACTACTAAGTCGCTTGAGGAGAGCAAGCTTTGGATGCAGGCCATTTTAAAAATTGCTGATTACCATAAAGCTTATCCATCAGTGGACTTCGATTTATTATTAACCGCTCTAATGCGATTCCAACACCTTCCGCTTGAACATTTAATATTAATTAATAAATTGCTCACTGAAATGCCAGAGCACACGGACGCACTTTTATCAACTCACTCAATAGACTATCTTATCGCTACTTCACCCGCTCTTCGGCCTGCCGTTCAGAGTGTGATGAAGCTTTTTTATACGGAAGCAAAGAAAGTAGATGGCAATGCAGGTTCTCTTTTTATAAATCTTCAAGAGACCTTTAAGCAGGCGCCACAAAAACGTGCGATTTTGATGCAAATGCTATATCAACGTGTGTTTATAAAAGATACTCGTTTTGGGGTTTATAATTGGGATGTAGTTAAGAATGACAAATTATTAGGATTGGGCTTTGAAACCTATGTGCAGTCTACAGAAGCAGTCCTTAGCGAAAAAGCGCCTAAAAAGTCAAAGGCTGGTCGTGATTTAACTGTCGCTCAGGAGCGGACCTTGTTAAAGATGACGGATGAGCTATTGTTTATAGGGCGGCCTTATGTATACGACGGCAAAGCGGATGTGATAGCCGATTTAGGCAAGGATTTAAAGACAACGATGGCTCAATATAGTGCATCTTGGTTTAAATCACGTGAGCGTGTGGGGCAACTGAAAGCACTACAAAGGGGGGTCGAAGGAATATTAGCGACACGAGCTACCACTACCACTCGTTATCAACAGCTTTTGGATGCCATACAACAAGCTAAATTAGCAGCCATTACGAGTGATGCAGCGCAAGATAAAAAGCGTTTTATTTTCTTGAATCGAAAAGGCGAAAGTCGTTATTTAAGCACATTAAATAAAATGCATGATCTAGTGTTGCGTCATTGGGCTAAAGATTCAACGGTTATGGCTAATTTCCAAGCCGTGCAACAACATAATCAGCGAGAATTTTTAGCCTTGGTAGCTGCGTTGTTCACTCGTGTTGGTGGCGATCTTGAGCGATTAAATAATCCACAGAACCCAATGCGTCTATTTAGCTCTTCAAAAGCAAGAAGCGAGTTAACCTCATTAATTCATATGTTAGCTACTTTCCAAGAAACATTCCAAATGGGTGATCCTTGTTCCGATCCGTCGTTCAAGGCTATACAAGATCTGAGGACAGGTTTAACGACAAAGCTCCCACAGCTACCGGGGTATTTAGTGACTTTAGCTAATGAACTATTGGCTCGGGTAGACGGATTTGAAGAATACATTAAAGAAAAACGTCGAGGTCAACACCCAGGAGGAGAGCATTTTAGTACCGTTGAGGCTTCTTAAAAGTAGGATCCGGGGCCAGGCCCCGGATCAGGGCCTACGCCTACCGAACCACGACCGTTAGGGAGTGGAGAAGTTAATGTTAATGAGCAGCGAAACTAACATTAACTTCTCCACTCCCTAACGGTCGTGGTTCAGATAAAACGGTCGTGGTTCAGATAAAACGGTCGTGGTTCAGATAAAACGGTCGTGGTTCAGATAAAACGGTCGTGGTTCAGATAAAACGGTCGTGGTTCGGATAAATTGATTGTAATTCACACCTATTCGTGTGCAAAATTTAGATGCGTTTGCCCTGGGCCCCGGATTTTGGGCTATTGATCTCTAAAAATTTTAAGTAGAATACCTTAAGAATTTAGGAATTATGCGTCAGGGATTGGCCATGTAATGAAAATTGAAAAAGTTGTTATTATAATTCCTACCTATAATGAAGCCTTGGTGATTGAAGAAACGATTACTAAACTCTTTCAGTATAGTTCTCAAATTAAGCACAAAGATATTCATATTTTAGTGTTTGATAGCGCCTCTGCTGATCAAACTCAAGACATCGTCAAATCGTTGCAAGCTTGCAATACGCGTTTGCATTTAAAGACGGAAGCTAAGAAGTCAGGGCTTGGTTCAGCCTATTGGCAGGCAATGAATTACGCTTTAAGTGAGCTATCCGCTGATATTGTGGTTGAATTTGATGCGGATTTATCTCATCAGCCGCACTACCTTGGGCCGATACTTAATCAACTAGAAGCGTATGATGTGGTTGTGGGTAGTCGTTATGTCTCGGGTGGCTGTATTCCTAGAGCCTGGGGGTGGCATCGTAAATTATTATCGATTTTAGGAAATTATGTTGCCCGACTTTTCTTAACAACCAAATATAAAGATTTTACCAGCGGGTTTAGGGCTACTCGCAGTGCTTTGTTGAAAAAGGCGTTGCCGGAAAAGTTTTTATCAAATCATTATGCCTATAAATTAGAACTTTTTTGGCGACTCTATAAAAATCACGCACGGATTATTGAGTACCCTATTGAATTCATTGATAGAGAAAAAGGTCAAAGTAAGCTGCCAGCCAATAGCATTATGGATTCTTTAGGCGTCCTTTTTGCTTTGCGTTTTAACGAGCTTAAAAAGTATTTAAAAATGTGCATGGTGGGGCTTTCGGGAGTGGCTGTGCAATGTGTTATCTATAATGCTCTACGCAGCCATTTAAATCCCTTAAGTGCTATAAAATTTGCAACCATAGCCGCTATTATTAATAATTTTACATTAAATAATCATTTTACTTTTAAAGAAAATAGACGTACCCAGCGTTATCAAAAATTCAAAGTATTCGTGTTATTCATGGGGTATTCAGCGTTTATGATAGGCCTGCAAAATTACTGGCTTTCGCTTGGATTACATTGCTTAGGTGCAGGATTGTTGCAAGAAAATATGACGATGGTCAGCGGTATTGTTCTCGGCTCTTTTTTAAATTATCTTTTTTATTCTCGCCTGGTATGGAAAAAATTATGAGGTTTTATATTGTACCACCTGATAATAATAAGGTTTGATAGGAAGATGTTTACGGAGACTTTCAGCCCAGAGCATTTGCCGCGGGGATATTTCGGTAATATGCTCTTTTAAGAGATAGTCATCAAAATCTTTTAAGTCCTTTGAAATTACAATAAAAAATTGATTTTTTAACTTGGCAATGGGCGACCAATAACGATACATGAGGCTCTCGCCACCCAAAATATGGCGGCCCACAATCGTATAGGCTGGTTGATCCTTTTGGTGCGCTAGAATTTTTTGCTGATAAAAAGAAAGCTCACTACTGATTTGATAAAGATCCAAAGGAACAATCATCGGGGTTTCATAAGTCTTTTTTGCAACATCGGCTGCGATAAAGCGTATTTTTTGGGATAAATTCTCCCAGGCCACATATTTTTCAGCTAATTTTTGGTAAATAAAATTAGGTCGTTCAAACATGATCGCAACCATCGCATAGCTATAACAGCCAAAAAGGATGAATGCCGTTATTAGCCAAGAGGGACGGAAATGAAATTTCATTTTTATATTGTGTTGAAGTATGAGTGCAAACCAAGGTATCAAGGCTAATGTGCTCGGGCCTATCCAATTAAATTTAATTTTATGAGTGAAGCTAAATAGAGCGAAAAAGCATAAAGGAAAGAAAGCAAACAACTGAAAAAAACGTATGATATTGCTATCAAGCGTTATTCTAGATTTAGGCCGCAACAAACCCCACGTGCTTATCAATCCTGGAGGAAGTAAAAAAAGCGTAAGTAAGGTAACAAATTCGGGAAATGAAAAATAATAAGGAGCTATTATCCTGCGCGTACTTTGAAAAGCGAAAGAAACCCACTCATGGGTCGCATTCCAATAAAGTACTGGGGTAAAAAAAAGAAGGGCAATAAGCGCACAAAAATAAGGCTCTTTTCGTAGAAACCAGAAGCGTGCAGCGGGTGTTAAACACATATAAAGCAAAGCAGCAGGTCCGATAAGTATAATGGTATATTTCGATAATAAGCCTAATCCAAGCCATACGCCTGCCAGATACCACGTATGCTTTTGGTTCAAAAGAAGCGAACGGTATAGATAATAAAGAGCTGCTGCCCAGCAAACAGTAAGCGGTTGATCAGGGGTAATGATCAATGATTGGAGAAAAAAGAAAGGCAAGATGGCAAATAAAGCCACCGCATAGAGGCCTGCGCCGCGAGAAATGAGCTCGGTTAGTTTAAAACTAAAAAAAGCCGCCGCTAACCAACAAATAGGAGAAGCGAAGCGCACGGCCCATTCCTTAGTACCGAAAAGTAGGGTAGTGCATTTAATTAATAAAGCCACCATGGGGGGGTGATCCAGATAGCCGAAATCAAGGTGTTGGGCATAATTCCAATAATAAGCTTCCTCTCCCCAAAGGGGGCTGTTATAACTCAAAAATAAAAGACGTAAAAGCAATGAAAAAACAATGATAAATAAAAAAGTGGTATCTTTTGAAAATAGTTTTAAAGAAAGCATTTGATCTAATTTAAGCGGATGGCATTAAGCAGTTTAATTAAAAATATGAACGAGGCCAAGTATCTATTTCAGGACAAACGCATGATATGAAAAGATTAGACAACAAGCCGTCTTCGCTTCGCTCGCAAAGACGGCAGACTGTTATTTTATAATCATAAGATGCGTTTGCCCTGGGTATATTTTATTAAACTAGCATTTCTCCTAGAATCCAGGCAGAATAATCGTGGTCATTTCAGGCTTGTTTGCAACTGCAGACAAACTTTTATCAAAGATAAAGAGGGGATTTTTTATGAAGATGAAACTGGTCGCTGTTGCTTTGAGTTTGACAATGTCAACGGCAATTGCGGTAGCCGATACCACAGAGCTTAAAACGGACACGGATAAACTTTCTTATAGTATTGGTTCCGATTTAGGCAGAAATTTTAAACGACAAGGGATTGATATTAACCCTTCAATGATGGCTAAAGGCATTCAAGATGGTATGAGCGGTGGGCCTTTATTACTTACTGATGAGCAAATGAAAGATGTTTTAAATAAATTTCAAAAAGAAATAATGGCTAAACGCTCAGCCGAATTTAATAAAAAAGCAGAGGAAAACAAAGCGAAGGGCGAAGCTTTTTTAAATCAAAATAAAGGCAAGCAAGGTGTAGTGACTTTACCGGATGGCTTACAATACAAAATCATTAAAGCAGGTACGGGTGTAAAGCCAACCAAAGATGATACGGTCACCGTTGAGTATACTGGCCGTTTAATTAATGGCGAAGTATTTGATAGCACCGAAAAAGCAGGCAAACCCGCAACGTTTAAGCTATCACAAGTGATTCCCGGCTGGATCGAAGCATTACAATTAATGCCTGCTGGTTCTACCTGGGAAGTTTATGTCCCTGCAAATTTAGCCTACGGTGAGCGAAGCATTGGCGGCCCGATTGGCCCTAATGAAACATTAATTTTTAACATTCATTTAATTTCTGTTAAGAAATAATCTTCAATCGATTACCCCCTCTCTCCATGGGGAGAGGGCAGGGTGAGGGACCCTCCATTACAAGGGCGCAACTATTCTATATCCAAATAAAACGGGGTAGATTAGGCCTTGGCTAAACCCTGAGGTATCGTCACTTTTTGTTAAACCATGTAGCCTGGTTCTGACGGATCGGCGCAAATTCAAACAGAGTAGCCCGTAAGGAGCAAAGCGGATTACGGGGTTTTTCAACGAATGATACGCTCCTCATATATATACCCA
>JAGVKL010000055.1 GCA_020050595.1 Legionellales bacterium
GTTTTTTTAACAAAAGAGCTAGCTCGTTAGGGCCCATATCGCTCCCTCCATCACCACCCCATAATCTACTCACCGCCGCACCTGCGCCCCAGCGCCAGCGCCAGCCGCTGCAGCAACATCAACACCCGCAGTTGCATCAGTACCTGCCGCCTGAAAGAGCCTTGCCCTTAACCCACTTAGTCTTCCCAAGCCTGCAGTTGCTGCCGGTACTGCCGCCCCTGCAGCAGGCACCGACGCTGTGGTCGCTGCCGCTGTTTGAGCGGCAGCAAGCAGTGCGGCCATCTGCGATTGTAGTAAAGCAATTGCAGCCCTATCCTCTGCTCGCTCTCGTTCAAGGGTATCAATCTTAGCCCTATCCTCTGCTCGCTCTCGTTCAAGGGTATCAATCTTAGCCCTATCCTCCGCCAGCTCTCGTTTAAGAGCGATAATTTCAGTATCAGATGCCGCTGCCTTTGTTTCTAGATCTTCAATCCTCACAATACTCATTTCACTAGCTAGCATTACTGCTGCATGCATGCGGGGAAGGTCTCCTACCATTTCAAGCAATAATAACCTTAAATGCCTATCAGTATCCGCTAAAAATTTATCAGATAAACCACCCTTAGCTCGCTTAGCATCACAATTCTTCGCAATGGTCTCTAAAATGGAAATAAAACCACCAAGATATCGTTGCACTAGTTTCGAGTCCTTCCCATAATAACCTGACAAAAGGCGCCATGCTGAATATTCGGCAATACTTTGATACTCTCTTAAAACTCGGGAATAGATTTCTCGTGATAATGAGCCCGAAGGTAAGCTCAATTTACCCAACGACAGTGCTGGCAGGCTAACCGCTTCTTTCCTTTTTAACTTTTCAATGTCTTCATGACAACGTGCAATCATCCCTTCAATTTTCTCAAGAGCTGCTGCTTCTTTTGCGGTCAATGCTGATGACGCCGCACCTGGTGCTGCTGATGCGGCACTTGCTGCTGGTGTTGCACTGGATCCCGTTGTTGGGTGAGGTGGTCTTGGCATATCCGCTCTCCTAATAGGTTGTGTTTCATTATGTGGGTCATCATCTTCAGATGGCGATGTATGGGGGGCAGAAAAAGGTGTGATTCTGCCTATTATTGCCGCATACCTCGATTCCGCTGCTCGTTGACGCGCTTCTTCCAAAAGTACGCTTGCTGTAGTCCTCTCTCTACCCGCACCACCATGGGCTGGTGATTCTATGGTTGGCATCTGGACGGTGCTTTTAAAATCATCAAGGGCGCGTCTTAGAAGAGGATAATGTAGCCCCGAAGCAGACAAAGCGGCTTCATCATAAGTATGCTCAATAAAATCCACTAGGAACCTTAAAACAGCATACTTGGACTCATCAGCTTCAGCAATCCGCCGGTCGATCTTAGTCGCGGCTGTTTTAATCGCTTCAATTTCGCCACTTAAACTCTCCTTATTCTCACCAAAGGATCGATAAATTTCTTTCATGCGTCTCATGGCATTAAAACAATGGCTACTAGCCTTTATTGCTCCAGCACTTTCTTTTTGATCATAAAGAGTGATTAATGGCCGATAAACAGCATCTAGTGATTGACTTAACGCTAAAGCTAACCTATCAGTCACTGACATTAAATCATTGAGCATGCTAATGCCCACTTCATCTTTATACAACCAAGCTTCGCCATACACGGGGGCTGTTTTCAATAAATGGGATACCGCATGCCTAAGGATGAATAAATTTAAAATACCGCGATGAATGTCTCGAATACCGCTCGATAATGTAGAAATATCGAGTTCAGAATTACACACAAAGTCCCAATACCCCCAGTCCGCATGCTTTGGGTTACTCTTTAAAGCGGGGGGTAAGTGGCAAATCGCATCGTCAAAACATTCGCCGTCTAGGTGACGTGCTACACCATCGAGGCTAATCGTCTTTGTGTCAGCCAAGCTATTATCGACGATCCCCGCTGCTTTGAAGGTCTCTAATAACCAGGTCCCCAATCTTTTTCTCTTTAGGTCACTGATGGAGTGGCGATGATCGGTCCTGTCACTTAGAAATAAGGGGATGGGGAATTCCAACTCTGCATCATGATCACCATCAATCATATGTCGCAAAATCTGTAGGGTATTTGCAATCATATGAAGAAGATGATCATTTAACTGCCTACCGTGATCGTTAAAAGTCATGGAATGGATAACATCATTCGTACTTTCAATCAAGGCGTCTAAATTGATAATTACTTCAGCCAATGCCAGCATAGGATGATTACGCTCTCCCGCGCGAACCCCTGCATCCGGCACGAGTACTTGCTCTAAAATAGTTTCACAATAGGTTCTACGGCGTTTAAGAATCAGTAAATCAGCTTCGTTATCAAATCGTAGCGTAGGTAGCGTTTGCATTACCCATTCTGTAAGCTCTACAAAAAACATGCCTTCCACACTGCCTTGCCGTAACTTATTAATCGTACGCTTTGCCAAAGAGTCGAAGAGTTTGATAACGGTACTTAATATTGCTCGAGCACTAAGACAAGCACTAGCGGGACTCATCCTAAGGCTATCAAATCGCCTCATTATCCCATGGCCTTCCTCGGCAAAAGAGTACTCGTATGTGGGGGCATATTGACCCTTGCCCCTATCCTCTAACTTCCAATGCTCTGGCAGGGTCGCACCGGTATGCATAGCATTATAATACCTAACTAATTTATCATAACGGCTCTTATCTTCTGCCGTATAACAAGCCATCCGAGACATCCATTGATAAGCCCAAGCAATGAACGTGGGTGCTGCTTGTGCCGCCGCACGGGCTATTGTGCTAGTTGTTGTCTCTTCTCCCGGCATTTTATACTCCTGTCATGCGTGAACGAAATTAAGGAAAAACAATCATTAGAAACGAGAAAATAGCGTGATAAATCAAGAAGGAAATTCATAAGAGTCAAGTGATGCATATCCAATTCCTTACATACCGATTATGTTTATAAAACACGATGGTTAGATAGCTACTTTTTGCAGGATAATAACTAAACGTCCATTCTTCCCTGAAACTATACTGAAGAAAAGAATGCAGATAAAATGAACATTTGTTAAATGGTCGACATCATAAAGCATGATCATTATTTTGTCAATGAGCTTTTCAATTTATTCTTCTTCTAGGGAACTTCTGATGTTAGTAAAGTTTCCTAGAAGAGAATTTACTCAACACTAATTTTGGCTCTATTTAGATTCGTTCGGGTTGCCTATTTTAGTGGCGCAACGGGAAAGCCAACGATAGGAGTGTAGCCTGAATCTAAGCCCTAGCGCTGTAACGCGGGGGACATTCTACTCCTGTTTTGTCGCTTGCACGGGTGTAGTTGTTTGTCTTGGGATGGCAATCATTTGCATAATGCCTAAATCGCCCGTGACTTTTCGCCCAATTAATAAATCGATGGTTAATAACTGGGTTAGTTTCTCTTTATCGTTCTGATAAACCACCTGCAAAGGAATATTAGCTTTCCATTGATTATCTTTAACGGGAGTGATTCTAACATCCCCATCAATCATGCTGCTTACGGTTAAAAGTTGTGATTTAATCGCTGCAACATTGCCTGATTTTTGCAACGCTTCGTTAAATCCTTGCCAACCTTGATCCGTGTAGCAAAATTTTAGATCAGCTAACTCTTGATCAATCGAAGCTGGGCTAAAATTAAAAGACTGTACAGCAGCTTTCCCTGCCCAAGTTGAAATCAAATTTTGATCAATCGTGGTGGTTGTTGCTGGAATATGATATTTGCAATTAATCACCACAGGCTGTTGGGGCGCAGGCGTAGCCAATGGCTGTGTTGGTGCAGAAGGTGTCGTTGCTGGTGCTGGTGCTGTACTAGGTGCGGTAGTAGCCGTAGGTGTAGCCGGTGCCGCTGTGGGAGCAGGGGCTGCTGGCGGAGTAGTAGCTGCTGTTGGCGCGGTATCTGCATATAAAGAGGCAGATAGCGTAGTTAGTAGCATCGTTGATAATAGCATTTTATTCATGGTTACCTTCCTTGTATAGAAAGAACATGCACTATCGTTCCCTCAGTTAAAATTCTTTTTCTAACAATTCAGCTATGATAACTGCTGCCAGCTTGGCTGTTTTATCCTCTTGATCAAGCGGGGGTGACAATTCCGCTATGTCAATACTCATAACTTTGCCAGTTTGTGCGATATATTTCAACAGGGGCAATGTTTGCCAGGGAGTTAAACCGGTGGGTTGAGGAGCGCTGACCCCTGGGGCAAAGCATTCTGCAAATACATCCATGCATATTGATAAGTAAATATGGTCATGACGTAATAAAAATTCATCGAGAAAAGCGATTTGCCATGCAAGACTCTCTTCGTGAAGGTCTTGGGCTGTTAAATAGCTTATATTCCATTCTTTAGCTCGTTCAAAAAGACTTTTAGTATTAGCCAGCGGCTGAATACCTATACAACAGTAGTCAAACGGCATTTGCTCTAATTGGCAATGGTGTTGTATTTGGGAAAAAGGGGTTCCTGAAGTGCCGAAATGCCCTTCTTTTAAAGGTCTTATATCAAAATGTGCATCAAAATTAATAATGCCTATTTTGGGATATCGCCTCGCCAGCCCTTTAAAATGAGCCCATGCTATTTCGTGGCCGCCGCCAAAAGCGATGGTTTTTAACTGCTGTTGGTGAAAATAATGAATGACTTCGGCAAATTCTTGTTGTGTTGCTTCTAACTGATCATCGGAGCAGACAATATTACCTGCATCATAAAATTGGGTATTCGTATGGCAAGCAAGTTTTGCTAATTGCGCTCGAAGTTTATCGGGCCCCGCTTTAGCGCCTATGCGTCCTTCGTTACGACGTATGCCTTCATCGCAGGCAAAGCCTAAAAAAATGGGATGATTAATTTCTGCCAAGGAGGTGTTATTAAGATCGATACATTGGACATGTTGAAAGAAGCGTTCGCCGGGGTGGCTATCTTTTCGGCCAGTCCATAATGCCGCATTCGCCGGTTCGTAATGTTTTAGATGGAATTTTTTTTCTGTTAGCTTGGCCATGTTACCTCGATTTATTAACAACCTATATTAGGCAAGAGAGTGCGAAGTGGCAAGAGGTCTGTTATCATCGTTAAAAAATTCAAATGATGATTGGAGAGGTTGTGTTTGTTATCACAGGTGGCGGGAGCGGTATCGGTAGAGCCTTAGCACATGCCTTAGCAAATCGGAATAAAAAAGTGTTGGTGATTGGAAGGCGAGCACACTTATTGCAAGAAACGGCGAAAGCATCGCCTCTCATTACGCCTTTTTGTGCGGATGTTTCAACGCGGGAAGGTCGTATTAGTATCATTGAGTACTTGGCGCCAACCAAAGCGATAGAAGGTTTGGTGCATAATGCTGGACTCATTGAACCTATTGTACCTATTGATATGATAGATGAAGCCTCATGGCAGCAAGTCATGGCTGTCAATGTGGAAGCTCCTCTTTTTCTAACCCAACATTTGCGCGATAAATTAACGAAAGGGCGCCTATTAACGATGGGCTCCGCTGTGGCTTATTTTCCCGTCATAGGTTGGTCTGCTTACTGTGTTTCTAAGGCCGCCCTTTCGATGTTAACCCGTTGTTGGCAATTAGAATGCAGCGAAATGGCCACCGCAAGCGTCATGCCGGGGATTATTGATACGCCGATGCAAGCACAAGTTCGCCAAGCATCCCCTTCCTCTATGGAACCTGATAAACTGGATTTCTATCATCGTTTAAAAAAAGAAGGACGATTAGTCTCTCCAGAAACGGTAGCACTTTTTTTATGTTGGTTGTTATTGGATATAGATAAAACAACTTATGTTTCCAAAGAATGGGATATCTATGACGAAACACATCATCACGCATGGCTTAAACCGCCCTATACTGTACCTGCTTGGGAGTAATTAGCTATGCCGTTTCGTGAGAAATTATTATTAAATGCAACGACGGTTGACCGATTCGGTAAGGAGCATCATCAACAAGCAATCGTTATAGCGGATGGACTGATTACTTGGTGTGGGAAGATGGATGATTTACCCGCAAACTATAGGGAAAATAATCAAGCAATCGCTATAGAACATTGTCATGGGCATATTATTACCCCTGGGCTGATTGATTGCCACACGCATGTTGTTTACGCAGGTCAGCGTGCAGATGAATTTAAACAACGTTTAGAAGGGGTAAGTTATGCAGAGATTGCACGTCATGGCGGTGGGATTTTATCTACGGTTAAGCAAACCCGACTAGCTTCTGAAGAGGCGCTTTTATCGCAATCGCTACCAAGGGTTCTAGCAATGCGTGCGGAAGGGGTAACCACTGTTGAAATTAAATCAGGCTATGGCCTTGATTTAGAAACAGAGTTAAAAATGCTGCGTGTTGCACGACGATTGGGTCAAAAAAGCGGGTTGCGTGTCAAAACTACCTTTCTGGGTGCACATGCTGTGCCTCCAGAATATAAAGGCAAAAGCGACGCTTATGTCGATTATCTTTGTGAAACCGTTTTGCCGGCAGTGAGTGAATTAGGTCTTGCCGATGCTGTGGATGTGTTTTGTGAAACCATTGCTTTTTCGTGTGAACAGGCAGAGCGGCTTTTTTTAAAGGCCAATGCGTTGGGGCTGCCGGTTAAATGCCATGCGGAGCAATTATCGAATTTAGGCGCATCTGCTTTGGCTTCACAATTTAAAGCGTTATCTTGCGACCATTTAGAATGCCTTGATGAGCAAGGTGCTAAGGCGATGGCAGAGGCCAATACCGTTGCTGTTTTATTGCCTGGCGCTTATTATTTCTTGCGTGAAACACGTAAGCCGCCGGTAGAATTATTGCGCAGATTAAACGTGGGTATGGCTATTGCTACCGATTGTAACCCTGGCTCCTCTCCTACAACTTCATTAAGGCTCATGATGAGTATGGCTTGTCAATTTTTTTCATTAACCGTCCCTGAAGTTTTAAGCGCAGTAACTTATGAAGCAGCACGAGCGTTGGGTAGTAGTGATGAAGTAGGTGAAATTGCAGTGGGGAAAAAAGCAGATTTAGTAAGCTGGTCTACCCATGATAGTGCCGAATTGTGTTATTATTTTGGGTTTTCACTTCCTCATAAGGTAATGGTTGGGGGACAATGGCAATCTATTTCAAAACATTACGGTGAATAAAAGTGAGCGACACAACCCCATTTATTTCCGCTGAACAAAAAATTTCAGAGCTCACTTTTAGAGCCGTTATTCTGGCTATCTTATTAACCATTTTGCTAGCCATGTCTAATGCCTATCTGGCCTTAAAATTAGGAATTCTCACATCAGCTTCTATTCCCGCTGCGATTATTTCAATGGGGGTCTTGCGGTTATTTAAAAATGCGACCATTCTTGAAAATAATGCCGTGCAAACGGCGGCATCAGCAGGAGAGGCGGTAGCGGGTGGTATTGTTTATACGATTCCTGCGTTAATTATTATCCAGTATTGGCACGGGTTTGATTATTTAACCAATTTTTTTATCGCTGCTAGTGGGGGTATTTTAGGTGTATTATTTTCAATTCCTTTGCGGCGCATCTTAGTCAACGAACCCATACTGAGGTTTCCAGAAGGCCGTGCTATTGCAGAGGTGCTCAAATCATCTACCGAGAAAGTTGGACTTCGAGATATTGTTTTAGGCGGTGTAGTTGGTTCTTGCCTTGAATTGCTACAAGTAGGGTTTAAGCTGATTGCAAGCAATTGGAGTTATTGGTTTGCTGCAAAACGTTCTTTGTTTGGCTTAGGTGCGGGATTTTCTGCAACCATGATAGGGGCTGGCTACTTAGTTGGCCATCAGATGGCAGTCAGTATATTTTTGGGTGCCGTTATTTCCTGGTTGATTGCTTTGCCTGTCGTCAGTCAATTTTATCCCGAATTCGTATTGCAATATCCGGCAGATAGGGCTGCTGTTTTTTTATGGAATAGCGAGCTGCGTTATTTGGGTATAGGTGCGATGTTATTTGCTGGAACTTGGACCTTCATTAAGCTCATTAAACCACTGTTAAATAGTATTCGCATTTCTTTTCGCGCCTTTATCACCAGCAATGCTAGCATGCAGTTACCGCGTACGGATAAAGATATTCCCATGCCTTTTATCATGATGGGTGTTTTAGTCATGACGGCTTTTTTATTTTTATTTTTCCAACTGATTTTTCCTCTTGAGCAGGCTGGATTGGATGGAAATTACGCGCCTAGCTTAATTTTTGCTATTGTAATGTATGTCCTTATCGTAGGGTTTTTATTTTCAGTCATCACGGCTTATTTTTCTGGGATGGTTGGGGTAACGGCAAGTCCAGGTAGTTCTATTGTCATTGCGGGAATATTATTCGCTGCATGGTTGTTATTGTGTGTTATCAATGGTGTCGTGCCTTTGCCTTTTAGTAAAGAGCAGATTAAGGCGGCGGAGGCTATGACCATTATTATTGGTTCTGTAGTAACAGGTATCGCAGCAATTGCTAATGATAATACGCAGGACTTAAAGGTGGGGCAGTTAGTAGGCGCTACGCCTTGGAAACAACAGGTGATGTTATTACTGGGTGTAATTATTTCATCCATGGTTATTCCACCCGTGATGCAACTTCTTTTTAATGTCTATGGCATTGCAGGGGTTATGCCTCATGAGGGGATGGATGTAAGCCAATCCCTTCCCGCACCAACCGCCGCTTTATTAGCCGCCGTGACAGAAGCAGTCTTTCGTCATAGTCTGCCTTGGACCATGATGTTCATTGGGGCAGGTATTATCGCCTTAATTCTTTTATTGGAGCGATTTTTCAAGTGGCAACGATTTATTCAAATCTCTGTGCTGGGCGTGGCTATTGGGATGTATTTACCTATTTCCACCTCGTTTCCCTTATTCTTAGGAGGTTTAATTGCCAAATTGGTAGAGTGGCGGTTAAATAGAAAGGGTTTAAGCAAGGAGGATGCGAATAAGCACATGCAAGTAGGCACATTAATTGCTTGTGGATTAGTAGCCGGTTCTGCATTAATGGACATCTGCTTAGCGATCCCATTCTCCATTTGGCATACCCCAGACGCCTTACGACTTGTCGGAGAAGATTGGCATCAGTATGGCGTAATCCTAGCAGTTATTTCTACTATTCTGTTAGCTGCTTGGATTGAACGCCGGGTGGTTGGTAGCCGCTTTTAAAACGAATGTTTACTCTAATTATTCAATGTGGCCACACGTAGGCATATAACTAATTTGTTTTTGTAAAGATATTTTTATACCCGCGTAATTTCATTGAGGATGGGGTGTAATAACGATAATAGTAATTTGCTTTTTGTTAGGGCCGTCATACCAAAAAATGCGATAAGCGGCCGGTGTGTTGTTTTCGTCGTAAACGTCTCAGCATGAGCGACCATGCTCCTTACGGGCTCTGGCGGAGCGGCGCAAATTCAAAGACAATTGCGTAGCCCGTAAGGAGCGAAGCAGATTACGGGGTTTCTCAACGAATGATACGCTGCCCATGTAGAACAACAAAAATAATAATGCGCAAACACATTTGCATTCATTGATCTTTGGAGAGCGTAATCCCCGTAATCCGCTTTGCTCCTTACGGGCTACGCTATACCGGGAGCTCAGTTGTGTTTGAATTTGTGCCGATCCGTTTTTTAGTTCAATTGTGTGGATTACTTAGGCGCAGGGGGCAGGGCATGCCCCCTGGGCTGCTGTTACAACGATTTAATGGTATGTTGATGTTGCAATAATTTCTCTTTGGTTAGTTTTGCTTGAGTTAGTTTTTCTTTTTCTTTATTAATAATGTCTCTCGGCGCTTTGTCGGTGAATTTAGGGTTATTTAATTTCCCTTCAACAAAGATAATGTCTTTTTCAAGCTTGGCTAATTCTTTTTCCAATCGGCCTAATTCGGCTTCTTTATCAATAATGCCTGCCATAGGAATTAATAACTCCATTTCACCAACCAGGGTTGATGCAGAAGCAGGAGCTTTTTCATCTTTTGCTAAGTATTGAATCTCCGTTAGCTTACCCAGTGATTTTAAGGTTTGTTCGTATTTTTCTATTTGCTTTGCCATCTTAGCTGAGACATTGCGAAGAATAAGGGGTATTGATTTGGCAGGGCTAATCGACATTTCGCTGCGAATCGTGCGTATCGATTGGATCATTTTCTTTACCCACTCTAATTCTTCTTCAATGGTTTCGTTGATGAGTTTTTGATCGACTAATGGATACTGGCTGAGCATGATAGTCCCACCATTTTCATTCATAGCTTTCATTGTACGTTGCCAAATTTCTTCGGTAATGAAAGGCATCATAGGATGTAAAAGCTTAAGAATTTGATCAAGAACATGGAGCAAGGTATACCGTGTACCGCGCTTCATAGCGCTCAGGGCACGATCATCATAAAGAACAGGTTTTGATAACTCTAAATACCAGTCACAATATTCGTGCCAAACGAATTCATATAATGCATTCGCTAATAAGTCAAAGCGATAGGTAGCAAAATAATGGTGGGCTGATTCTATCGTCCGTTGTAAACGAGAAAGTATCCATTGATCAGCAGGGCTGTATTGAAAAGCACCGTCATCAAAATCAGAGCGCTCTTCATCGGTACTCATAAGGACGTAACGAGCGGCATTCCATAATTTGTTGCAGAAATTACGGTAACCCTCGACGCGTCCCATGTCAAAGCGCACGATCCGAGCATGAGAGGCTAAGGAGCAAAACGTAAAACGCAGCGCGTCTGTACCATACGCAGGGATGCCTTCGGGGAATTGTTTGCGTGTAGCACGAGCGACTTTATCGCGTACTGAATTTAATACGAGGTTATTGGTACGTTTAGCGATAAGGCTTTCAATATCAATACCATCGATGATATCAATGGGGTCAAGAACATTGCCTTTAGATTTAGACATTTTCTTGCCTTCATTATCGCATACGAGTCCGGTGATGATGACTTCTTTAAAAGGAATTTTCCCGGTAAATTTCAAGCCCATCATGATCATTCGCGCAACCCAGAAGAAAATAATGTCAAATCCGGTGAATAGCACAGACGTTGGGTAAAATTGCTCAAGTTCTTTCGTGCGCTCAGGAAAGCCTAGCGTTGAAAACGGCCAAAGAGCGGATGAAAACCAAGTATCCAGCACATCTTCATCTTGCTTTAAAACAAGAGATGGGTCGAGTTTATACTTAAAGCGTACGTCGTTTTCACTATGACCGACATAAACGTGGCCTGCTTCATCGTACCAAGCAGGAATGCGGTGCCCCCACCATAATTGGCGGCTGATGCACCAATCTTCAATATTTTCCATCCATTGAAAATAGGTTTTTGTCCAATTTTCAGGAACAAATCGAATATCACCTTTTCTCACCGCCTCTATGGCAGGTGCTGCGAGTGGTTTGGTTTTAACATACCATTGTTCGGTTAATAAAGGCTCAATGATGACGTTTGATTTTTCCCCTCGTGGAATTTTTAGTTTATGCGGTTCGGTTTTTACTAATAATTGAGCCTTTTCTAAATCTTCAATGATGCGTTCGCGAGCGATAAAGCGATCTAACCCTTGATAAGCCGTAGGCGCATTTTTATTAATGGTTGCTTTTTTAGTTAAGATATTGATTTGAGGAAGGTTGTGGCGTTTTCCCACTTCATAATCATTAAAGTCATGAGCAGGCGTGATTTTAACGCAACCGCTGCCAAAATCTTGTTCTACATAGGTATCAGCAATAATGGGAATGGTGCGCTCACAAAGAGGTAAATGCACTTCTTTGCCAATTAAATGTTGATAGCGCGGATCATCCGGGTGAACAGCAACGGCGGCATCACCAAGCAGTGTTTCAGGGCGTGTGGTGGCTACAATTAAGGCTTCATCTGAATCTACTAAAGGATAACGAATATGCCATAAGAAACCGTCTTCTTCTTCAGAAAGCACCTCAAGATCCGAAATGGCGGTGCCTAATTTGGGATCCCAGTTAACTAAACGGCTTCCTCGATAAATTAAACCCTCTTCATAAAGTTGTAAAAAAACTTTTTGTACAGCCGCAGATAAACCTTCATCCATGGTAAATCGCTCGCGAGACCAATCGACGGATGATCCTATACGGCGCATTTGGGTAGTAATTTGTCCGCCTGATTCTTCTTTCCATTGCCAAATGCGTGCTAAGAAATCTTCACGGGACATCTTTTTGCGGGAAAG
Organism: Legionellales bacterium; assembly: GCA_020050595.1. Taxonomy (GTDB): domain Bacteria; phylum Pseudomonadota; class Gammaproteobacteria; order Legionellales; family Legionellaceae. The sequence continues at coordinate 12,125 of JAGVKL010000055.1, forward strand.
GCCTTCTTTTTCTAATTGGCCTTCAACAACCAACTGCGTAGAGATACCTGCATGATCAGTGCCAGGCTGCCATAAGGTTTTATCACCCATCATGCGGTGATAACGAATAACAGTATCGATTAATGTATGTTGAAAACCATGTCCCATATGTAGGCTACCGGTCACATTGGGCGGGGGGAGCATGATACAAAAGCTTTTGCCTTCGCCGCGTGGCTCGAAGTAATTATGAGCCTCCCAAGTCTTATAACAGGATTTTTCAATGGCTTCGGGCGAGTAAGTTTTTTCCATGGTTTATCTATCAAGTGATCAAAATTGCCGATTTTAACATATTCACAAGAGGTTGGGAGGCACAAAAGATGAAAAATCTCATAGCCTAATTTTTCCGGTGATCAGCCGCAATGTAGGTGTACATTGTAGGAACTACAAATAAGGTAAAACAAGTACCTACCAACAATCCCGTAGAAATAACCAAGCCAATATCAAAACGGCTAACGGCCCCAGCTCCAGAAGCAATGAGTAGGGGAAGTACGCCAAAGACCATAGCTGCTGTGGTCATTAGAATAGGTCGCAGCCGAATGGAAGCGGCTTCCTCAACCGCAGCGCGGCGATCAAGATTTTTCAAGCGTTGTAATTCATTGGCAAAGCTTACGATTAATATTCCGTGTTTACTAATAAGCCCAATCAACGTAATAAGCCCCACTTGCGTATAAATATTAATGCTGGCAAAGCCTAAATTTAAGGGGATAAGCGCACCACAAATAGACATAGGCACACTGATTAAGACAATCAGTGGATCACGAAAGCTTTCATACTGCGCAGATAAAACCAAGAAAATAACTAACACGGCTAAGAAAAAAGCAGTAACCAGCGTATTACCTTCCTGGATGAATTGCCGTGACTGGCCACCATAATCATAGGTAAAGCCTTTGGGTAGCACATCATTCGCTTGTTCTTGTAGAAACGCAAGGCCTTCTCCTAGTGTGCGGCCTGGCATCATCACGCCTTGAATGGTGGCTGAGTTTAATTGTTGAAAGTGTGATACATCATTGGGTCTTGTTAACGCAACAGGCGTTACTACGGTGGAAAGAGGTACCATAACGCCATTCACGGTGCGCAGATAAATTTGGCCTATTTGATTAAGATCGAGGCGGAAGCGTCGGTCTAATTGAGGAATAACTTGGTAGCTGCGTCCTTTTAAATTAAAGAAATTAACATAGCCGCCTGAAAGGGCGCTGGTTAAACTGCTGCCGATGGCTTGCATATTCAAACCTAAATCAGCAGCTTTTGCCCGATTAATTTTTAAGGAAATTTCTGGTTGATTAAATTTCAAGCTATTATCAAGATAAATAAATAAACCGCTGCGTTTTGCTCGATCAATTAACTGGCTTGAGACATCAAACAAGCTTTGGAAATCATTGGTTGTTTTAATGACAAATTGAATCGGTGTCCCGTTACCACCGCCGGGAAGCGGAGGAGGGATTACGGAGAAAAATTTAAGACCGGCAATGCTATCTAATTTGTCTTGCAAAGGCTGCTTCATAGAAAATTGGCTTGTAGAGCGCTTATCCCACGGCTTTAAAACCATACCTGACATGGGTTGGTTTTTATTAATGGTGAAATAGTGTGCTGTTTCAGGGAAGCTTTTATAAATCGTATCTAATGGTTTGGTATAAGCTTCAACATAGTTAAGCGTTGCATACTGAGGGTTGGTACCGACGACAAAAAAGAAGCCTTGATCCTCTTCTGGCGCTGTTTCTTGAGCAGTATGGTTATATAAATAAGGTAACATTAGTAAAATAACCGCAGCAAAAACAAGAATAACCATTCTCGTTTCTAAAACACTATGTAAAGTTCTTTTATAACGCTCTTTTAAGTTATTAAAAAGATTATCAAGGTATTTAACGAAACGACCTTCACTCACTTGATGAGAAAGAATTTTAGAGCACATCATCGGGGAGAGCGTCAAAGCAACAACCCCTGAAATAATAACGGCAGAAGCCAAGGTGAAAGCGAATTCTTTGAATAAAACGCCCGTTAATCCCTGCATAAAGCCAATGGGGGCATACACGGCAGCAAGGGTAATGGTCATAGCAATCACAGGTGTTGCAATTTCTCGTGCACCAATAATTGCGGCATCAAAAGGAGAGAGGCCTTCTTCAATATGACGATAGATATTTTCCACGACTACAATGGCATCATCAACCACAAGGCCAATGGCAAGCACGAAGGCAAGTAAGGTTAATAAATTGATGGAATACCCCAAAAATAGCATGAAGGTGCATACACCAATGAGCGACAAAGGAATGGTAACGATAGGAATAAAGACCGAACGCACCGACCCTAAAAAGAGAAAAATGACGATGATAACAATAAGCGCGGCTTCAGCGATGGTAGTGACTACTTCTTTAATAGACGCTCTAATAAAATCCGTTGCATCGTAAACAATGGTGCCGCTAAGCGATGGAGGGAGTTGGCGCTGAATGTCTGGGAATAATTCGCGAATTTTACTGATCACGGTTAATGGGTTTGCTGTAGGGGTAGGGGCAATTCCAATAAATACAGCTTTTTTCCCATCAAAAGTAACACTGCTGTCATAATTTTGCGACCCTAAAACAACGTTACCAATATCACGTAAATGAATAAGGGAGTGTTTATCACTGCGCACAATGAGATTTTTGAATTCTTCGACATTATTTAAATCGGTTTGGGCAGTGATATTAATGGCGACATATTTCCCTTTCGTATTACCAGCAGCGGTTAAGAAATTATTATTAGCCAAAACCGCAAAAACATCCGATGGTGCTACCCGATGAGCAGCCATTTTGACAGGATCAAGAAAGATGCGCATAGAGTAGGTTGCGCCGCCTAGGATCTGGGCTTGAGCCACACCATCGACGGTTTGTAATTGGGGTTGCACGACGCGCAAAGCATAATCAGTAATCTGCTGTGCGGTCATGTCATGGCTATCTAGACTAATGTACAGTAAGTTGGTAGATGCATCTGAGCTCTTAACAATCACGGGTTGTTGAGCCTGAGGGGGTAGCTGGTTGATGGTTTGCTGTACTTTACTCATAACATCCGTAAAGGCTACCTGTGGATCGAAATTTAATTTAATGGTGAGAGTGATAGTGCTTAACCCCTGCACGCTAGAGGAAGTCATATAATCAATGCCCTCTGCACTTGCAATGGCACTTTCTAGTGGTGTGGTAATGAAGCCTGCGATCAGATTTGCATCGGCACCTGGGTAGCTTGTGGTAACGGTGATAACCGTATTATCCATGCGAGGGTACTGTCGCACTTGAATATTTAAAATGGAGTTTAAGCCAAATAAAAGAATCAAAAGGCTTACCACTGAGGCCAGTACGGGACGTTTGATAAAGAGATCAGTAAATTTCATGAATGTTGTCCTGAGTAGCCCAGTCCCTTTGGGGCAAACATCCGAAAAGATGCCCGCCATCCTGAGCAGAGCGAAGGATCGCCCGATGCGTGGGAGATGTTTCGCTACGCTCAATATGACGTATATCTTTAGGAGAAGTTGTAAGGATGGCTAAAACCATGATGCTATTCGCCTATTTGATCAGGTGATTCGGCTTCCAATTTCACCTCGTTATTAATGACGACTCGGGTACCATCTTGTAATTTCAGTTCGCCTGAGCTTACAACTTGTTGACCAGCTGCCACGCCTTTTTTAATGACGGTAAAGTTGCCATCTTGATCGCCCGTCGTAACAAAAGCACGTTTTACAACGAGAATCTCTTTGTCATCTTTATCCGGTTCAATAATATAAACGGCGTTACCATATAAACTATAGGAAATCGAGGTTGTCGGTAAAACAATGGTATTGGGTATAGGTGGTTGTTCTACTTCAATATCGGCAAACATTCCAGGGATGAAATTAAATTTTTCGACGTTGCTTTTTTTATTTAATTCACTGTCACAAGTAACAAGCCATTTTCCATCGCGACGTTTTTTTACTTTCACCAGGGGCGAATGCGAGGGATCATGAATGGCATCCAAGGGGCAATTAGGTAAGATAGCTTGGACTTGAATATTGTGGGTAGTGGGATCAATACGTGAGTTAAGCGCTGTAATCTTCCCTTCAAAAATCAAGCTCGGGTTTTGTTCTACCGAAAAGGTGATGGCTTGATTTAGGTGCAACCGTTTAAATAGTTGCTCTGGCAAATAAAACTCCAAGTAAAGTGGATCCATGGATTGAAGAGAAGCGATCGCTGTTTGTCCAGGCGTGACATATTGCCCTAAATTGACTTGCCGAATGCCAAGCTGTCCTGAAAAGGGAGCCGTGATATGCTTTTGGTGGATAAGCGCTGTAGTTCGCTCTACGGCTGCTTGCGCTTGTAATAGCTTTGCTTTTGCCTCATCCACGCTCGAGCTAGGCGTGGCTCCTTTTTTGGCCAATTCTAATTGACGTTTGTAACTAATTTCTTGTAAAGCTAATTCAGACTGATTAGAGCGTAGGGTTGCTTGATCAACACTATCATCAATATCAATCAAAGGCTTGCCTTCTGCCACGTATTGGCCTGAGTCAAAGTGGATGGCAACTACATTCCCATTGGCTTGGGAGTTAACCTCCACGCCATTGATGGCCATAAAATTTCCTACGGCATGGATGCGGGGTTCCCAATTTTTTTTGACAGCAGTTACTGACGAAACCGTGACGGCTGGAGGGGTGAAATGCGCGAAAAAGCGCTTAATCATAAACGCTTTAATAACATTAAATAAAACAATCCCGCCAAAGACAATAAGTAAAGCAATGGCCACTTTGGTCATTCTTTTTTGCATGCTGAATTCCTTAGTTGAAGGGCGATGTTAACATAAAAGAATTTCGTTCGAAACACTACTCAGCGGTCATACTCACTGTCTAATCACAGGGCTGTCCTATCTTAATTTTTGGACCTAAATTAGTTTTTATTGGTTAATTAACATAAACCATTCGTCGTTGCGGGCCGTAGGCGAAGTAATCAAATGACCTTATATTAAACAAAAGACACTGGATTGCTTCACTTTGTTCGCAAAGATAGCTATTATAAGGGGCAGCTGTTCGTCTAATAAAAAAACCCATTGACTAAAGTAAGTGCTTTGATACCATCTAACGCTCACCTTATTTGTAAGAGATCACTATGAAATTAAAATCATTGATTATTGGACTTTGCGTAGGTCTATCTTCCGTTGTTTTTGCGGCTAATCAACATATGCATCCGCAAGTTGATAATGCGGTAGATGCAAAGAAATTGAATTATCCCGGCTATTGTGAAATTGAAATAATTAATAATAGCTATGACGATATACGTATATATGGGTTATTTGACGATGGCTTACCCTTGCGGCCATTCAATATTTATAGTTATGAAGCTCCCCATTATATTTCTCTTTATTATTATGGCTATTGCCATTCGGGTATGAATTTATACATTGATACATGGAGTGGTTACCGAATCTATGCAGGTTATACGCCGAGAAATACCACCATTTATGTTGTTCCTTACCTTTTAGGCAAGCCGAAGGTGGAAACGAAAGCCAAGTAATCTTAAAATCCCCGTCGAGACGGGGATTCAGGGCAAGTGCATCTTATGATTATAAAGTAACAATCTGCCGTCTTTGCTCACAAAGGCGGCTTGTTGCCTGAATTTTTTCATCCTTTATTTTTCCATCTTGCTTTGTTACTCTTGTAAAATTTAACAGCAAGGGAGACAAATAATGTTAAGACCCTATAAATGGCTTGTGCTAGTTGTTTTTGCATTATTTATGAATGGATGTACAGTGCATTCTAAGACGGAAAGCATGGGTGAATACTTGGATAGCTCGGCTACAACGGCTAGAGTAAAAGCAAGATTAATTGATAACTTGGGTGCGAATGGTTTTGAAATTCAGGTTAAAACATATAAGGATGAAGTACAATTAAGCGGCTTTGTTAATAGTGCTAATATCAAACAAAGAGCAGGGAAAATTGCTGCAAATACGGCCGGTGTGAAGCGGGTTAGTAATAATTTGTTGGTTAAATAATACGCGTTTTAAAGGATTATATATGTTTGATGAGGGTTATAAAATCGCTGGATTTGATGATGAACTATGGCAAGCCATAGAAAATGAAAAGCGCCGTCAAGAAGATCATCTTGAACTCATCGCTTCAGAAAACTATGTAAGCCCGCGTGTGCTAGAAGCACAAGGCTCTGTATTAACTAATAAATATGCAGAAGGATATCCGGGTAAGCGTTATTACGGTGGCTGCGAGTATGTTGATGTTGTTGAGGCTTTAGCGATTGCTCGGGCTAAGAAACTGTTTGCAGCCGATTATGCGAATGTACAGCCTCATTCAGGGTCTCAGGCCAATGCAGCGGTGATGCTTGCGCTTTTAGAGCCTCAAGATGTGATTTTGGGCATGGCTTTGTCTCACGGGGGTCACTTAACCCATGGCTCTAATGTGAATTTTTCGGGCAAGTTATATCAGAGCGTACAATATGGGGTAGATGAGAAAACAGGGCTTATTGATTATGACGCCTTGGAAGCTCTTGCATTAGAGCATCGCCCCAAATTAATTATCGCGGGGTTTTCGGCTTATTCTCAAGTAGTGGACTGGGCGCGCATTCGTACGATCGCAGATAAAGTAGGGGCCTATTTTATGGCCGATATGGCACACGTGGCTGGATTGGTTGCTACAGGTCTTTACCCTTCGCCGATTCCTTATGCGGATGTAGTGACCTCAACGACTCACAAGACATTGCGTGGTCCGCGTAGCGGGCTTATTTTAGCCAAAGCCAATGAGGCTATTGAAAAAAAATTAAATTCAGCTGTTTTTCCCGGGACACAGGGAGGGCCTTTAATGCATGTAATCGCTGCAAAAGCGGTTACGTTTGCGGAAGCTTTAAAACCTGAATTTAAAACTTATCAACAACAAGTACTTAAAAATGCCAAAGTTATGGCTCAAATACTGCAAGAAAGAGGCTATAAAATCGTCTCCGGTGGCACAGAAAATCATCTCTTCTTAGTGGATTTGATCGATAAAAATATTACAGGTAAAGAAGCTGAAGAAGCTTTAGGTCGGGCCTATATTACGGTTAATAAAAATACAGTACCTAAAGATCCACGTTCGCCATTTGTAACAAGCGGCTTACGTTTGGGGACACCTGCAGTCACTACGCGAGGGTTTAAAGAGCGAGAAATCACGCTTTTAACGGGTTGGATAGCTGATGTGTTGGATCATGTAACGGATGAGAAAACTATCGGTCGCGTAAAGACTCAAGTGTTAGAATTATGTCGTGAATTTCCGGTGTATCGCCATGTATTGTCCATTTTGCCATGCGGAAGAGACTAAAGTTATTGATTCTCGCTTAGTCGCTGAGGGTGCACAAGTGCGGAGAAGGCGTCAATGTCTTTTGTGTCATGAGCGTTTTACTACATTTGAAACGGCAGAATTGATTATGCCGCTTATTATTAAGCGCGATGGTCGACGTGAGCCGTTTAATATTGATAATCTACGCGCTGGTATGTTGCGGGCTTTAGAAAAACGCCCCGTTAGTGTGGACTCGTTAGAAGAGGCGATCGCTGCGATCATACAAAAAATTAGAAGCACGGGTGAAAGGGAGATTGAAGCCCGCCAAATTGGTGAGTGGGTGATGGAGCAATTGTATCGACTGGATCATGTAGCTTATGTCCGCTTTGCTTCAGTGTATAAACGATTCAAGGATATTAGTGAGTTTAGAGAAACCATTGATCAAATTAATGGCAGGTCATAAATCGCGGCTTTACAAGAGGTAAATGTGGAAAAAGAATTAATTAAAGGTAAGCGGCGAGCGCGTAAGCTTGCTTTACAGGCTTTGTATCAATGGCTTATGTCGGGTAGTGATATTGTAGAAATTGAAGCCCAATTTCGTGCAATCAATGACATGGGAAAAATAGATCCCGACTATTTTTGTCGCTTATTGCATGATATACCTAAGCATTTAAATGCGTTAGAAGAAGCGATCATTCCCTTTCTCGATCGCTCTATTGGTGACTTAAATCCCATTGAACTCACCACCTTACGGATTGGCGCTTTCGAACTATTGTACTGCCCCGAAATCCCTTACCGCGTAGTACTTGATGAAGCCGTGCTTTTAACCAAAGAATTCGGCTCTCAAGATGGGTATCGTTATGTCAATGGTGTTTTAAATAATTTAGCCAGAAAAGTTAGGGCGATAGAAATTAATCACTGAGCGCTTAGCGAATGAGTATCTTTGAACGGTTTAGGAGCGAAATCAGGCTTAAGCTCAGGTTGCGCCAAATAGGGCTTTTCGGTAAACGTGGTGAATGGTTATATGAATGAGTTCTCGTTAATCGATACGTACTTTAAACCCATTGAAACGTGTCGAAAAGACGTTATTTTTGGTATTGGCGATGATGCGGCCTGCTTGCAAATCCCTGCAGCACAGCAATTATTAGTGAGCTGCGATACCTTAGTTGCTGGAGTACACTTTTTTACCTCATGGCCCGCTTATGATATTGCTTGGAAAGCGGTTATGGTGAATGTGAGCGACATTGCTGCTATGGGAGGGGTGCCTGTTTGGGTAACTTTAGCTTTAACCATGCCTGAATTGGATAGGGTTTGGTTGGAGGATTTTTCAACAGGTCTTAAGAATGCATTAAAGCTGTACAACATCGCATTAATTGGCGGAGACACAACACGCGGTCCCTTGAGCATGACGCTGACGATCCATGGCCTTACTCCTCGAGGAAAGGCGATTAGACGCAATGGCGCAATACCTGGTGATCTTATTTATCTTAGTGGTGAAATTGGCGGCGCTGCTTTAGCGGTAGAGCATTTAACCAGCCAAAACATCGAGGGCAACGATCAAAAAGCCATTATGAATAAACTGCTTCACCCCATCCCTCGCCTAGATTTAACCCAAGATTTAAGGGCTTTTGCAACCTCAGCTATTGATATTTCTGATGGATTAGGCGTTGATTTAAACCATATATGTGAAGCGAGTGGGGTAGGGGCAATGTTGATTGAAGCGCAAGTCCCGATTCATCCACTAGTGGAGAAATATAAAGGTGCAGCGGCTTTTGATTTTGCTGCAAGCGGCGGAGATGATTATGAATTATGCTTTACCATCTCTCCTGACAACGAAAAATTATTATTACAGAATGTCTTTGAAAAAGGCATTAAAATATACCGCATAGGGAGTATTGAAAAAGAGAAGGGTATTCGCTTGAAGGAAAGAAATGGGAAAATAAAAGCGATAGACGTTAAAGGATATAAGCATTTTTAAAAATAAAATTCTCTTGCGCGAGACTTTGTTGAATAAATCATTTGTGATTCTACATAGGCTAAGGCCACTGGATTGCTTCGTCGCTTCGCTTCTCGCAACGACAGGACAGCCGTCTTTGCGAGCGTAGCGAAGCAATCCAGTGACTTTAGCCTCGTACGGCTCTGCGGAACCACAGTTGCAACTAATACCGATTTATTCAACAAAGTCCCCAGCGGGGAGAGGGCTAGGGTGAGGGGTATAAAAATGAACACCACAAAACTAACCAATAAAGTTTTTCAAGATCCTACCTATTTCATAGCGTTTGGTTTTGGTAGCGGCTTAATGCCCATTGCGCCAGGCACTTGGGGGACCGCCGCTGCTATTCCTTTGTATTTACTGATAGCCAATTTTTCTTGGCCCATCTACCTATTCCTAACCATTGCTGCTTTTTTCATAGGTGTTAAAGTATGTGATAAAGTATCTCAAGAGTTAGGGGTCTATGACTACTCAGGCATTGTATGGGATGAAGTGGTGGGTTATTTGCTAACCATGTTCTTAGCCCCATTAAATTTCATATGGCTTATCATGGGCTTTGTCCTCTTTCGTGTGTTTGATATTTGGAAACCTGGGCCCATTCGGTTTATAGAAAAGCGCGTACAGGGTGGTTTAGGTGTTATGCTTGATGATGTACTCGCAGCCATCCCTGCTTGGGTTATAATGCAGTTATTAATCTGGGTATTCACTTGACTGCTTTTTCTAGGTTTAAGGGAGCACTATGAACCAAAATCATAAAGAATTAATTAGCATAGGACTGACAATAGCTATTGTCGCTTTTTCGCTGTTTATTATTCATCGATTTATCCCTTCTTTAATTTGGGCAGCAATCATCACCGTAGCTACTTACCCAATGTATCGCCATTTTCGTCGATTTTTTAGGGGGTATGAGAATTTAGCGGCCTTGGTTTTTACTTCTATCTTGGCGCTATTAATTATTTTGCCCGTAAGCTTTCTGGTGCGTATTTTAATCAATGAATTACAAGTTTTTTTTAATTACCTACAAGTGATCAATCGCGAAGGTGGAGAGGCGCCGAGCTTTTTTCATGCTATTCCTATTATCGGTAACGAATTAGTCGCTTATTGGGATAAAAACATTGGCCAACCGGGCAATGTAAAATACTTATTATCTAACCTGCATTTATCACTTACGCCGACAAGCTATTATATTAAACAAGTGGGCGCCAGTGTGGCTCATCGGGGCTTTCAACTGGGCTTCACCGTGCTTTGTTTATTCTTTTTCTACCGTGATGGCGATAAATTATTCCAACAAATTAATCGAATCGGAGAGCGTTGTCTTGGTAAACGATGGTTTCGTTATGCCGATGGGCTGCCTACTGCTTTGCGATCCACGGTTAATGGTACCATCGTGGTCGGGATCGGTGTGGGGATTTTAATGGGGATTTGCTATGGATTAGTGGATTTACCTGCACCTACTTTAATGGGGTTTATTACGGCATTTGCGGCAATGATTCCTTTTGTGGTGCCTATCGTTTTTGCCATTGTAGCGATTATTTTAGTGTCCATGGGGAGTATGATTTCTGCCATTATTATCGCAGTTTGGGGCACGGTGGTTATGTTTATTGCTGATCATTTTATTAAGCCTGTTTTAATTGGCGGCGCTATTCAATTGCCTTTTTTAGCGGTACTGTTTGGTATTTTAGGCGGTGTCGAAACATTAGGCCTATTAGGGCTATTTGTAGGGCCTGTGATTATGGTTTTATTTGTAACGCTTTGGGAAGAAACGCAGGCTAATTAATGGTTAGTTTAAGCCTCCCTTAAGAATTTTTTGCTAAACTGTCCGTTTTGTTTATTTAATATAGTCCAATGCCACCATTTATTCGTTTGTTAAAAACCCCTGCTGACGAGCTTATGCTGTCTAGGGTAGAAAGCCTAGCTTTGGAAGCAGCTCTAGACTTGAAAAAAGCTCTAGACTCATCGCCCGTTCCAGAAGTACCGATTATTCATGGTTTGGTTAGGGTCGAGGGCCTCGATCTAGATGAGTATCCTCCGGTGTCTAGGTATAAAGCACACCCTGATATTCAATTCACACTAGGCGATCTCCACGGCAATGCTTTGAAATTGATTCACTTTTTAGTGTTTCATGGGGTAATGACGACTACTCGCGAAGAGTACAAAACATTAGTAAGAATCTATAATAAACCTGCGGCTAGTCTGACGGCAGAAAATTTAAGAGAATTTTGTGCCATTTTAAACGCAGCAACCTTTAATGAAGTAGCTATGCTTCGTTTTATCGGTGATATATTTTGTGATCGCGGTAACAATGATTACTTGACGTTGAAAATTCTTGAGCGTTTAGATGAAGCAAAAGTCAGACTTGAAATCATAATGTCTAATCATGATTTTGGTCTTTTTTATTGGCGCCGAACAGGAAAATTGGTTGTAAAGCCACATGATTCACTAGCGGGCCTTATTACGCTTTTGGAGAAAGGACTTATTCATTTGGAAGAGGTAGATAGCCTGCTTGAGAAACATTATAAGCCTTATCTCAAGCTTATTAGCTATAGTTTAGCGCGTGATAGTGAAAGGGCTAGTTTATATACTCATACACGAATTGGATTAGATTCGATCAAAAAGATTGCAGGCAAGATGGGCGTGGAATTAAGAGAGGATACCATTGATATTTTTTTTGCTTCATTGGATAACATTAATGCTATATTTCAGCGCTATTTAAAAGAGGGAAAAGTATGGTCTTTATTTATTCCTTCTATGCCCTCGCTACCCTCTTCCTCTTCAGATCCTTTTTACATGTTGGTTTGGAATAAAAATTTGAGCATGGTACCCCGATTGCCTTCCGTAGCAGGGGTTTTGTTAGAAGGCGTGCATGGTCATGAGCCTGACATGGCCTCACTGACCACCCTTGCTGATAGCGGGTTTGTAGGGTTGGATTATTGGTTAGGTAAAGAATTGTATTCCCACAGTCTGGCTAAATATTGTAAAGGGTGTGCTTTTACGCCAGCACAAATTGAGTCCTACAGGGCTCTGCACCAACATGTGATCCTCTGTTCAAATGATTTTCATTCGCATCAGTTGCAAGAAGCGCGAGAATTACGAGATGAGGCAGCTGAATATCAACATGCTCGAGAAGCTATATCAAAAGCAAAGTGTGTGACTCGCTCTGGTTCATTAATAATGGATGCAGCCATTTCAGATAGAGATGAGTGGGTAGTGGCAGAAAAGCCACGATCCTCGGGCTCTATTCATTTTTTTAGGATAGTTCGCTCTGCTACCGAAACAACGGCTGGGCCTACTTTGGGTTTAACCGATGGTGAGGATATGGGCTATCTTAAGCCAAGATCAATGTTGGCTTAAGTGGCGTTAAAATCGCAGCCCAGCCCTTTATCCACTAATTTTTGAAACATAAACCCTCTTGTGAGATAATAGCAAACCCTAGCTGTAGCGTTAGCATTGGAGGTTTATTTATGAATAAAAATTGGCCTACACAAAAAGAAGATATGTACCTCGCACAGTTGATCATGGAAGAGTTTGCTGATAAACAAAACAGTGATTCTTTGGGTTTATTTGAGCTTGTCATTAGTCCAGAAGATAAACGCATGAATTTTCGTTTATCGCATTGGGTGCTCACGTTAGCAAAACGATTTAATTCGATGTATGGCGCAAAGCAGGGTGATTATGTTACCCGTCAAGTCATTAGCCGCTGTATGATTCAAGGACAGACGTTACATTAATTGTCGCTGACCGCTTATGGATATGAAGGATACACTCGCGTCGAAGGGGGCTTTATTTGTTAAATATTTTTCAACGAAAGACCACCCTTTATACGCAGCGATAGAGCGCCTTCTTTACGCCAGTGATTATGCGAATCGGCAGTATATGCATTTGCTTCACTTAATAGAAGAAGACGACTGCCAACATGCACTGAGCAAAATAGACTATCAAAAGCATATAACATCCATCTCTTTTAAGTTGCCTGCGCACCTTTTTGCTCGTGCTCTAAGGCAATTCAGACATCGTTATTTATTGCGCATCGCCTTAAGGGAAATAGCTAAGCTTGCGTCCACCGAAGAGAGCATGGCCTCATGGTCTTCTTGTGCAGACGTTATCCTTTTGTATACGCTTGATTATTGTTCCCAACAACTTATCCCGCGCCATGGTCAACCGCGTAATGAAAAAGGCGAGCTTAGCGAATTATATACGCTAGCGATGGGAAAACTGGGAGGAAACGAGCTTAATTTTTCATCGGATATTGATTTAATTTTTGCTTTTTCGGGTGCTGGATATACGGATGGAAAGGAGCCTATTGCCAATCAACACTATTTTACTAAAGTAGTGCAGCAATTGATTCAGTTATTACAAACCATAACGGAAGATGGGTTTGTTTTTCGAGTTGATTTACGTTTGCGGCCGAATGGTGAAAGTGGTCCTTTAGTTTATACCTTAGCCGCCATGGAGACCTACTATCAAGAACAGGGTCGTGATTGGGAGCGTTATGCGATGGTCAAGGCGCGTCCTATCCGTATGGATAACACCATAGAACCTTGGTTTCAACGATTAATTATTCCTTTTGTGTACCGTCGTTACGTTGATTTTAGCGTCATCGAATCGTTGCGCGGGATGAAGGCGATGATTGAACGCGAAGTTCAATTAAATCCGATGTTAGACGATATTAAGCGAGGTCAGGGCGGGATTCGGGAAATTGAGTTTATTATTCAATGCTTTCAGCTTATACGCGGAGGGCGATTGCCTTCTCTGCAGCAGGTCAATGCAAAAATGGCCCTTACCGCATTAAAAAAAGAAGGTTTGTTAGCTCATACGGAGGCATTACAAAAAGCGTATTTATTTTTACGTAAATTGGAAAATGCAATACAACTACAAAACGATCAGCAAACGCATTCCTTACCTACCGATCCTATCAAACAAGCGCAATTGGTTTTTTTATTAAATGAGACTAGTTGGGAGGCGCTTATTCATCAGTTACACCAATATCAGCGCATCATAGGACACGCATTTACTGCTGTACTGAGTAAAGAACACGTTTATCAAGATGAAAAACGTCTTTTAGCGAACCAATTAATCAGTCTTTGGCAAGGACACATTGAAAGCACCATGGCGGTAAATCTTTTAGCAAGTTTAAATTTTAAGGAAGCACAGCGGTGTTATCAAATGTTGCAAGCATTTAGAACGTCCGCACGTTGTCGCCGTTTATCACAAGCGGCCCGCATTCGCCTGGATCATTTAATGGTTCTTTTATTAAGCGAATTGGCGCAGGTAGAAAAGACCGATACCGTGTTGTTACAGGCTTTGCGCTTATTAGAAAACATTGTAGGACGTAGCGCGTATCTTGCGTTGTTAACAGAAAATGCTGCCGTGGTAAAAGAGTTGCTTCACTGGTTTGCTCATAGTCCTTTTATTACCTCTCTATTGGTTAGCCAGCCTTTTTTATTAGAAGTATTATTGGATCAACAGCAAAGTTGGGCTCCACAATCGTTAGCGCAATTAAAAAAAATATTGCGAGTGAGATTATCTCATTGCCATGAAGCGGAATTGCAAGAGGATGTTTTAAGACAATTTAAGTTAACTCATTGGTTGTTAGCTGCAAGAGCAGAGCTTTATGGCCATTATGATGCTGTAAGGATAGGACAATTTTTAGCGGATGTGGCAGAGGCTATTATCCACGTAGTCGTAGACATGGCTTATCAACAGTTGGCTGGCCGTTATCCTGAAATCCATCGCATTAAATCACAATTTGCGCTGCTTGCTTACGGGAAGCTTGGGAGTCGAGAAATAAATTATGATTCAGATATGGATTTAGTTTTCTTGCATAATGCATCGCCTGAAGATGAAAATTTAGTAACACGGTTAACGCAAAAAATTCTCCATATGTTAACGACTCGTTCTCAAACAGGATTTCTCTATTTGGTTGATACGCGTTTACGTCCTTCAGGCTCGGCAGGGCTTTTGGTAAGTCATTTGGATGCATTTACTGATTACCAACGTTCCCGTGCTTGGACTTGGGAGCATCAAGCCCTTTTACGGGCAAGGGTCGTTGTAGGGCCTCAAAAAATAAAGCAAGCTTTTCACCAATTGAAAAAAGATATCGTATTAAAACCTCGGGATAAAAAACAATTAAGTGACGAAGTTAAAACGATGAGATTGAAGATTGATCAGCATGCGCAGAGTAATCCGATTAAACACGACCCAGGGGGGTTATTAGATCTGGAATTTTTAACGCAATTTTTAATTTTAGCCCATCCCCAAGCCTGTTTAATAGAGGAAACAAGTACCTTAGGGCAGTTGCAGCAATTGTATAAGACTAAGGTGCTTACTAAGGCACAGTTTTTATCGTTAAAACATGCTTATTATACGTATCATCAAGCATTGCATCAGCAAATATTGCAGCCAGGGAAAGAGCCCGCTGGAGAGGGGGCAGAAGGGGTTGTGGCAATTAGTAGCGTGTTGATGGAATGCTCTATAGCAAAAGGAAAGCCCTACTCTTGAGGTAGCGTTACTTTTTAAACAAGCTCTAAGCGGCGCGCTAATAAATTGTGAGAGACAAAACGCGTGAAAACAAATGAGGATATCAGAGTAAATTTTATTACATTTTTAATAGGATTTTCTCAAATTTATGCTTGGGCAACTACCTATTACCTTCCAGCTACGTTAATAAAGATCGTACCTTTAGAAACAGGGCAAAGTTCATTGGCAATCATTGGAGGTTTTTCTTGGGCACTTCTGGTTGGAGGATTATGCGCACCAAAAATAGGCGCCTGGATTGAGTTTGAAGGAGGGCGGCGGCCTCTCGCCGTGGGTAGCCTATTGATGGGTTTTGGCTTGATAGTATTATCTCAAGCGCATGGGTTATTTATTTGGTATATGGGGTGGACCCTCATTGGATTAGGAATGGCGTTGGGGTTATTTAATGCAGCCTTTGCTATGATTGGTCGACTTCTAGGTCAATCTGCTAAAAAAATAATTATTCGAGTTACTTTGATATCTGGATTTGCAACCCTTTTTTGGCCAATAACCACGTATTTAATTCAATCTTTTGGCTGGAGAGCCACGGTAATTATGTATGCCATTCCACATATTATTATTTGGGCGCCCTTGTTCTTTTTTAGTATTCCAGGTTGGGTTCCAGAGCATCCAGCGTCAGAAGATTCAACACAGCTTGTGATTCCTGAAAAAATAAAATTATCGTTCTACTTATTAACAATTTATGCGGTTTTGCGCTCAATTGTTGGTACCACGATTTCAGTTGATATTTTAACGCTATTTGCAGGTATTGGGCTATCGATTAGTGCCGCTGCTCTTAGTGCCTCTCTAATAGGACCAGCGCAAATAGTTGGACGAATTATAGAAATGTATTTAGGGCGTAATTTTGATCCTTTAAAATCATCCATTTTTTGGACCGCTGTTCTGCCTGTGTCTATATTTATATTACTTTTGGTAGGTCGTTCTTCCGCATCGGTCTTTGCAATTGCGTATGGAATGAGTAATGGCGTTTTAACTATTACGATGGGTATTTTGCCCATGATTTTATTTGGTTCAAAAGGTTATGCAACATTATTGGGCAAGATAGCCTTACCGGTGCTAATTGCGCAAGCAGCCACACCAATATTACTCGATCCTCTTATTGAAAAATTGCCTGCAATGAATATATTTATGCTCGCAGGTGGATTAGGACTTGCCGCGCTTTTATGTTTAATTTTATTACCATTGATTACAAAAAAAACGCATAATTCTGTTTAAAAAATGTCAACTAAAAGGTGGCACTATGTTAGAATGCCGGCAAGCCTTGTATAAGGAATTTCCCGTGTTTCAAAATAAATTCGATGATAATCCATGTTATGGCTCAGGCCGATTAGGTTTTGAGGAATACTTTCTTCATGTCACAAAATTCAGACGAGCAATCGATCACATCATGCCCCAATTGAAGGGGATAGGGATGATCAAAGCTTGTGATGTTTCTCATCCAAGCACACCAACAGTGATTAATACCAAAATTCTTGATTCCTTTAAAACGTACATTGAAGAACAGTTGAGCGAAGGTATGGGGCTTGATTGCCTTCGTTTTTCAGAGCATCAACCACGCTCTGCTCGAAAAGCCGTTGTGAACGTATTAAGCGAACGTTTTCCACAATCTAGCATCAATGAAGAACAAGTGTTGATTCTTTATGGTAGCTCTACGCAATGGCTCGATATTGTCTTTCGACATTGCATTGTAAAATCTTTGCAGGATGATTTTTATCATAAACGACAGGTAAGGCAACCCATCGTTCTAACTCCCGCTGGCTCTTTCAAGTGTGGTGGTTATTTTCCTCATGCAAGCGGTGGGCGCCTTCATTATATTCCCACACAATTGTCCAATAATTATAAAGTAACACCGGCGGCATTAGAAAACGAAATCCAATTGATTCATCAAAATGGGCATGAAAAAGTTGTTTGTTTTGTGCTTGAAACTCCCTCTGCCCTTGGTCAAAACTACAGTAGAGACGATTTGGCTGGTTTTGCTGAGGTGCTGCAGAACTATCCAGATATATTTTGGCTTCAGGATTGGTATAATTTAGGCACGGAACATGGCGGTCAAATCAATCCTTCTTTGGTTGAAAATAAAAAAATAGCAACTCAAGGTTGTACGGTCGCTTCCTTTCGCCGTGATTGGGGAGGGGCCGCTGCCTATGCCAATGTGAGCGCATTGCATTCTGGTAATCTGCAATTCATTAAAGAAATCAGTAAACAGTGCTCTGAGACCTACTTTTATACCCATCCTCCTTTTTCAAAATTACAAGGCTTTATTACAAGCCTAATAGCAGAAGAAATGCAATCTTCCGAATTTGCATCGGATAATCAACGGTATTTTAAGCAACAATTTGCTATTTATTCGAATGAATTAAAAAGCACCAATCAATGGCTAAACCAAGCGCTACAGACTGATAATGTAGACTATATTTTTACCATTTCAGCCGAAGCAGGTCAGTTTGGATTCTTGTTCTTTAATCAAGAAATCACAAAAAAAGCGGGCGTTCGTAATGGGACAGAAATGGCAGAGCTCATGTGTTTATATGGAAAATGTCGAGTGATGCCCACGTTACTTGCACCTATGGGAATTGGGTATGATCCCGTGGGAATTCGCATGAATATTTGCATGAGCAATGAGGCTCAAAAAAATCATGAGATTATTCGAGAAACATTAGCACGCATCGCACAATTGATTCTTGCCATTGAACAAGACAACCTTCAGTACGCTCTATTTGATTCATTAATTAAGCGCCTGAATTCAGGCGAGCAAATAGCGTCGCAGGAACTAGACGCCTTTACTTTAACATTACCTTTGAGGAGTTCATTATGTCACGAGCACAAACGATTTATGGAAGTATGCACGGACTAATCGAGCAAGTTTTGCATCATCCGCTCTATGCCAGTATCGATACCATGAAAAAAATGCAGGCGTATATGGAATATGATGTATTTACCTGTTGGGATTGCATGTGTCTCATTAAAGAAGCCTATAGAAAAATTGTATCTGTAAAAGCACCTTGGTTTCCCCCAAAAGATGCCTACTCTGCTGCATTGTTGTGTAGCATCATTGAAGAGGAAGAAAGTGATATATGCCCTGATGGCAAAACATATGCAAGCCACTTTGATTTGTATCTGGATGCTATGCGGCAAGCAGGTGCAAATACAATGCCTATTGATAATTTTATGCACCGTTTGCGGGCTGGTGAACCCATGAAAGAAGCATTGGCTCATTGTGGAACAACATCGTTTGTAGAGCGGTATGTCAACACCACGCTCAATTTTTTTGAACTCGAGGCACATCAAGTCGCTGCAGCATTTGCATTTGGACGAGAAGCCATTGCCCCAACCATGTTTGTATCGTTTCTAGAACACGTGCGTGCAGGGAAATTCACAGAGTATCATGAACAATTAAGAGGGATTATTTATTTTTGTGATCGACATGTCGATTTAGATAGCACATCCCATTTACCTAAAATGCTGCAAATGCTAGATAATTTATGTGGTGACGATGAACAAAAATGGCAAGAAGTTCATGAGATTGCACAACAATCCATACAGGCAAAAATAGATTATTTCACAGCGATGCAACTCGATTTATCAAGTATCGTAGTGTGAGTATTATTCTCTATAAAAGAGCTCTGTGCCGGAACGAATTTTACCTAGAACTCACCATATAAATCGTAATCATCGCTGTTGTTGATATGGACTTTGATCATGTCGCCTACCTTTACGCCTTCTTTCTTGGGTAAATACACTAGGCCATCGATTTCAGGAGCATCGCTTATACTGCGGGCGATGATTTGCTCCTCATCAATATGATCAACCAATACCATTTGCTGGGTATTAATTTTTGCTTCTAATTTATTTCGGCTGATTTCTGCCTGAACTTGCATAAACCGATGATAGCGCTCTTCTTTGACTGCATCGGATATGGGGTTTTCTAAGTCATTAGCCTTCGCTCCAGCGACAGGGGAGTATTGAAAGCAACCCACTCGGTCTAATTGTGCATCTTGTAAAAAGTCGAGCAATTCTTCAAACTCATCTTCCGTCTCCCCTGGGAAACCTACGATAAAAGTTGAGCGTAAGGTAATATCAGGGCAAATAGCTCGCCAAGATGCGATCCGAGCCAGGGTGTTTTCGCTGCTTGCGGGGCGTTTCATGGCTTTTAGGACACGAGAATTTGCATGCTGTAAGGGGATATCCAAATAAGGGAGAATCAATTGATCACGCATTAAAGGAATAATCTCATCCACATGGGGATAAGGGTAAACGTAGTGCAGGCGGACCCAAATACCTAGCTGGCCTAATTGCTCGCATAAATCGTAAAACTTTGTATTAATCGTTTTTCCTTGCCATTCGACGGATTGATAACGGGTATCTAGCCCATACGCGCTGGTATCTTGCGAGATAACTAAAATTTCTTTAACGCCCGCGTCTTTTAACCGTTTTGCTTCAGAAAGAACTTGAGTGAGGGGATAGCTTTGTAGCTTTCCTCGCATGGTAGGAATAATACAAAAAGTGCATTTCTGATTACACCCCTCGGATATTTTAAGATAAGCATAATGGCGGGGGGTTAATTTAATCCCTTGTGGCGGGACTAATTGCGTAAACGGATCAACCGGGGGTGGTAAATGACGATGCACAGCACGAACAACTTCCTCATAAGCATGGGCCCCGCTAATATGTAAAACATCGGGGCAAGCTTCTCGAATAATATCCGCTTTAGCGCCTAAGCAGCCAGTCACTATAACTCTGCCATTTTCAGCCATTGCTTCTTTGATAGTATCTAACGATTCTTTAACCGCCGCATCGATAAAACCACAGGTATTGATCACTACCACGCCAGCATCCTGGTAACTAGAAACAAGCTCATACCCCTGTGCTCTTAATTGGGTAATAATTCGCTCAGAGTCCACCAACGCTTTGGGGCAACCCAAACTTACAAAACCTACTTTATGATTCATATCAATTAATGTGTTGAAAAAATGTGCGAATTATACGCGGGTTAGGGTTATTTTGTCTAATCTTACAATCCTAACCAGCGAATAAATTGATTGGTTGATTTTAAATTAACCGTTGGCCTTGTTTCAAATAGCACGGTGTAAGTTTGCGCTGGTGTAGTGTATTGAGCCACAGTTTCATCGGGCTTGGCTTCTTTTATTTTGCCTAAGGGTACAATATGCATTTCAGTGGCATAATAGCCTCGACGCATTTTTACCTCAGGGATAACAAAAGAAACGGCATCTGCGTTTTGAGGCTCACTTGAGCAGACTTTGTCTTTAAATTCGGTATTACTTAAAGCGACATACTCCATGTTATTGATTTGCCGTCTTAGCATGCGCTCTAGTGGAACTTTGGTATTCACTAGACGCTGATAATCATCGGCCGCCATGACGACAATAGGCTCGTTTTCTTCCCGTCGATTATTATTATTCATATCGGCAAAAAGAATACTTTCCCGGGGCTCTTTTTCTGCTATCGGCGGCGCTTTATCTTGTTGTAATTGTCCTATAGAAGTGGGGCTGGATAATTGGTCGCAACGTAAAAATCTCGATTTTGCAAACCAATGATCACTCGGGTAATAAACCACAAACAAGGATTTATCTTTAATCGTATTAATAACCGAATCAACTAGATTCAATGGCAGAGCAGGGCAGCCCCAACTGCGCCCAGGCCGGCCGTATTTTTTAATAAAATTCTCAGCAACATACCATCCGCCATGCATCACAATCGAGCGGCCAGAGGCATTATCATTAAAGCCTCTATCCAAGCCATCTAATCTTAAAGAGAGCCCTTCACGGCCGTAATAGGCTTTTTCGGTAGTGTAAACACCAATGCTACTGGCTTTGCTATTGTATTTATTTGAAAAATGAGTGGTTAATAGCGCGCCTGAAGTTATTCCATGCGATACATACGTATGGAACAACAGCTTTTTTTGCTGTAAATCAAAAACCCATAATCGCTTTTCACTGGAGGGTAAGGAATAGTCAATAACCGTTAAAATATTATTATGCTCAACATGATGCTTATCAGAACAGTTTAGCGTCGTTAAAATTTTATTAATGACAGGAGGACTTAATCCCTCTGCTTGTTCAAGCATGGTTTTTCTTTCATAGATTTTGGCCGCTTCACTTAAATTCTCGTAATAAGCAGTAAATTTATCAAGAACTTGATGATACCGGCCCACCCAGGTTTGCTGCTCTGGTAATTGCGCCGATAAAGGCAGGGAGAAACAAGTTGAGCTTACTGCCAAAAGTAACAGCAGCTTTATAATCATGGCATATCCTTATGTTTATATTATACTATCATTGCTCATTAATAGTATAATATAGATCATGTTTGTACTTTTTGCACAAGGAAATGCTTTTTAATGGTGGTTTTTTATTTCAACCCCTCTTCTTTTAAAGCCTGTTGAATCGAGGCTCTCTCATGAAGATTATTAAAATAGCGGGTCAGATGCGTGTATTCTTTTAAATCGATTTTAAAGGCGACAGCCCAACGTAGAATGACATAAAGATAAGGGTCGGATAGGCTGAAATCATCGCCCAATAAATAATGATTCTGTTGTAAGTGGGCATTAATAGCGCTAAATTTGTTCTTTATAAGTGGAATGAAAACCTTATCTTTTACATCTTGAGGAACAGAGGGGTTAAATAGCGGACTAAATCCTTTATGTAATTCAGTTGTAATATAATTAACCCATTCTAAGACACGATAGCGTTTAAAATCGCCTAGGAAAGGAAGCAGTTGATTCGCTTTGGATGTATCGGCGAGGTATTGTAATATCACTGCATTTTCGGTAAGTATTTCCCCATTATCTAACTCTAAAGTGGGTACGGAACCTTTGGCATTAATGGTAAAAAAATCCTGCCCTTTTTCGGTTTTTTTATTTTTTAAATCCACCGCCTCAAATTCTGTTTTAAGGCCTATTTCATGAATAACAATACGTACGACTAGCGAGCAAGCGCCTTTTGAATAATATAATTTCATGGGGTAATCCTTTATTAAAAGAGAGATGAGCTATCATAAATCACTAAAATGACAAAAGCCACTGATGTGGCTTTTGCAGTGGACACTCGGTGGCAGAATGCCATCGTTTGCCCTACATTTTAAGTATAGTAAAACCATCCTTTTTGTCAAATTATTGATCACATTTGCTTGCGCGACGGTTCTACCCAGCACATTTGGTTAATTCGGCATTTGCCTTGGGGTGGGATTTTCTTCTTCGCTTGGTTCATGAATACGAAGCAAAGCTTCTTTTAATTCAAGTACCCTTTGGGCAGAATTCGTTTTTATTTGAAAAAGGCTTTGTTTTTTTACCTCTGGCGTAATGATTCTCAACAATGTTGCCAGCGATAGTATCGCCTCGACAATAGGTACAAAAATTCTCTGAGCGCCACGGTTTTCTAGGATGGGAAGAGCGTTACTTATAGCGTGAGAGCATTGTTGAATAAATGTCTTTTCTGCTTCCGCAGTGGCATTAGAAGGCGATTTCTCAAAGGCTACTTGAGCGGCTTTTATTTCGCTTACCATAGCAGTAAATGCTTCAGAAGCAACATGATCCTTCTTGGCTTTAAGAGACGTTATTTTTTGTTCGATGGCACCAAGATGGTGAGCCATCGCGCTTTTATAACGCTCTTTTTTAGTAGTAGCAGATAGAGTGGTAGCTGCTATTGGAGGTGTAGCAGCGCCTGGATGGGCTACAGGTGCTATTGGAGATGTAGCAGCGCCTAGATGGGGTGGAGGGGTTATGATTGGCGTCATTGTTCCTGCTAAGGGGGCGCTGGGTGCTATTGGTGGTGTTGCAGCTGCTGCAGCCGGTGCCACGGTCTCTTGGTTTAAAAACCAAGTTTTAAAAGGAGACTCGGCTTCTCTTATAATAGTAGCTTTTAAATTATTAAAAGGTTCCCGGGGAAATAGCGAGCTTAACCTAGCCTTAGAGGATTGAAATAGTTCTTGAGCTAGTCTTGGGTTAATTAAGCTTAACTGAAAAATTTGATTAAATAATGGGCGAGGCTCTTTAATGTTGAGCGATAGAATAAATTGATCTACGAATCCTTCTCGGATGATAAAGCGAGAGGTTTCTAAATACCGACGAGCTTTATCAGTAGTATGTAATTCTATAGCAGCGATGACTAAAGCGCTCTCAGGAAGCTTGCTAGGAATAATCTCTGTGGGAATATATCCGCTAAAGTGAGGATTGCTAAATAAGGCACGCAAATCGCTTTCTCTGGTTAAATGCCCAGGATTTGAGTCAAAATAATATGTTGCGATACCATGAATGATCTTAGTGTGCAACTGCTCTAAGGTTGCAGTGGTCGATGTACTGAGCTTTGCCCTAGCTGCTGATGTGATTCTTGCTTCAAGGCTAATGGATTGGGTTCCATCAGAAGAGCTTACTCCAGCACCAGCCCCCGCGCCAGCCCCACCTGCCGCTCTCGCTGGTGAGGGGGCAATTGGCGCTGTAAAATAGCTAACATCCCCATCATAAGTTTTTATCACGTCTATCATTTCTCGTTGGGTCGCTGGCGTTGCTTCTACAAATTGCCTGGGCAAGGAGGGGACTTTTCTGTAGACATAAACGCAATTTTGAATATTTTTTTTAGTCAAATCGGTAGATAACCCAGCTATGTTAATAATCAATGCTAATAATTCAGGTTGCGAAATAATGTCTCGGAATAAAGAGGGATCAGAAATAATGGCTGCTTGTAGCTCTGTTTTAAGGCCTAAAAGAGGAGTGTGATAAATAGCAAAACGAGGGGAACGCCTTTGAATATCAGTGTAGTTATGACGTTCAGTTGTTGTATTGTCCCAAGGATTCACCAAGATAAAGTCATATCCTCCGGCACCGGCAGCCGTACTTTCAACAATGCGGTCTAAGCGAAAACCATGCCGACCCACTCTGCCATGTGCATCAGGTGTACCATGCGTTATGCTAATGTAAATAGGATAATCGGGCCTTAGCTTCTTTAATTGTATAATTTGATCAAGATAGGTAAAACCAAGATCTTGGGTGGTTATCCCCAGTAAATTTCCCATAAATGCCGTTGAAGTCGTTTCATGTCGAGCACTGATATTATGAGCAGCAATACTTCCTGTTAGGTCGGGCGCCAAAGCTCCGCCAGCCCCTGCTCCCGCAACGGGAGAATCGCTATGCCAATCTCCCACATAATAATAGGAGCAAATGCGTTCAAGAATTTTTAAAGCCAAGGAATTGCTTCGAACCTCTGAGCTGCTATCTATTTCACTTAATCGGGCGTTAGTAAGTACGAAAACATCTTCATCGGTTTTCTTATCGTGGTAATGCATATATTTTCCAGCCAGTGCTCCAGTTGCTTTCTTTCGCTCAAGATATGCACTCTCCGCACAGCGTCTGATCCGTACTTCTAAACCACCATCTACACGCTTAAACATCGACTGAATGCGTTCGAAGCCTTCGTGTGTCCGTAAAATACAATCTAGAGAAGCCAAAAGATAGCAATCCCTAGTATCACCTTGTTGGAATGTGATGGAGGATCCATCTGCTGGAAGTAGAGGAGTTAAAGGCATATATATAAGCCAACAAAAAAAATTAAGTAAGTACAATTATAAATGATAGTTCAATAAATGTACATATTTTTGATTTCTTTTGTCATAGCAAAGCGAAGCAAACGTGACAGATCGGCGCAGCGTATCCCGTAAGGAGCAAAGCGGATTAAGGGACTAAAGCTCGCAACGATGCTTTCAAAAATGGTACCTTACAGATTTTGTATTTATGAATGCCTTGTAAAAAACGGCAGCCTTTCATAACTACATTGACCATGGCCACCGCGGTCGGTGCCACGGTGGTTCGTGCGCTACGCAAATGGCTAGACAATGCCTAGCCTGCGCTGATTTACTGAGGGTTTGATGGCATGCTAGTTACAAGAATGCCGTCATTGATTTTGCCAACGCCGCTAACAGATTTCACTACATTCAGTACATTTTGTTTTTCTTCTTGCGTATTGACGGTACCGGATAAGTAGACGTTGCCATTTTTAGTTTCAACGTGAATAGACCAAGTAGGGATATCTTTACCCAGAATATCTGCCTTTAAAATAGCGCCTTTGATTTTTGCGGTAATAAACGTGTCTGATAGGGGATTTTGGCTATCTTTTACCGTAAGATTTTCGACATTGACATCGCTTACCCCTTGGGTGGATTGGGCGATGGTCACAACACGCTCATAATCTGTATTGGAGTTTAATTGACCCGCTAACGTAACGATACCATTGCTAACCGTTACTTTCACCATTCTTAAATTCTCCGGCAATCCAGCTTGAATAGCGGAGCGAATAGCATTGTCATTGGCAACGACGTGGGTTGTCGTAGTAGTTTGGATAGTCTTTGCGGGTGCTGTTGGCGTTGGAGTAGCAGGATCAACTGCATAACTTTGAGCACTAAAAAGTAGGCCACTACTGATTAAAAGCGCTATAGGGTTTAATGAAAATAATTTTTGCATCGATGTTCTCCTTAACGTTAGTCAGTCTTAACTATATGGAAAATAGGGGAAAAAGTGAAGGATTAACTTCCCTCATCCGCCCTGCGGGCACCTTCTCCCTTAAGGGAGAAGGGGTGGGGATGAGGGAGCAACCGGGCCTAACGTTTTATGTAATGACGTATAAAACGTCTGAGCTTTAATCTCGCCCACTAAACGTAAATGATCCAACTCCTTGCCTTCGGTATTAAAAAAGAGAAACGTTGGGGGGGCGACCACGTTATAGTAGTTTAAAAGCGCTTTCGTTTCTGCATTATTGGGCGTTAAATCTACTTTTAAAACGACAAAACGATGAAGGGCTGTTGTGACTAATTTATCTTTTAACAGGGTTTTGGCAAGTACCTTGCAAGAGGCGCACCAATCGGCATAAAAATCGAGCATGACCGGTTTGCCTTTAGCATTTACAAGCGCTTTTTGGACCTCTTCAATGCTTTTTACGGTCATCATTGCATGCGCTTCTTTGGGGCTAATCATTTTGGTGGAGGCCAACGGCTGCAATGGATCGGTATTGCCCCGGCTTGCGCCAATCAGGATCAATAAACCATACACTAGAAAGATAATCCCTAAGCCTTGTGTGAATTTTTCTGGTTTCGATAGCGCTTTATTGAAAGCCCCCATATAACTCCCTGAAAAAATAAGCAAACTAGCCCATAAGCTCATAGTCAAGGGGGCAGGGAGAATCCGGCTCATGAGATAAATAGCGGTTGCTAAAAGAAGTACACCAAAAAAGGCTTTCACCACATTCATCCAGCGACCGGCTTTAGGAATGAGTTTTCCTGCAGAGGTTCCAATCAGTAAGAGGGGTGTTCCCATACCAATCCCTAAAGAAAAGAGCGCTAGGCTTCCTATGCTAATATTCCCGGTTTGCGCAATATAGCCTAATGCGCCGATTAAAGGAGCCGTTACACAAGGCGATAAGATAAGTGTTGATAAAGAGCCCATTATCGCCGCACTCAAGTAATGGCCGCTACCCTGTTTACGGGTGACATTCGCTAATTTAGACTGCCAAGAAACAGGTAGGCGTAATTCGTAAAAATTAAACATCGATAAGGCTAAAAGGACAAATAACAAGCTAAAAAGCGAAATAATCCACGGCGATTGCATGGCAATCTGTAAGTTACTTCCCATGAGGGCAACGACTGCCCCTACGGCTGCATAGGTCAGTGACATGCTTAATACATAGCTTAAAGAGAGAAAGAAGGCTTTGCGCGAAGACAAATCTTTACCATGGCCGACGATAATGCCTGATAAGACGGGCACCATAGGAAGCACACAAGGCGTGAATGACAATAATAAACCAAAACCAAAAAAGCTCAGCATAATTAGGCCCAAGCTATTGCTGGCAAAAAGCCGCTCGAATTTATCCGTTTGATTTTCAGATTCAAGTGATGGCTCAGGAAGCAGCGGAGCACTTTCCAAATTAACCGCGTTTAAGGCAAGGCCATTATCAATAGTAAGTTTGATCGCTTGTGTTTGCGGCGGGTAGCAAAAGCCTTCGTCGGAGCAGCCTTGATAATGGACCGTAAATAAAGATTCCCCCGGCTCTTTTCCAAGTACAGAAACAGGAAGAATAAGGTCATTGCGATAGACAAAATAGGTTTTCCCTTGTGAATTCGTTTGTTGCTGTGCTTCAGGAAAAGCAAGATGGCCTATTTCTATATTTGCATGGGGCAGAGCTTCCACTTTTATACGTTCTTGGTAGAGAAAAAATCCTTTTTTGATATGCCAATTTAAGATAAATGTATTGGGATCAAGTAGCTTAGCGCTGAGGGGAAAAACTACTGCCGCGGGAGGTGGATTAGCATAGCTAAGCCATGGACTAAGAAAAAGTACTAAAAGTAGAACAAATTTTTTCATATTTTCATAATTCTCTGAAGCATCTAGGTGCAATTTTGCCGACGCCCCGCGGCCTGACCGCCGGGCCCACAACTACCAACGATCGCTGGATCCCGCGGTCAGGCCGCGGGACGCCGGGTATAAGTGTAGAAGATTTTATGATCATCATTGTAAATTGAGACAACAAAAAAACAAAATTTTTTTAAATTCCCCTTGAAAATAAAAGCATCGTCCCCATATGCCTTAACATCAGCGTTTATAATCACAGGAACGCTAATGGAGTCAGAGAGGGCCTCTGAATAAATTTGGTATAACAAACCAGGAGAAGTAGAAAATGAAAATTCGTCCTTTACATGACCGTGTTGTTGTCCGTCGTTTGGAAGAAGAGCGTACTACAGCCGGTGGTATTGTAATTCCTGATAGTGCTGCAGAAAAGCCAATGCGCGGTGAGGTGATTGCAATCGGCACAGGAAAAGTATTAGACAATGGCGATCAACGTGCTTTAGAAGTTAAAAAAGGCGATGTTGTATTGTTCGGCAAATATTCTGGCACTGAAATTAAGATTAATGGTCAAGAACTGGTAGTGATGCGTGAAGACGACATCATGGCCGTTATTGAGAAGTAATTTACCGTTTAAAGGAGATATTGAAAATGGCTAAAGAATTACGTTTTGGTGACGATGCTCGCCAAAAAATGCTGGCTGGCGTTAATGCCTTAGCAGACGCAGTACAAGTGACAATGGGTCCTCGTGGACGCAATGTTGTCTTAGAGCGCTCCTATGGTGCACCCACCGTGACAAAAGACGGTGTATCGGTGGCAAAAGAAATTGAATTTGAAGATCGCTTTAAAAATATGGGCGCTCAGATGGTTAAAGAAGTTGCTTCTAAAACATCAGATACCGCAGGTGATGGTACAACGACTGCGACCGTATTGGCTCGTTCAATTTTAATCGAAGGCCATAAAGCAGTGGCTGCAGGCATGAATCCAATGGATCTAAAGCGCGGTATTGATAAAGCAGTCCTTGCCGTCACTAAGCACTTAGAATCATTATCTAAGCCTTGCAAAGATAGCAAAGCGATTGCGCAAGTAGGAACGATTTCTGCTAACTCTGATGAAGCAGTGGGTTCTATCATTGCTGATGCGATGGCTAAAGTGGGTAAAGAGGGTGTTATCACCGTTGAAGATGGTAATGGTTTAGAGAATGAGCTATTGGTTGTTGAAGGTATGCAATTCGACCGTGGCTACATTTCTCCTTATTTCATCAACAACCAACAAAATATGTCTACAGAGCTTGAGCACCCATTTATTTTATTGGTTGACAAGAAAATTACGAATATCCGTGACATGTTGTCCGTGTTAGAAGGTGTTGCTAAAGCAGGTCGTCCGCTTTTAATTATTGCTGAAGACGTTGAAGGTGAAGCATTAGCTACCTTAGTTGTAAACAACATGCGTGGTATTGTTAAAGTTTGCGCGGTTAAAGCCCCTGGTTTTGGTGATCGCCGTAAAGCGATGTTGCAAGATATCGCTGTCTTGACCAATGGCCAAGTGATTTCCGAAGAAGTAGGTAAGAGCTTAGAAGGTGCTTCATTAGAAGACCTAGGTACAGCAAAGCGTATTGTTGTTACCAAAGAAAACACTACTATTATCGACGGTGAAGGCAAAGCAAGCGAAATTAAAGCGCGTATTGCTCAAATTCGTGCACAAATGGAAGAGACAACCTCTGACTATGATCGTGAAAAATTACAAGAGCGCGTTGCTAAATTAGCTGGCGGTGTCGCTGTGATCAAAGTTGGTGCTGCGACTGAAGTTGAGATGAAAGAGAAAAAAGCGCGTGTTGAAGATGCACTACACGCTACCCGTGCAGCGGTTGAAGAAGGTATTGTTGCTGGTGGTGGTGTTGCGTTTATTCGTGCGCAAAAAGCATTAGACGGCTTAAAAGGCGATAACCATGATCAAAACATGGGTATTGATATCCTCCGTCGTGCGATTGAGTCTCCACTACGTCAAATCGTCAGCAATGCGGGTTATGAAGCGTCTGTTATCGTTAACAAGATTGCTGAAAACAAAGGCAATTTTGGTTTCAACGCGGCAACCGGCGAATACGGTGACATGGTTGAGTTAGGTATTCTTGATCCAACTAAAGTAACTCGTACCGCATTACAAAATGCTGCATCCGTAGCTAGCTTGATGTTAACCACAGAGTGCATGGTAGCCGATCTTCCTAAGAAAGATGAAGGTGCTCCTGCTGATATGGGTGGCATGGGTGGTATGGGCGGAATGGGCGGCATGATGTAAGCCGATTTCTCCCTCATAAAAAACCCGCCTTCCGGCGGGTTTTTTATTGGGTATATATGAATGGTCAGCAGATCCCCTATTTTTTTCCCAAAGGATTGCTAATCATACCTTCAGGCTCTTGTCTACCGTTAACTTTTTTCTTAAACACTGAAAAACTACGAAGTGATGAGCTAACTTGAATATCCAAATTACGTTCTTCCCGATAAACCCCACCAAGACAAGATAAAAATTTTCTAACCAATGGTCCCACATAATTTTGGTAAAAACCACTTTCATGGCGAAACCCTTTAAATGATTGCTCGCATGCATTGATTGCATCTGTGCAGCGCTTGCCATAGACCTCAACCGTAATACGTCTTTCTTTTAGCTCCTTGGCCGCTGAAATTAGTATGTCTCGCTGTGTGGTTACATCCGTCTTCAATTGATTATAACGCCCAGGGATAGATTCTAGAGCGGTATTAATTTGCGCCACTAATGCAGCATGCAGAGCCTCTAGCTGCGCGCGTGTTGGTTGTTTGCTGACCCTAGGTACAGAAGAGGTACCTACTTGCCCTCTGGGTGGTGAACTGGTTCTAGGAAGATCACCTACTCCGGCTCCTGCACCCGCACCTGCACCGATATTCCTCGCCCTGACGTGATCTCTATCATAAATAGCCCTGTTACTTGGTACGCTTTCTGGTTGGGCTGCATAAGCGTCCTCGGATAGCGCTAACTGTCTAGTTAATTCGTCACCGATATGATCAGCAACGAAATGAGAGAGTGCTGGGCCTCCATGGCCGTCATAAACGCCTATCATTGCTTTTTGAGTAGCTGGTCGTCCCTCTGTTTTTATAGACTGAACGGCAATTGAAATATTATCCCTTGAACCTTTAGTGAGCGCATCTTCAGCTAAACGTTCGGCTATGGTTTCTTCAGATAATAGACCAGGTTTACCTCCATTCATCGCACTTAAGGCTTCTCTCAAATAAGCTTCATGGCCTTCTTTGGTTTGACGTGTGAGACCAGCTCCATCCGTGAAGCCGTCGCAAGTTGTAATGATTTGAACATGGTGGGCATCTTCAGATAGGGTAGTAATGTCAATAGTAGCATCAGCACATATTCCCTGGGCAACAAAATCACCAAGTGATCGAGATACGGCTACAAGGTGGAGGAAACCTACGTAATCACCCAGAATGGCGCCTCCTGCATCCTTAATTCTCTTTTGTTCGTCAGTATCAGACGGTTTATGTGTTTTTGGATTGAGTCTTTGTACACTTGCAACAGCACCTGTTGTATCATAAATAACAGCGAAAGCGACTGTATCGCCCAGAGTCGCTGTAATTAAATGATTATCTTTTATTATCGTAGTACATGCCGTTGTGCCGGTCTTTTGGCCGTTCTCTTTTGCGAATCCTGATGCATTAAGTTTTTGGTAAGTAGTCCAAAGTCGGTGACCAATTTGTTCAGGAGTTACGCTGCCAAGCTCACCCTCATCGAAGGTTTGCCAAGCAAGGGCATCTTCTTGCCCCGATCTGTGGCCCATTGTTTCGTAATAAGCAAAACGATGTGCTTCATCTTTGCCTCTTGCAACATCACGGCCTGGTTTTGAAATAATACGTGGCATTTTCTTTCCTCACGATTTATTATGAATAAAATTATATCATATTAATGATAAAAAGAACATTTTGGGGCCGCTTGCGCTGTGTGACGGTACGCCTAGACTATATTTCTGCCTGTTCACAATGTCACGCAATAAAGGCACTTATTTTACAAGAACTCATGAAATGACGGCTGAAAAGCCTTCCAGTGGTTTAAAGGCGATAAATGGGGATGAGCCATGCTTTCTACCGGCAGGTAAAACGTTTGCTCAAGCAAAAATTGCCCGCTTAAAGCCGCATGAGATACTTGGTCGGTAAATACCATCCATGTGCTGTGGGGAGGGAAGTCGATGCGGGTTTTATTTAGGGTTTGCTGATAGTGATTATCTAATTTCATTTGATCATGCAGTTGCAACATATAGTGGTCATAAGCTGAACGTAGTGTTTTTGTAGCTTTAATCATCTTTAGTAACTTTGCCTTGAAGGGATTAT
Organism: Legionellales bacterium; assembly: GCA_020050595.1. Classification (GTDB taxonomy): domain Bacteria; phylum Pseudomonadota; class Gammaproteobacteria; order Legionellales; family Legionellaceae. The sequence goes on from JAGVKL010000055.1 coordinate 44,641, forward strand.
AAGGGGGGATTGTCGGAGCAAATTTTTTAAGCGTCTCAGCAAAGGCTTCGCCTACCTGCCACACTCTGGGCTCACCGTAGGGATTAATATTGCAAAATACCCGTAAGATGCGCAATCCATTAACGGGCGTAGAGGCAAAGGAGTCCACATGAATGCGGGTATCATCTTTTCGCTTGGATGTTTTTCGGCCGCGGATTTCTGCAGGACGATAACTTGTTCTTCCCCATTGTATAGTATCTTGATATTGAGGTAGAGTGGTATCAATGATTTGTTTAGCAAATTCAGCAAAACGATGCATGAAGGATTTCGCGGCTTCCTTTTCGACCAGCGGTGAGGCAGCGACGCCTGCTATACGTTGGCTTTGATAGTCATAGCTTATGTTTTTATGTTTTGGGTTTAAAATGGACTCAGATAATAGGGGTTGCTCTTCCGTGTTTAACGCTAAATAATAATGGGGAAAATAAATAATTTTGCCGGATTCGAGCGCGTTTATAGCCTCCTCTTTCATGCTTTTGCTTAAGCTAATGATATCAGGTGTGTCAATGGTATACAGGGATTCGTCCATTACTGCTCCAATTTCCTGGGTAAATAGGCCGATGCTATCTTAACAAAAAACACAATTAAAAAGGAGTTTGATATGAGTGATGTGGTAAAAAAATTATCTATTCTTTTAGCCGATACGTATGCATTGTATCTAAAAACGCAAAACTATCATTGGCATGTGAAAGGGCCGCAATTTAAATCGTTGCATGAGTTATTTGAAATGCAATATCGTGAATTGGCAGAGGCCGTTGATGAAGTGGCGGAGCGTTTATTAATTTTAGGTCATAAAGCGCCTGCTACATTTAAGGAATATGAGCGCTTAAAAACGGTCAAAGATGGCGATTCTAGTTTAAATGCGCATCAGATGGTTAGTGAGCTAGCTCATGATCATGGCACGCTGGTAAAAGACTTAAATCAATCCATGGTGTTAGCGCAAGAAATGAAAGATGAAGGAACGGTAAATTTATTAGCAAACCGTATTTCAGCGCATGAAAAAGCACGTTGGATGTTGCGGGCGTCTAGCGATAAGTAAAGGGAATTAAATTGCATCAATTACTTTTTCCTATCAGTCTATTTTTAAGCGCTAGCTTGCTGTTTATTATACAACCTATAGTAGCGAAGGTCCTTTTACCCGTTTATGGCGGCACACCGGCAGTTTGGACGGTGTGCATGCTTTTTTTTCAACTATTGCTTCTCTTGGCGTATAGTTATGCTTGGTTTTTAAGTCGCTTACAAGGGCGCTATTGGCGTATTATCCATGTTGGTGTATGTCTGGTTAGCCTCGCCGTTTTTCCATTATCGTTTGCGCCAAAATTTTTAGCGGATGTTCCTGAGCTCGAAATTTTGGTTAATTTAATGCTTCAGCTTGGGTTGCCTTTATTAGTGGTGGGTGCTTCAGCCCCCTTATTACAATTTGCCTTCAGCCAAACACAAAATAAACAAGCCTCTGATCCTTATTTTTTGTATGCGGCGAGTAATATCGGCAGTTTATTGGCCTTATTGATGTATCCTTGGCTAATTGAGCGATTTTCAGGAGTAAATCAGCAGTTTTATGGGTGGAATTTTGTTTATTTAATTTATTTAGCTTGTTTATTGTGTGTGTTATTTACTGTTCGTTATGAGCCAAAAATAGCCGTATCGACGAGGACAAGTGCTGTATCGTTTCGGCAACAGGCAAAATGGGTATTCTTAAGCTTTGTGCCTTGCAGTTTAATGTTAGGGGTGACTTTTTATATTTCTACGGATGTCGCGGCAACACCCTTTTTTTGGGTCCTACCCCTAGCGCTTTATTTACTCTCATTTATTTTAACGTTTGCAAATAAGCCATTAATCTCCCATACGTGGGTGGTGCGTAATAGTTTGTTTTTTTTAATTTTTCCTATTCTTGGGTTTATTATTGGCGCCAATCAAGTACAAGCATGGCAATTGATTCTTGCTCACTTGTTAAATTTCTTCTTTTTAGCGTTGTTGTGTCATGGGGAGTTAGTAAAGAGCCGTCCTAAAGCGAATCAATTAACGTTGTTTTATTTTTGTTTAAGCTTAGGAGGGGTGCTGGCTGGGTTATTTAATGGATTACTAGCGCCAAGGCTATTTACGCATGCGTATGAATATCCGCTCATGATACTTCTTGCTTTATGCGCCTTTCCTAAAAAAGCGTTTTCGCCATCGTCTAAATTCTGGGTTATGCCCAGTATTGTTTTGGGGTTGATGAGCTTTAATTATTTTTTCCCTATAACGCTTGGGGAATCTTATAATCTCCTAGACATTTTAGCTTTAGCGCTTATCGTCATATGGCCCGGTAGTCGACGCAGCTTGGTTTTAAGCATGAGTATTTTATTGATTTTTATATTTATTCCTTGGTTTAAGCCCACCGAAATTCTTAGTCAAAAACGTAATTTTTATGGCGTAAAGCAAGTTTTCTCAAGGGCGGGTGCTCATGTGCTTTTAAGTCAGAGCACGGTACATGGTTTCCAAGTACAATCCGATGGGAACCAAACCAATGGGGCAACGTCATACTACGGTATTGTTCTGCCGGTAGTTGAAGCATTGCAGCAAGCTCACCAATCCTTGCAGGCCATTGTCTTAGGTTTAGGTACGGGCAATTTAGCTTGTCAATTTAAGCCAGAGGATCAATTGACGATGGTCGAAATCGATGAGCAGGTGATTGAAATTGCTAAAAATCCTAAGTTATTTACGTATTTGCGTGATTGCCCACCGCAAATTTCATTGGTGAAAGATGATGGGCTTTTAGCAGTGACGAAGGCTCCTGATGCGTCTTATGATTTGTTAGTTATGGATGCATTTAATTCAGATGCCATCCCCGTGCATTTGTTAACGCTCGAAGCGTTCTCTACTTATAAACAAAAGATTAAAGACGATGGCGTCATTCTCGTCAATATGAGCAACCGGCATTTAAAAATTTTACCGGTATTGACAGGTGCGGGGCGTGAGTTAGATATGATTGTTTTACATAAGATGCAGGCTCCTAATCAACGCCTGGGGCAATTTGCCGCAGAGTGGGCTTTATTAACGAATAATGAATCTTTAGCTGGGCAATTATTGAGCAAACAAGGCTGGCATTTTGTTGCGGATAATAAAACACAAGTGTGGACGAATGATTACTCGAATCTTATCCCTTTATTAAAATGGTAGGTAAAGATCACACCACCGCTAAGTTACCCTTACTTTCTAGCCAATTTTTCCTATCAGCTGCTCTTTTTTTCGCGAGCATCATGTCCATCATTTCCATTGTCGTAGGCTCATCATCTAGTGTTAATTGAATTAATCGACGAGTATTGGGATCCATGGTGGTTTCGCGTAATTGTATAGGATTCATTTCGCCTAAGCCTTTAAACCGTTGGACATTAATTTTGGCTTTATTGTTCTTGGTTAATAAGGCGATAATTTTTTCTTTTTCTTCTTCGTCCAAGGCATAATGCACTTCTTTACCCGCATCGATGCGGTAAAGAGGGGGCATGGCTACAAAAACGTGGCCTGCTTTGACGAGTGGTTTGAAGTGCTTTAGAAAAAGAGCGCAAATTAAAGTGGCAATATGAGCCCCGTCTGAATCGGCATCGGCGAGGATGCAAATTTTCCCATAGCGTAAACCGGATAAATCGTCAGAGCTAGGATCAATGCCTATCGCGACTGAGATATCATGAATTTCTTGCGAGGCTAATACTTGAGAGGAGTCCACTTCCCATGCATTTAATATTTTGCCTCGTAAGGGCAAAATAGCTTGAAAGTCTTTATTCCGAGCTTGCTTTGCCGATCCGCCTGCTGAATCACCTTCTACTAAAAATAGTTCGGCTTGGCTTAAATCTTGTTGTAAACAATCAGCTAATTTTCCGGGGAGAGCTGGGCCTTGATGTACTCGTTTACGAGCCACTTGCTTGGCTTGGCGCAGGCGCTTTTGGGCACGTTCAATAGCAAAATTGGCGATGAATTCGCCTTGATTGCGGTGTTGATTTAACCAGAGCGCAAAGGCATCTTTAACGACATTGCTGACTACCGCCGCCGTTTGCCTTGAGCTTAGCCGCTCTTTTGTTTGTCCTGCGAATTGAGGATCTTTCATCTTAATAGATAAGACGTATTGGCAAGGCTCCCATAAATCGTCCGCCGTTAGCTTAATGCCTCGGGGAATTAAGTTACGTAATTCACAAAACTCGGATAGCGCATCGAAAAGACCAGCGCGTAAGCCATTTACGTGAGTACCGCCTTGAATCGTGGGAATTAAATTCACATAGCTTTCATTTAAGATGCCACTAGTCGTTGGTGACCATGCTAAAGCCCAATCCACGGTCACATCATTACTTTTAAATTCACCGATAAAAGGCTCTTCGGGGAAGTAATCAGCGGGTAACGATTGTTTTAAATAATCACTAAGTCCTTTTTCATAAACCCAAGTGATTTCTTCTTGAGTATTTTTATTAATAAAGGTCATGGATAAACCGGGGCAAAGGACTGCTTTGGCCCTTAAAACATGGCTTAATTGTTTGGCGGAAATACGTAAGTTATCGAAATAGGTTGCATTGGGCCAAAAGCGCAAGGTGGTGCCCGTGTCTTTCTTTTTGGTGACGCCTGTTTCTTTAAGCTCACTGGTTTTAGCGCCATTAGCAAAGGACATTTCATAGGTAATGCCATTGCGTCTAATTTTAACTTCCAATCGTTCAGAGAGCGCATTGACTACAGAAACCCCAACACCGTGTAAGCCGCCGGAAAAGGTATAATTTTTATCAGAAAATTTAGCCCCCGCATGCAAGCGCGTCATAATGACTTCTACACCGCTTAAGCCTAATTGGGGGTGAATGTCCACAGGCATACCCCGTCCATTGTCTTCTACCTCGACGGAGTTATCTTCATAAAGGGTTACTTTGATAGCACTAGCGTAGCCGGCGATGACTTCATCCACGCTATTATCAATAACCTCTTGGGCCAAATGATTGGGGCGCTCGGTATCTGTATACATGCCCGGACGGCGTTGAACAGGCTCAAGTCCGCTTAATACCTCAATGGCTTCAGCTGTGTAATTTTCAGACATTAGTGATCGCTCGGGTTATAAATGATTTAGTTTAACATGAACTTAAGGGCCTTCCTATCTCACGCCTGAAAAGCCCAAGGCAATTACACATCCGCAGCCGTCAATCCGAACCGCGACCGTCAGGGAGCGGAAAATTTAACCCACCCTCATTCCCTGGAGATTCATAGAAAATGGATCATACTTACAGTGATAACGGAGAAATCACCATGAAACAACATGAATGGCCTGCTAATGATTATGCGATTGGTTCATATATTCAAGCGACGGTATCGGATCTTTATTTGCCGCAAATCAAGATAAAACCGAGTGACCATGTTTTAGATATTGGTTGCGGTGACGGCGGATATACGACCAAGATTCTTGCTAAAGTTGCGCATGGATCAGTGACGGGTATTGATCGTTCCGAAAATATGTTGCAATTGGCCCGAGAAAAAATAAAGCAATTTCCTAATTTTTCCGTATGCCAAACTGATGTATTAGAAATGAGTTTTAATGAAGCATTTGACTATGCGGTATCGTTTTGGTGTTTGCAGTGGTGTTCTGATCATGAACAAGCCTTTATGGCGATTTATCGGGCCTTAAAGAAAGGTGGTCAATTATTCATCTTACTTCCTACGGGCGACGATCCTCTAATGACTACTTATCATACCATTAAAAATTCTGGTGCTTTCCCATCCTTAAATGATTTCGTACCCCTCGTTAATTACGCGCAAGTAGGGAAACTTCCAACATTATTACCACAATTACCTTTTACCCGTATCAGTGTGGAAACACCCAAACAGTCCATATTGCTTCCTTCGCTTGATGTATTTCGTAAATTTGTGAATGGCATTGCCTTTTATAATGGTCAAGTACCTGAGCGTGAAATTCCTATGCTTAATGAAGCGATGGTTGAAGTTTACGATGCACAGTGTCGTCAGAAGTATGGTGGCGAATATCGGTTTGATTTTTCGGTTTATGTCGTTAAAGGGATGAAATAGCGAAGCTCGGAAGTCCAAAGTCCGGGGTCAGGCCCTAAGGTATCATAACTTTTTGTTAAACCATGTAGCCTGGTTGCTTGCAACCAGGGATTTTAAGTATTGATGCAAGTTATGGCATGCCTTCCTGGTTGCAAGCAACCAGGCTACTGTTTAAAAAGTGACGATGTCGCAAGGCCTGACACCGTTACTCCACCACAATATCTGGAAATTTGTTAGCGTAATTTAAAGGTTTTTTACTAAGCTCTAATGCGGCTGTTAACGCAATTTTAGTAAATAGCTTGGCTGATGCGCTTGTTTCGTTGTTACTAATGGGGATGCCTGCATCCGATTGAGTACTGATTTGCCTATCTAAGGGGAGTTGGCCTAGTAATTTACATGCATAAGTTTGGCATAATGTATTTGCGCCGCCTTGGCTAAAAATAGCCTCTTGGTGCCCGCAGTGACTGCAGGTATGCAGCGACATATTCTCCACTATACCTAAAACCTCAATGTTGGTTTTCGCAAACATTTTTAATGCTTTTTCAGCATCCAACGTTGCTACATTTTGCGGGGTAGTGACAATAATAGCACCGGCGAGAGGGATTTTTTGTACGAGGCTTAGTTGGATATCGCCGGTTCCGGGCGGTAAGTCGATAAATAAATAATCCAATTCATCCCAAGCGGTTATATCAATCATTTGCAACAAGGATTTAGCAAGCATGGGCCCGCGCCAGATGAGGGCTGGTTCGCCTTCTGTAAGATAGCCAATAGACATGGCTTGGATGCCATGAGCTGAAACAGGCAAATAATGCTCTCCTTTTACCTCCACCGGGGTGCCTTCGCCTAGCATCAGTGGAATACTCGGCCCATAAATATCAGCATCAAGAATCCCTACTTGTGCGCCTGCACGGGCTAAAGCGACGGCGAGATTAACAGCAATAGTTGATTTACCAACGCCGCCTTTACCGGATGCAATAGCAATGACATTTTTTACCCCTCTTAAACCCTTGCCTGCCATTTGAGTGCGATGCGCTTTGATGAAATGCGTTAACGTGGTTTGGATTTTAAAGTCGGGCAGGGCTTCGGTTAGGTTTTTAGTGAGCAAAGGTAATAGTGAGTTTTGTAATGAGGCGCTAGGAAAGCCTGCGCATAAATCAATAGAAAGTTGGCGGCCATCGAGATGGGGTTTAAGCTTTAAATCCAAATCTTTTGCAGTAATGCCTAGGACGGGATCAATAGTGTTAGATAAAATGGTATCGATGGATTTTTCTAAGTTCACGAGTTTGGTACTCCCAATTAATGCCCGATCATATTTAAATTCAGTACTGTATTGCTTCACTACGTTCGCAATGACGGCAGATTGTATGATGTTTTAATAACATATGTTTGCCCCTGTTGCAAAAAAATTAGGGTCTGGTGAAATGTCAACAGACCCTAAGATCTTCAAGTATTTTGGGTATATACTCCCAGGTGACCCAATGATTATTTTGCAAGTAATAAATCCCACAGCGGATAGGGGATGCATTTTCGTCTATAAATAATCGAGCGTAATCATTCACCTGCTTTTGATGCTTAAGCGTTGTATTTTTATCCTCGCTCCCGGTTTTAAAATCAATAATCCAGCGCATACCCTGTTCAACAAATGTTCGATCAATAATTTTAGTCACCACACCATGCGGCTCATGGACTAATAGCTCGTATTCGTTGTGCTCTTCTTCATGGGCTTTCATCAACCATTGTCCGATGGGATCGTTATAAAACGCAGTGATTTGGGTTTTGATCTGAGTTTTGGCGTCTTCTAATGCATGATGCGTAAATCCCATGGCTTTCAATTGATACGCGGCAATCTCCCAAGGAATGGCCGGTAACGATGGTGGGTGGTGATCGCAAATCCATTGTAATAACTCATGCGCCACAATGCCTATAAGTCTTGGCAGACTAGTAGATAGGATCACCGGGTTGTCTTGTTTGGCGATCGGGGTATCATTTTCCTTTGTATAAAATTCGATGGGTAAATGATAAAGCGTGGGTAAGGCATGGAGCTCATCAAGATGATCATCGGATTCTATCGAGATAAATGCTTGTTTTTCTAGCAAATGGCGAAAGGTCCCTTGACTGATTTTTTCATGGTTATCAAAAAGATAAAGTCGTTTTTTAGCACGCGTAACAGCAACGTATAAAAGGCGTTGCAATTCATAGCTATTTTTTTGAGCATCTAATTTGCCGAGGTAATCATACAGCAAGCATTGTTCCTGATGCGCTGCTTTTATAGGTGATAATAACAATAAATCATTCTGCGATTGGCTGGGTAATTTAAGCCAACGAAATAAGGGCCTATCCATGGTAGATGCTTTGTTACCTAAACCCGGTAATATCACGCATTCAAACTCAAGCCCTTTTGATTTATGAATCGTCATAATTTGTAAACGTGAAGGGGTAACCCGTTGTGAATAGAGCTTATTAAATTCCACTTGAAATAGCTCTAAATCAGTGAGCTGCCCATCTTGCTCAAAGCGCCCTAGTAATTGCCAGTATTGCTCTAAATCGGATTGCTCGGCAGTCGTTAAGACGCTGTCTTTATGTAAATTTTCCAGGGTGTTGATGATCCAGGGGACTAACGCCTCTTGTGAGCGTTGGATGAAGGCATTATGTAATGTTTGATAAACAAAGGCTGCACGAAGCCGGCCTTCTGGGCTTAGGGCAGTTATCTGTACTAATTGCGATAATGCGTAATAAATCGAGCGGTTTTTTGCAAACGTAGCGATAGCATGTAAATCGCTTAAAGTTAATCCGCACCAAGGACTTCGCAATAAAGATAACCAAGCAAGGCGGTTACCTGGCATTAAAAGAACTTGAGTCAGCGACCACACATCACGCAGGTGGGGAAGATGAGCCAAATGATCAATTTCTACACCTTGAAAGGGAATATTCTCTTCTCTTAGTAACTCAACGATGTGGGTAAGCTGCCCGCGGGAGCGTACTAAAATGGCAATTTCATCCGCTGGATATTTTTCTAATTCTTCTTTAATGGTTTTAAGAAGCATGAGTGCTTCTTGTTTGTGCCCTTGGCATTGGTATGCGTTTACCCAACTATCTTCCGTTAGAGTATGTATATAATCGGAACGATGAAAAGAAACGGCCCCCGATTCTATATCATCGGTTTGAGGAAAAATGGATTTAAAGTGCTGATTGACCCAATCTACAATAGTGACACTTGAGCGAAAGTTACTGCTTAACTCAAGAGGTATTAATGAAATAGGACCGATACCTTGTTGTCTTGCCCGTAAAAATAAACCCACCTCCGCTGCGCGAAAGCGATAAATCGATTGCATGGGATCGCCCACGACAAAAAGTGTTTTGCCTTCATCGGGCTGCCAATTTTGCACGAGCTTGCCTAAGAGCTCGAATTGTTGAATGGAGGTATCTTGGAATTCATCCACTAATAAATGATGAATAGCGTGATCAAGGTAAAGTGCTAAATCAGTAGGGGCGTCTTCTTCGCCCAAGGATAATAAAGCTTGTTCCGAGATCGCTGTGAAATCCACTTCATTGTTTTCATTAAAGACTACATGCAAGTGTGCTGCTAATAAAGGCAAAAGGGTGAATAAAGCTTGGAGGACGTCCCATTGCTGTGCATCGTAATGAGGTTTTGGCAAATCTTTCAGTCTGAGCAAGGCTTTAAGAAAATCAGGGCAAGCTTCAAGGCGGGTTAAGAGGTCTTTACTTAAATTTTTTAACTCATCATATACGGATTTTTCACAGTGATCTTTTCTTAAGCCAACATGATGATCAAAGCTTTTGCGCAGCGTATTTTGAGAGGTGAGTAATAGCGCTACAAGGCCGTTTATGATGTCTATGCCGCTTAGCCCCTGCGATTCGCTGCCCTCTAGCCCCTTTTCTAACTCTTCAAAAAATTGCCACTCTCTCAATACATACCGAGGGGAATTTCTATCATTTTCAATGAGTGAAAGTTTTCTTGTTAAGCGGATTAATTCCTTTGTATCCTCTTCAGGCAGCGTCTGCCTAAATCGCTTTATATCGTGTTTTATGATCCACGCAAGTGCCTTCTCATAGCTTTTTTTATCCTGAGCCTTCGCTTGATAGATTAATTGTAGCCACTGACTACGCTTAGCAAGCAATTCAGTAAATAGCGAGAGTAGCACATCTTGGCGGTTATCTACGTGGTGCAGCAGCGTTTTTAGCGCTGCATGATACGCTTCTGTTTCAATAGCAAAATCAATGCAGGCCCGAGCGGCGGTGCGGTAATAGTGATTGGGCATATCACTGATTTGTGCGTAAGGGGTTTGTTTTTCATGAAGCGGTATAGCCTTCGTCAAAAATTGGCATAAGGCATCTATCGTTAAAATTCGAAGGCGGGATGGTTGTTCAGTCAATTGCCAGCTGAGCATTTTATCCCGTTCAAGTGCTTGTTTAGCAAAGGATAAGGTTTGTTTTTGATGCGCAGAGGAGCCTTCTACGTTAGCCGCTGCTTGCTGCAAGGCTAGTAAAATACGCTCGCGCATTTCATTAGCCGCTTTACGGGTAAAGGTCAGTGCAATAATTTGCTCTGGCGCTTTGACCCTGCTTAATAATTTTAAATAGCGTTGCGTAAGGATTTCTGTTTTACCCGACCCTGCCGGTGCTTGCACGATATAAGAGCAAGCAGGGTCAATGGCTTGGGCTCGTTGAGCGCTATCGTTTAACATGATGGTTTATATAACCATTTCTTTTGCCGGTGCGCGTAAGTTATAAAAAGAACTCATGCAATGACCATAAGCGCCGGTATTGGCAATCAATATAATATCGCCTTCTTCTGTCGTTGGCAGCAAACGATCGTAACCTAATGTATCGCTGGATTCACAAATAGGGCCAACCACATGAGCAAAGCCTGTTTTTTCTTCGTGAAGACGGGTTAAATTCACGATTTCATGGTAAGCGCCGTATAAAGCAGGTCGGATTAAAGAGTTCATACCGGTTTCAATGCCTACAAACCGTACCTTTCCTTTTTCTTTACATTGCGTCACTTTTGCAAGAATGACTCCGCTTTCAGCGACGAAGAAGCGGCCAGGCTCGAGCCAAAGTGCAATTTGTGGATAACGAGTTTTAACAGCTTTTAAGGAGTCGTCAAAGGCCTTCATGTCTAAGGCTTGCTGCCCGGGCTTATCAACCACACCCAAACCGCCGCCCATATTAATAATACGAACATAAGGAAAGCGCTCAACTTCCGCGGCTAGCATTAAAGCCGTTTGTTGCCAGAGATCCAATGATAAAATACCGCTGCCGGAATGGGCATGTAAGCCGATGACTTTAATATGATGCTTATTCGTTAGCGCCACTGCTTTATCTATATTTTCTTTGGTGATACCGAATTTGGATTCGTTACCGCCTGTACAGACGTACTTATGATGACCAGCACCGCTGCCTGGATCAATACGGAGTAAAACCGATTGATCACGTAAAATATCAGCCCAATTTTCTAGAGGATAAAGGCTATCAATAGTGACATAACACCCTATAGAAAAGGCGTATTCATACTCAGCTTTAGCAGCAAAATTAGGGGTAAATAAAATTCGTGTCTTATCAATAGTGGGGAAGAGCTCAACAACGCGTTTTAATTCTTCAATGGAAACGCACTCAAAGTTAATATTTTTAGCATACAATGCTTTGAGCACGCCCTCATGGGCATTAGCCTTTACGGCGTAGAAGAATTGATCAATATTTTTTACGGTTAATAATTCGTCTGCTTTTTCAGCTTGAGTCTTACTATGATAAACGTAGCAAGGTGAATGTTCCTTCGCTATTTTTAACAAATTTTCGCGCTCTATTTCCCACCAGGGTGTTTTTCTAGCACTAGGATTACCAAACTCTTCGTGCCAACTTTTTGAGTAATAAAAACTTTGCGGATTGTTTTCAATCAATAGGTTATGCAATTGTTGACAAAGCTTATCGGCTTGCGACTCGTCAACCACAAACGTTAAATTTAAGTCATTAGAGGCTAAAGACATTAAATAAATTTGCTTTGCTTCAAAGACTTCAAGGGTAGGGCCTAATTGCGGAAGTACGGTACGAATATGATGACCGACAAGGCTTACAGCACTGCAAGGCTCAATGATTTTTGCACGGCAAAAACGATTTAAGTCGGCAATAAGCGCTTCCAAAGCAGCCCTGTCCCGTAATTTAGCATTGCTATCCAGGGAAACGGTAACGTTAAATTCAGAAGAAGAAAGTAAATCGACTGAAAAACCATGCTGCTTAAACGCTGCAAAGACATCCGCTAAAAAGCCCACCTGCTGCCACATATTCAGCGTGTCGATAGAAATAAGAATAATACTGTGTTTGACTTGAATGGATTTAATGGGTGGTGCGTTTTCATCCGTATCTTTGGTTATCTTGGTACCGCTGTGTTCAGGCATGCACGTGTATTTCACGGCCATCGGGATACCAGCCTGGCGAACGGGGGGTAAACAGTTAGGATGAAGTACTTTAGCGCCCATCGATGCAATTTCTTGGGCTTCGTCATAATTAAGTTGTTTTAAAAGTCGGGCGTGGGGTAATTGATGCGGATTTGCAGTATAAATTCCAGGCACATCAGTCCAAATTTCACATTCCGTTGCATCCAATATCGCGGCTAATAGGGCAGCAGAGGTATCTGAGCCGCCGCGGCCTAATAAAACGGTCTCTCCTTGGGCATTGGACGCAATAAACCCCTGGGTGATAATCGCCTCGCTTCCGCTTTTAGTAAGTTTTTCAGCTAATTGAGGATTGGGCTCGTTTGTACAGCGCGCCGCAATATAGTTAACAGCGTCACCGCCACCTGGAATAGGCGTAGCACATAAAGCGTCCCTTACATCAAACCATAGGGTATTTATCCCTTTATTTTGTAAAAATGCATGGCCTAGGCGAGTCATCATGAGTTCGCCCAAGCTTAAAACTTGTGCGTGTGTTTTAGGGGGCACTTCGCGTAGTAGGGCAATGCCTGTAAGCCATTGTTGTAATTGTTGCAAATCAGCTTGAATGAGAGCTTTATCTACACCTAAATCCTCGGCTAATTGTAAATAGCCATTGGTTAAATCCGCTTGCAGAGCATGATGCTCATCAAGAAGCGCTGCTTCAAGCATTTTTTCTAATTTATTGGAGGCTTGAGTTAGTGCCGAACAGACAATAACAGGCTGTAAGCCTTTACTGAGATGTTTTTTCGTAATGGTGGCAATGTAGTCCCAATTTTCTCGTGTAGACACGCTAGTGCCGCCAAATTTAGTAACAATCTGTCGCATAACTTAATCCGCTCAAAAATAGCCCACGTTATCATGGAGCGGGGGTGGAGACAAGAGTATTTGAGCTGTTTGTCGCGAGCTGTGCGTGAAAAACGGGGTTATTTAACTTCTCCGCTCCCTGACGGTCACGGTTCGGATCGGCTCCCGCAGGCTGAATTGATTAGATTATATTTTAATATTCATGCCTAGCTTGGCTGTTTGCAAAAACAAGTATTTCATTTATCATGCGTTTTCTTCTATATTGTTGAGAGTTGTAGCGTGCAAAAACCTATAATAAAAATAACCAGTGCCGCTGTGATCGCTTTAATAGTTAGCCAAGCGCAAGCAGGAGCATTTTCGCTTTATACAGAGAGTAGTCCGGCGGCTATTGGGAATTTTGCGGCAGGTATTGCTGCTGAAGGCGCTGATGCTTCGATTGGTTGGTATAATCCGGCAGGCCTTATATTAATTAAAGAGCGGCAAGTTGTATTTGGTGGTGTAGGGGTATTTCCTAGTTCAACGTTAACAGGTACAAGTACGTATACAACGCCGCTTCCTTTTCCAGGTCTTCCGCCGGCTCAATATGTTCAATCCTTTAGTGGCTTGCAAGGAGCGCAAAGCGCAGGCGTGCCTTCTTTACACTATGCATTACCCTTAGGAGAGCGTGCTGTTTTTGGCTTAAGCGTGGTTTCTCCTTTCGGCCTAGCAACAGATTATGATTTTACGTCCCCAGTACGTTATGCAGCAACGTTAAGTAAGCTTGAAATAGTTGATTTTTCTCCCGAATTAGGCGGCAAAATCACGGATCATTTTTCAATCGGCGCAGGGCTTGATTTACAGTATGCACGAGTAAAATTTAACCAAATGTTAGGTTCACCCGCTTATTTAGAATTTATACAGGCTCTTGGCGAAGTGGTTAATCCTTATAGCCTTGATTCCCAGAGCTATAACTCAGGGGACTCGTTTGCGGTTGGTTTCCATGCGGGAGTTTTGTTTAGATTTGACGATAATCATGCAAGGTTAGGGGTAAATTATCAATCAAGCGTGCAGCATCAATTTACCGGGAGTAGCCGCTTAGTAGGCCCTCTGGCGGATTCTTCTTTGAATATTTTCTTTCCAGCTGAAGCGGATCCTAATGCGAGTTATAGTAGCGGCAATTTGTACAGTAATTATATCGAGTTACCTGATGTTTTAACGATTAGCGGTTATAAAGATGTAAATGACAAGCTCGCCTTATTAGGTTCTATCGTTTATTTTGGCTGGAGTTCGTTCAACAATATTACCTTAAACAACGTGGCAGCCGGTATCCCATTAGAATTAGGCAATACATTTTTAACCACATTAGATTCAACTACCCTTGAAAATTATCGCGATACGTGGCGGTTTGCTTTAGGAGCTAACTATCATGTTAATCCACAATGGATGTTGCGGGTCGGTGGTGGTTATGATCAAACGCCAACGGTAAATGCTTATCGCGATGTGCGTTTACCGGATTCAAACCGCTTTGCCCTTTCGGTAGGTACCCATTATCAAATGAAGCCAAATTTAGGGTTTGATTTAGGTTATACCTATCTTTTTGCGGCTAATGACGCGGTTGTCAATAATACCGAAATCATTAGAACCTCAACCTATAATGTCAATGCAACGGCTAAAAATTACGCACAATTATTGGGTGTTCAGGCTGTATGGAAACTGGATGGGGTTACGAAATAAGTTTATGCGTGTTGGTCGAAGCGACTAAGTGGTTGTTATTTTTAAGTTGTAGCCTGGTTGCTTGCAACCAGGAAAGAACGCCATGATTTGCGTCAATACCTAAATTCCCGGTTGCAAGCAACCGGGCTACGTAAGAAACTTCAAAATGCTAGGTTTTGAAGTTTCTTGGGTATGTATCACGGAGCAGCTAGCAGTGTTGTTTCTCCGGGGCCATTTACCAACAGCACATACCCATTGCCTCGCACTTCTTTAGGTGAAATATCCCCTGTTTCTAGATCCATACTCACGGCACCAACGGTAATAGGGTTTGCGGTATCCGTCGCCATTTTGATAACAGCATTGCACTTATTGTTAACAATATGACCAAAACAAGCCATTTTCACGGCCGTCCAAAATACTTTTCCATCGCTATGAGCTTTGGTAGGGTGAGTAGAAGGGATTGTGCCGTCAATGTAAGCATTGGATTCAACATTGGTCGTGTTATGGGTAACCAATTGCTTGGGAGGTATTGCCATAGCTGTAGCAGAAAATAGGCAACCTATAGCCCCTAAAGAGAGATGTTTAAGCAAGCGGGTCATTTATGTTAGTCTCCGTAGTTAATAAATAAACGATAGAATATGGGTGCGGCTCTCATATATCCAAATAAAATCCGGTAGGTTGGGCCTTGGCCCAACAATTAATTTAGGCAACGTCCCTAAAGTTATCGCCGGGCTGCAAAAGCAATAAATGGGTCAAAATACACGCTTGATTTCGTTAAATAGAGCTTGCTATTCGCCTCAA
>JAGVKL010000034.1 GCA_020050595.1 Legionellales bacterium
GCATACAGGGATGTATGCAGCGATCGCAGGGATGCGGGTTTGTCTAACATACAACGTCCTACCCTATAGAGCGTCGCACGCCCACAAATGTGACTAAGAATCAGTTGGTTGCAACCAGGAAAGCATGCCATAACTTGCATCAATACTTAAAGTCCCTGGTTGCAAGCAACCAGGCTACCGTTTAAAAAGTGACGATACCTCAGCCAACCTACAGAAAATTTGGATATATTGAGCGTTGCACCCCTGCTTTGCGCTAAGGCGTGCTTCATTGCGGCCTTATGGTATATAATCCTAAATTCGGCAGTTGGATCTATTACGAGTCGCTACTGCACTGAATCTTCAGCACATTAGCGACGCTCGTTACGATTCAACTGCCGAATTTAGGATAATCATGCTTCAACCTGGAAATTACCCTATGATGCATCGCCCCCGTAAACGTTTTGGGCAGAATTTTTTACAAAGCCCACCGGTAATCCAAGCTATTTTACAATGCTTTCACCCAAAGCCTTCGGACCGTATTTTAGAAATTGGGCCCGGGCTTGGTGCTTTGACGTTGCCTTTATTAAACGTTGTCAAAACGTTGACAGCCATTGAAATTGATCGAGATTTAGCCGCCCATTTGCAGGCCTTACCACAAACGCAAGAAAAACTTACGCTTATCAATACCGATGCCTTGACCTTTAACTACAATGATCTCGGGCCCCATTTAAGAATCATTGGTAATCTTCCTTACAATATCTCCACCCCCCTGCTGCTCTATTTATTACAATTTTCCTCTCAAATAAATGACATGCATTTCATGTTGCAAAAAGAAGTGGTAGAGCGCCTAGCTGCTCAGCCAGGTACAAAAGCATACGGCCGACTTAGTGTAGCGGTGCAATATCGCTGTGAAGTGGAGCAGTTATTTACCGTACCGCCTAGTGCTTTTCATCCACAACCTAAAGTGGAATCAGCCATTGTAAGGCTGACACCCTATAAAGACAACGCATCGCCTTATCCCTTCATTGAGTTTAAACAATTAGAAAATTTAATGACGTATGCTTTTTCTATGCGCCGAAAAACGCTGGCAAATAATTTAAAACCATTACTAAGCGCTAATGATTTAACTTCACTTCACATCGACCCAAGAGCCCGCCCCGAACAAATCAGCATTACGGACTATGTCCAAATAGCGAAATTTCTTAACAATTAGGGTAAAATAAAATAATTTTTGCGAAATATACCCAAGATACTTCAAAATGCTAGGTTTTGAAGTATCTTGGGTATATTGATTGTCATCCCTGCGCAGGAAGGCATTGTTATGTGGTTTCGTCATTGCAAATGAAGTGAAGCAATCCAGCGGCCTAACTTAAATCTGGATTGCTTCGCGTTGCTCGCAATGGCGGAGCTACGTAACAGGAACGACAATATCTTAACCACCACTAAACGGAGGTGCTCTCTTGTTTCATCATCTTGGAAGAAAAGATAAGTCTCCTTATGCTAAGCCTTTGAAAGATCTTGTAGCAATGATCCCTCCTGCACAATTCTTAGAGGACGCAAAGCGGCAAGAGTTATTAGGCAAGATTGTGAAAAATAGTGCATTAGAGCCCGCACGTTTTGAAAGTCTTTGTCTAACATTGATTAATCATTTAATTAACCATTGTCAACGGCTTCCGGAAACGTCTAATAGCTATTATTCCTCCCCAGGTGGTATGGTTGATTATGCTTTAAATCGTACTGAAGCGGCTCTTTCTCTTTTTCGAGATTATGTGATCCAAGAAGGTGCTGAACCTACCGAGGAGCAAAAGCTTTGGATTTATGCTCTTTTTTCCGCAGGAATCCTTCAAGGCATTGGTAAACTTCAAATCGATTACCGTGTTGATTTGTTCGACAACAATGGACAATTATTAAAGCAATGGAGTCCTTTGGTTGAAAGTATGGCCTCGGTCGGCAGCCATTATCTCTTTGAATTCCTGCCCGAAGGTGAAGAAAACTTACGCCGCCGTTTGAATATTTTATTAGGGCGATTATTAATGCCCTCCAGCGGTTTTGCCTGGATCATTTCTAACCCCGAAGTATTAGCCATTTGGCTCGCTCTCTTAAACGAAGATGCACGCTCTGCAGGGACCCTTGGTGCTATTTTGGTGCGTGCAGACGCCATTGCTATTCAACGTTATTTTAATGAATTAATGGTAAAAAGCGCGGCAAGCCGTGGTGGTCGTGGGAATCGCATCAGTACCTTTACCGATATCCCTCCTGAATCGCTCGCTGAAAAAGAAAAAATGATCGGCATTGAGTTTATTAACTGGCTAACCAAACAATTGCAATTGGGACACATCATGGTGAATAAAGCGCCCTTATTTTCCGTGCCTGGCGGCTTCCTCATGTCAGCCGACATGTTTAAGTGGTTTGTACGCGAACACCCCGAATATAAAAATTGGCAAGCGGCCCAAGCAGGCTTTTTATCACTGGGCCTTCATCGTTTAGGCATTGACGGTACACCGATATCTCGTTTTGAACAAGCGAATACACAACAAATGCATAGTGGTGTTGTATTAGGCGATTATGCGGTGGCCTTGCCGGAGCGGGTGCGGCTACACAATTTACGGACAGGAGGCGTTTCAACCGTTTCTGCTACAGAATTTATTCACATGGCAGAAGCAGGCAATCCGCATTTTAATAGCAAAGAGTCCAGTGCACAGGCGGGACCACTTCGTCATTTAACCTCCTCAGGACAATGGCAAGAAGCAGAAGTCACAGCGCCTTCGAAAGCATCGGAGCCTAAAAACCGTGGCTGATTATGCAATAGGTGATGTGCAGGGGTGTTATGGTCCGTTACAACAGCTGTTAGATAAGCTGCACTTTAACGAGCACTCAGATAGATTATGGTTTGTAGGGGATCTGGTGAATCGTGGGCCGCAGTCTTTAGCCGTTCTACGATTTATTAAGCAATTGCCTATAAAACCCATCATTACGCTGGGAAATCATGATCTCCATTTGTTAGGCCAACTATTTGGCGATCATCCGCGGCAAAATAGCGATGATACCTTAGATGAAATCATCAAAGCACCTGACGGTGAAGAATTAGGGCATTGGCTACGCCATCAGTCTATTTTATACCACGATAGCGCATTAAATATCGTCATGTGTCACGCCGGTATTGCACCAGTCTGGACGCTTAGCCAGGCAAAAGCCTTGGCTTTAGAATTAGAAGCTATTTTACACAGCGAACACTACCGTGATTATTTAAACACGATGTACGGTAACGAGCCTAATCATTGGTCGAATGACTTAACCGGCAGCGCAAGGTGGCGCCTTATTTGTAATTACTTTACAAGGATGCGTTTTTGCAATGATCAGGGTGATTTAGTACTAACCTATAAAGGCACCGTAGAGAAAGCTCCCTCTAATCTTTATCCCTGGTATAATGTGCCAGGTCGTAAAGCGATTGAAGCCGATATCGTATTTGGCCATTGGGCGGCACTGCAAGGCCAATGCCCACACCCACGCATTCATGCATTGGATACCGGATGTTTTTGGGGGGGCGCTCTAACTGCGTTACGGTTACAGGATAGGATACGGTTTTCGAGTAATCATTAAGCCTTGGCGAAGTGGCCTTAATGCATCTAATAGGTTGCTCGCAATGATGAGGCTTACATCCCAGAACGCTTAGGAAATATAATGAAGCGACGGACTGCGAGTATTTAGAGAACTTAATGAATTTAATCCATTGGCAAGTCTGTTTCTTATGTTTAAGCTTAATAAATGGCGTTGTCTATGCAACACCATCAAGCTCTCTCTATCGCTTTGTGCCTGCGCCTCACAGCGAGAAACAACGCGTTGATGCAGCCGACCAACGCTTAGATCAGGCGATTAAAAATCCCGAATACATGCTAAAGCATTGGGTAGACCTACCCACCTCTCCTACCTCCCACAGCAAAAAAAAATTATATTTAACACTGCGAGAAGCCATTTTATTAGCCTTACGTTATAACCCCAACATTCAAAATGCCGAACTTGATCGTATCATCCAGCGCTACCAATTACGCTTAGCACACAATGAATTTGAGCTGCAATATGCCCTCGCTGGCACCGCGCAAATTGAAAATAATCGTTATTCAGGCGTTGGGAATGCCGTTACCCAAAGCTATATGGCAGCACCTGAAATGGAGTTAAAAACAAAGCACGGGGGACAATTTTCGGTAAATGTAGATAACAATGTAGCGCCTGTAGGCACCTACAACCCTTTATTAAACTTATCATTTACCCAGCCGCTATTACGAGGCTTTGGCTTATCAGCGAATACGGCCGCCTTAATGGATGCGATAGATACTGAATCCATGAATAAATTAAATCTACAGCAGTCCGTTATTGATCAAATTACCCAAGTGATCACCGCCTACCGAACACTCGTCTTAAGCGGCAATAATTTACAAAATCAAAAACGCCAATTGGATGAAGCCCATAAATCGTATCAAATGAATGAGAAAAAAATAGAAGCCGGCCAACTTGAGCCTACGGGTAATATCCAACAATCCTATCAAATAGAATCGCTAAGCCTAATGGTCGAACAAGCGGAAAATGATTTTAAAACGGCAGCCCAAGACTTACTGCAAACCATAGGGCTTGATCCCGATATGCACTTAGCCGTACCGGATGATGTAACCCTTGATACATTAATTATTCCGAAGCTTAAAGACTCCATTAATCAAGCACTGCAACACAATGTCTCCTACATTGCTTTAAAAATGGCCTTACGAGCCGATGAGCGCGCTTATAAAGTCGCTAAAAATCAACAGTTATGGCAACTTGATGCAAGTGCTAACGTGCAGGCAGGCACCCTAACCGGCGTGGATAGTACTATTCCTGGGAACGGGGGTATTTATAATGGGCGCAATATTAACGAATCAGCCGGCATTACCTTAACCGTGCCCTTACACGATATAAGCCGACGCAATCAATTGATAGCAGCTAAAGTACGATTAGAAAAAGATCGCTTGAATTTAATTGCAGCAAAACGTACGTTAATTACCATGATTAAAAATACCATTAGCAATATAGAGAGCCAAGCAAAGCGTTATACGTTGGCCAAACGCCAAGTGGCGTTGGCAGCCAAATCGTATGCATTAGAAAAAAGAAAGCAGCAGGCCGGCATAGCGAGTGCTCTTGATGTGAATAATACGCAAAACCAACTGATTCAAGCGCAAATAGGGCTTATTAGTGCAAAAGTTTCCTATTTAAATCAATTATCCGCATTACAGCGTATATTAGGCACTACCCTTACACATTGGAACATTAAATTGAGGTATGGTTCATGACCTATCTAAGAGACTGTTTCGTTATTATTTTAATAGGTTTTTTAACCGCTTGCGGCTCTTCTAAACAAGGTCAAACCTTTGAAGTGAAGCCTGAAGCTGTGAGTAAAACGCTTTATTTCACAGGCACCGTAGAGCCTTTACAAGAAAGCCCTATCACAAGCCCCATGGAAGCTATTGTTCAGACGATGCCTTACCAATATGGCCAATATGTTAAGAAAGGCGAGGAAATTTTCACCTTAAATTCAGCCGAGCTACAAAAACAGTACAACGATACGTTAACGGAATACCTTAAAGCAAAAGACAGCTACTCTATTGCCAAAGCAAAATTCGCAGGTACAGAAGATTTGTGGCAAGCGGGTTTATTGGCAAAAAATAATTATTTAAGTGAAAAATCGAGCTTAAATACGATGCGCGTAAGCTTAATGCAAGCCACAGGTAAGTTATCCGAGATGTTAGAAAAAATGGGCGAGACTTCTTATCAAGATTTATCTCGTTTAAGTTTTGCTGATTTTGAAAATGTTCGCACCGCTTTAGCAGGCAAGCACAATTTAATTCATTTAAAAGCACCTAATAGCGGTGTCTTGTTATACCCGCCTAAAACCAATGATGATAAAACCAGTCGCATAACGGTGGGGGCGCCTACGAAAGCGGGACAAGTCATTGCATTAATTGGCGATTTAAGCGGTATTCGTATTGAAATCGACGTGCCTGAAATGGATATTGACAAGATTAAACCAGGACTTCCCGCCACAATTCGAGGCGTGGCATTTAAACAGGAATTAAAAGGTAAATTAATTACGATTAATGCTCAAGCTTCAGCGACAAGTAGCGGTGCTTTACCTTCATTTACAGCTATTGTTGAAGTAACTGGCCTCGATAAAAAACAACAAACCTGGATTAAGATTGGCATGAGTGCTTCGATTGAATTGAGCGTATCGAGTACCGATAAATTGGTTATTCCGATTAAAGCACTTCATCAAAAAAATGGTAAAACCATCGTCTATGTCGTATCGCCTAGAGGCTCTTTGCACGCGCAGCCGGTGCAAACAGGCCCAGCCTTCGTTGATAAAGTCATTATTGAATCGGGGCTAAAAGCAGGCGATATCGTAAGTTACGGAAAATCTGATGAGTAAAACACCGCTTATTTCGCTGCAAAACATTCATAAAAAATATCGCGTCGGCGAGGTGGAGAGTACCGTGCTTCATGGTATTTCTTTAGCCGTAAACCAGGGTGAAATGATTGCGATTATAGGCGCTTCCGGCTCAGGAAAGTCCACGCTAATGAATATTATCGGGCTCTTAGATAAAGCCTGTCAGGGCGATTATTTTCTTAAGGGAGCCAATGTAGCAGGGCTTAGTGATGATCAATTGGCCCTACTTCGCAACCAATATATTGGCTTTGTTTTTCAGCAATTTAATTTATTGCCTCGTTTTACGGCCGAACAAAATATCGCGTTACCGCTTATTTACCGTAATGAATCGCAACCATTGATTAAACAAAAAACTGCCGAGGTCTTAGCACGAGTCGGTATGCGCTCGTTTGCCACTCACCACCCAACCCAATTATCCGGTGGACAACAACAGCGCATTGCCATTGCTCGCGCACTGATTAGTGAGCCTGAAGTTATTTTAGCCGATGAACCCACCGGCGCCCTGGATTCTAATACCGGTAACGATATCATGAAATTATTTTTAGAGTTACGTGACGAAGGCCGCACCATCCTGATCGTCACGCATGATAAGGCCGTGGCCAAACGCTGCGGACGATGTATTAGCTTAGTGGATGGTCAAATCGAGAAAAACCAATGACCTTTGCTAATCATTGCCAACAAGCCCTCGTGAACATCATGGCGGCAAAATTGCGCTCCTGCCTTGCCGTCCTAGGCATTCTGGTAGGAACGGCGGCGGTCGTCGCTTTGCTTAGTTGTGGTCGGCTAGCTACTGAAAAGGCGTTAGCACAATTTAAATCCTTAGGAACTGATTTATTAGCCGTCTCGGTTTACCAACGAGAGGCTTCGATCGCCAGCCAAGATGTTACGCAATTGCCGCTCGATTTTTGGCGTAACATTCCCTTAATGGTTCCCGATGTTTTAAAAATTGCGCCTTACAGCACCGCGTATCAACCAATGAGTTTTGCCGGAAAAACCTTAGCCGGTGTTATTATCGGCGCCGATGAATCGTTAGCTCAAATCATTCATATTGATTTAGCCCAAGGGCATTTTGTTTCCTTCGTTCAATCTTTTGAACACTTTTGTGTCATTGGACATGAGCTGGCTCAGCAGCTCAAAGAATTGACCTTGGATAATCCTATAGGTAAACAACTTCGCATAGGCCAAGCATTGTATACGATTATCGGCGTAGCTCGCCCATGGAAAGAAAGTGGTTTTTTTAATGAAGACATTAATCGAGCAGCGATTATCCCTATCGCAGGAATCGCCCTGATTAGTAAGGATGCTAAAGTGAATAATGCCGTATTACTGCTAAAGCCTTCGATTAATATTGACCAGGTTATTGCACAGATTACATCCCTTATTAATAAGCAAGCACCCTCGTTAAGTGTTTTTATTCGTAGCGCAAAACAAATCATCGCGAACATGGAAAGCCAGGGACGGATTTTCACGTTATTGCTTGCAGTGATTGGCGGTATTTCCTTATTAGTGGGTGGCATCGGGGTGATGAATGTCATGTTAGTATCCGTAAGTGAGCGGAAAAAGGAAATTGGCGTTCGTAAAGCAGTCGGTGCTAAAAATAGCGAAATTCAATTATTATTTTTAACCGAATCGGTCATGCTTTCTCTATTAGGCGGTATATTAGGGGTGCTCATCGGGTTAATTTTTACAAGAATCGTTGCCTATTTTAGCCATTGGCCTTTCACCATTTACTTAATCCCACCCATCGCCGGTTTTGCTGTTTCTGTTTTGACGGGCATATTTTTTGGTTTTTACCCCGCAAAAAGAGCAGCGGAATTAGAACCCATTGTGTCCTTACGGAGCGAGTGACCTATTCCTTAGCCACATAAGGATGGACCATCTTCTTCGGATCCACCAGTTTGTCAAATTCTTCACTACTTATAAAGTTCAACTCCATAGCAGCTTCTTTCAAAGACAAATCATGATCCAGTGCATAATGAGCCACTTCCGACGCCTTATCATAACCAATAATAGGGGCTAAAGCGGTCACTAACATCAGCGAACGCTCAACAAACGTTGCAATTTGTTTTTCATTTAACTGCATGCCCTTGACTAAAAATTCGTTAAAATTATGCATACTATCGGACAAAAGGCGTATCGATTTAGCCACATTAAAAATAATCAGTGGCTTATAAACATTCATTTCTAAATAACCGCTTGCTCCGCCAAATGCAACCGCCACATCATTAGCCATCACTTGTACCGCAGCCATGGTCAATGCTTCGCACTGCGTAGGGTTCACTTTCCCCGGCATGATAGAGGAGCCTGGCTCATTGGAAGGAATAATTAGCTCGTAAAAACCTGCTCTTGGGCCGCAGGAGAGTAAGCGAATATCATTCGCTATTTTGTATAGTGATACGGCTAAGGTTTTTAATGTACCTGATAATTGCACTAACGCATCATGAGCACCTTGAACGGTAAATTTATTGGGTGCGGAACTAAAAGGCAGCCCAGTAAGCTTAGCGATTTCTTTAGCCACTGCTTTATCAAATCCTTTGGCCGCATTAAGGCCGGTGCCCACAGCCGTTCCCCCTAAAGCTAGTTTATAAACATCGATTAAAGCTTGGTCTAAGCGCTCTAAATTATCATCAAGCATGCCCACATAACCGGATAACTCTTGCCCCACGGTTAAAGGCGTTGCATCTTGCATATGCGTACGGCCTATTTTCACCACCGCTTTCCACGCTTCACTTTTACGATGAAACTCCTGGCGTAAGCTTTTAATGGCCGGCAATAAACGTTCATTCACACTCATTGCTGCAGCGATGTACATCGCTGAAGGGAAAGAGTCATTGGAAGATTGCGACATATTGACATCATCATTAGGATGTACCGGTTTTTTGCTGCCTAAAGGTTCTCCTGCTAATTGCGAACATCGGTTGGCAATGACCTCATTCATATTCATATTAAATTGAGTCCCGCTTCCTGTCATCCACACGTGGAGCGGGAACATAGCATGATGCTTATCAGCAAGAATTTCGTCACATACGGTGATGATAAGTTTTTCTTTTTCTTTGGATAGGCGCCCACCGGCATGATTAGCTAGGGCGGCTGCTTTTTTTAAAATCGCATAGGCGCTAATCATTTCTTTAGGAATAAGATCATCCCCGATACTAAAATGCACAAGCGATCGCTGCGTTTGCGCACCCCATAATTTATCAATGGGAACCTGGACATCTCCTAAGCTGTCTTTTTCAGTGCGGAAATTCATTTTCTCACCCGTATTCTATTTTTCATTCCTATACTATACTACCTAGATATAAAACCCTATGCCAACAATAAGCCCAATAATAACAACAAGGGGATTTCATGAAAAAATGGCTATTTACTTTGAGTCTGTGCCTATCGCTTGCACTCTCCTCCGTCGTCTTTGCTGAGCAACAAAGTTGGAGCACCTGGGTAGCTGGTGTAAGAGCCGAAGCGTTGTCCGAAGGTATTTCACCCTCTGTATTTGATGAAGCCTTTGCCGATATTCATGAACCCAGTCGGCAAGTTAAAGGCCTTGCCCGCTCCCAGCCTGAGCATCGCCTAACCTATACCAAATATTTACACTCCCGCGTGGATAATTACCGTATTGCGGTAGGTAGGCAACAATATAAGAAGAATAAAGAATTAGTCGATAACGTAGCCCAGCGTTTCGGCGTCGATCCTTGTTTTATTCTGTCTTTTTGGGGAATGGAAACGAGCTACGGCAGTTACATGGGTAACTTTCCCGTCATTAAATCGCTTGCGACCTTAGCTTACGATTCAAAACGCCAAGATTTCTTTCGTAAACAATTGTTGCTAGCTTTGCACATTTTAAATGACGGCCATGTCACCTTAGATCGGTTTAAAGGCGAATGGGCCGGTGCCTCAGGGCAATGCCAATTCCTGCCTTCAAGCTGGGTAGAATATGCCGTCGATTATGACGGCGATGGCCGAAAAGACATTTGGACCTCTAAGCCCGACGTTTTTGCATCCATTGCCAATTACATGAAAAAAAATGGCTGGCAGACGGGTGAGCCCTGGGCTGTTTATGTCAAATTACCCGCTAATTTTGATATGAATTTAGAAGGAAAATCCATTGTGAAACCGGCTAGCGAGTGGAATGCAATGGGAGTTCGCCTACTCAACGGCGACGCCTTACCTTATCAAAATTTACAAGCAAGTATTGTACAGCCCAATGGCGGGCCAGTATTTCTTGCCTACCCTAATTACAAGATGATTTTACGTTACAACAATTCGATTTATTACGCTGGTGCTATTGGTTACTTAGCCGATAAAATTTGTGAAAGAACTAACCCTTAAGGGCTCGACGCTTCTTAGGTCATCGCCTGGGTTGCAAGCAACTGCTTCTTAGCCACATTGGTGCGAGTGCGGCGCCTCATTGTGATCGAGAACCAGTTGCAAGCAACCGGCAAACCTATTTATTCGAGTGGCATGATCGCAATAGGTCACATTTATGAGAATGCGACGCAAGATGATATGAGATTTTCTTAACTTCTTCATGGCCGTGGAACTAATATGAATGCCTATTTAGATAAATTAGCCAGCCTAACGCCTGATGCCCGCCGGATTATCTGCGATAAGGCAACAGAAGCGCCCCATAGCGGCCCTTATAATCAATTATCCACTATGGGAACTTATTTATGCCGACGTTGTGGGTTAGCTCTTTTTCGAGCTCATAGCCAATTTAGCTCGGGCTGCGGCTGGCCGAGTTTTGATGAAAGTTTAAGCGGCCCTAATGTCAAACGCTCTCCCGATGCAGACGGATACCGCACCGAAATTCTTTGTGCACGCTGTGATGCACATTTGGGGCATGTTTTTTTAGGTGAACACTTCACCGATAAAAATTGCCGGTATTGCGTGAATTCATTAGCACTGGATTTTGTGCAAGACAATAAGGTATTGGACACGGAAGAAGCCCTGTTAGCAGGCGGATGCTTTTGGGGAGTAGACTATTATCTACGACGCCTTCCTGGCGTCTTACACGTTGAGGTAGGCTACTCCGGCGGAATGATGGCTAATCCCACCTACGAACAAGTTTGCACCGGCGGGACGGGTCACTATGAAGTAACTCGTGTCATTTTCGATACAGCAAAAACAGATTATGCCACGGTCCTGAAAGCCTTTTTTGAAATACACGACCCCTGTCAAGCGAATGGCCAAGGCCCTGACATCGGTCAACAATATCAAAGCGCTATTTTTTATTATGATGAGGATCAATACGCTCAAGCGACGCGCTTAATCCAAGCATTAAAGTCCAATGGGTATGAAGCCACCACCAAGCTTTTGCAGGCACAACCTTTTTGGGCAGCAGAAGATTATCATCAAGACTACTACACTAAACACCCCCAACAACCTTATTGCCATCGCCCTGTAAAACGATTTAAATAACTTCGATGTTTATCAAAAAATGATATTAATCACTCAAGATTTATAAAAATTGACCGACATTCTAGGTAGAGAGTGCCTGGAGATGGTCAATGAAAAATAGAGTCGCTAAATTTAATATTGGTGATATCGTTATGCACAAGCGCCAAGGTTATCGTGCCGTTGTTGTTGATGTGGATCCCTTGTTTCAAGCCTCAGGACGGTATAACCCTCAAGCAAAAAAACGAGAATTTGCGTTAAGAAATCCTTGGTATCGTCTATTAGTCGACGATAGTAGTCAAATGACTTATGTAGAAGAATGTTTACTTTCTTTTGGTATAAGCCGAGAAAGTATCAACAACCCCAAAGTTGAGCATTACTTAGAGCAAAAGCAAGGCATTTATCACCCGATTAATAGAGCACATTAATGGATGGGGTCAGGTCCATTTATTAAATTGTATTTCCAGGATTCCTATTTTCAAAATAAGAAAATCCCATAGATTGGAACATTTGACCTATCAAACCATCTATCAAAATAGTCGCTTTGACCCGACCTTGCTGTACATACTTTATGCTTTAATAAATGGACCTGACCCCTTAAGTATGTCTTACCATTAAAATAAGTAGGGCGACAAAGCCTATTAATAGCAAGGCCAAAATACCCATGGTTGAGAAACTTTTACTTAAGTTTTTTTTGGTAAATTGCTCAGGGCGGCCTTTGATTGAATGGTATAAAAACCAAATAATAAGTGCTGCGCCCATCAATGCTAATAATTGGTAAAACGTTTCCATTATTTCCTCTCCATTTCAAATGCATCTGAAAACAAATGTTCTAATGGTACTCCATGAGCTACCAATTCATCACGCGTCTTATACACCATATCAAAAGGACCGCTAATGACCATTTGCCATATATTCATATCGTGTGGATGTCTTGCTAACACGTTTGAAGCTAACGTTGGGTGCTCCATGGATTCCGCGGACAAGCCGCGGAAGGTAGCGGTCAAATTAGCTGTCGCCCTATTTTCTTGCGATAATTGAGAAAAATAATGGAAATGAGGGATGTGTTTTTGCCAATGCAATACTTTTTCGTCCATGTATAAATCACTCTGTGAACGGGCTCCCCAAAATAATTCAAACGCTACTGAGCGATCCGAGACTAACAATTGCTCAATCATCGCTTTGATAGGAGCAAAACCTGTTCCTCCCGCGATAAAAAGAATTGGTTTTTGCGGATTTAAATGTTGCAAATCACATTGACCTAAGGGTAGACGAATAGAAACAAAGCCATTCGCTTTAATATCAGCCAATAATTGCTGAACATTCGAATTATCCCGGCTATGACGAATATGTAACTCGTATTTACGTGAGCCTAAAGGCGCATTAGCAATGGAATAAGAAAACGCTTCTTTCCCCGATAAAATTTGCAAATACTGCCCAGCTTGATAATCGATATACTCTTCAGGCACTAAAATTAATTGAATGATACTGTCCGTCAGCGGTGTAATGCTATCTAATCGAGCTAACGTTTGCTTACTCATGAGACAGCCCTAATAAAGACCAGTAATCATTCACACGTTTTACGATGTCTTCATCCATCCTAATCGGCTTACCCCATTCCCGCTGTGTTTCTTGTGGCCATTTACTGGTTGCATCCATACCCATTTTGGAGCCTAAACCTGATACAGGTGAAGCAAAATCCAGGTAATCGATTGGCGTATTATCGACCATGACGGTATCACGCAATGGATCCATACGCGTAGTCATTGCCCATACCACATCGTGCCAATTGCGTGCATCAATATCATCATCACAAACGATAACAAATTTGGTGTACATAAACTGGCGTAAGAAAGACCACACGGCCATCATAACCCGCTTTGCATGGCCTGGGTATTGTTTTTTAATGGTTACAACCGCCAAGCGATAAGAGCAGCCTTCGGGCGGTAAATAAAAATCCACAATTTCTGGAAATTGTTTTTGTAAAAGCGGAATAAACACCTCATTTAATGCCGCACCCAAGATCGCTGGCTCATCCGGGGGACGGCCTGTGTAGGTACTATGATAGATGGGATCATCGCGGTGGGTTATGCGCTCAACAGTAAACACCGGGAAAGATTGCACTTCATTGTAATAACCCGTATGGTCGCCAAAAGGACCTTCATCGGCGTCTTCACCAGGGGCTAAATAACCTTCTAAAATAATTTCCGCACTAGCCGGTACATGCAAATCCGAGCCGATGCATGGAGTTAGAACGGTGCGTTGACCACGTAATAATCCTGCAAATGCATATTCAGATAAGGTATCCGGAATAGGGGTCACCGCGGCTAATATCGTTGCTGGATCAGCACCTAAAGTAACCGCAATAGGAAAACGCTCACCAGGGTATTCTTTTTGAAAAGCCTGGTAATCCAAAGCGCCGCCGCGATGCGATAACCAACGCATGATAAGTTTATTTTTGCTTAGCACTTGTTGACGATAGATTCCCATATTTTCGCGTTGCTGTTGAGGGCCTTTCGTGGTCACAAGCCCCCAGGTGATAAGCGGTGCAGCATCACCGGGCCAGCAGGTTTGAATGGGTAATTGAGTTAAATCAACCTCATCGCCTTCCCATACGTGCGTTTGGCAAGCAGCTTTACTACTATATTTTGGCGCCATATTTAAAGCTTGTTTTAATAAAGGTAACTTACTAAACGCGTCTTTAAATCCTTTAGGCGGCTCAGGTTCTTTTAAGGCAGCTAATAGTTTACCAATTTCGCGTAGCGCTAGGATATCGTCTTCCCCCATTCCCAATGCCACACGCTCAACCGTGCCGAAAAGATTGGTTAATACAGGCATACGAGCGTTCTTAGGCTGGGTAAATAATAGAGCGGGGCCCTGGGAGCGGAGAACTTTATCACTCACAACCGTCATTTCAAGGTGAGGAGATACCGGATAATCTATACGCTTTAACAAACTGCGAGTTTCAAGTTGGTTGATAAAATCTCGAAGATCAATGTATTTCAAAATAGGCTCACCGGTTTTTATCTGAATCTGGGGGTCAAGCTTTGGCTTTGGCTTTGGCTTTGGCTTTTGAATTGATTGTCAAAATTCAAAGCCTGACCCTGAGGTATCGTCACTTTTTGTTAAACTCTGATGGCTCGTCACTTTTTGTTAAACCATGTAGCCTGGTTGCTTGCAACCAGGGACTTTAAGTATTGATGCATGTTATGGCATGCTTTCCTGGTTGCAAGCAACCAGGCTACCGTTTAAAAAGTGACAAGCCATCAGAGCCTGACCCCAGACCTTGTGGCATCACTCCTGCCGCTTCATGGCATCAAAAAATTCGGCATTGGTTTTGTGATTTTTCATGCGTTCGAGTAAGAATTCAATCGCATCGCATTCGTCCATGGATTGTAGAATTTTACGCAATATCCAGGTGCGGTGAAGATCTTCTGGTGACAATAATAAATCTTCGCGGCGTGTACCTGAGCGGTTGATATTAATCGCTGGGAATACTCGGCGCTCAGCAATATTACGGGACAAGTGAATTTCCATGTTGCCCGTACCTTTAAATTCTTCGTAAATCACTTCATCCATCTTAGAGCCGGTATCCACCAAAGCAGTCGCGATAATGGTCAAGCTACCGCCCTCTTCGATATTACGTGCAGCCCCATACACACGCTTAGGGCGCTGCAACGCATTGGCATCCACACCGCCGGTTAATACTTTTCCAGAAGAAGGTGCAACCGTATTGTAAGCACGAGCTAAACGGGTAATCGAATCCAATAAAATAACCACATCTCGTTTATGCTCAACCAAACGCTTTGCTTTTTCAATAACCATTTCAGCTACTTGAACGTGGCGATTAGCGGGCTCATCAAACGTACTCGCAACGACTTCACCCTTCACCGATCGCTGCATTTCCGTTACTTCTTCAGGGCGCTCATCAATTAAAAGCACGATGAGATAACAATCGGGGTAATTTTTCTCAATGGAATGGGCGATGTTTTGCAACATCAATGTTTTACCCGCTTTTGGAGGCGACACGATTAAACCGCGTTGACCACGTCCAAAAGGAGCACACAAATCCACAACACGAGCCGTTAAATCTTCTGTACTGCCATTACCTTGCTCCATAACTAGGCGCTGTGAAGCAAATAAGGGAGTTAAATTTTCAAATAAAATTTTACGTTTCGCGTTATCGGGTGAATCATAATTAATTTGATCGACTTTAAGTAGCGCAAAATACCGCTCACTGTCTTTAGGGGGCCGAATTTTACCCGAAACCGTATCGCCCGTTCGTAAGCCAAAACGCCTGATTTGGCTAGGAGAGACATAGATGTCATCGGGGCCTGCCAAATAAGAATCATCGGATGAGCGTAAAAATCCAAAGCCATCAGCTAAGATTTCGACAACACCATCGCCATGAATGTCTTCTCCTTTCTGCGCATGGGCTTTAAGGATGGCAAAAATAATATCTTGCTTGCGCATTCGGGAGGTATTTTCAACACCCATTTCTTGGGCAATATTGACAAGCTCGCCAATAGGTAACCGCTTAAGTTCACTAAAATTCATACTTCTCACTTGATGTGTTGGTTAAACGCAAAAGGGTATCCAGAATAGTTTACGGGAAGGTCAGCTTGATAAACTGACCGTGGAAATATATAACAAGTTCCACAGAAACACCAGACTATCATAGCTTTTTTATAAAAGCTAGATCAAGTGCTCTGTTTTTTTAAAGCCAGGATATCTCCTCTTAATTTCTGATATTCCCTTCCCCCGTCTGTGAACAATCGGGGGTGAGAGTATCCAGGGGTGTACTTAATTATTCCTAGCCCTTCGAGATGCCGAAACTACAGCCGCTACTTAGCGATAAATCAGGGGGGACTGGTGGCGATTCATCCATTATTTTAACACGAACAAGTCCGTATTTTTTTTCCATTAAACCAAGAAGCTCTTCGGTAACTGCTTTATATTTATCATGCTTAGCGCAATGAATTAAGGCGATTGCATCGTCTTCATCGAGGACAGTAGTCCGACCGTCTTTATCAAGTTTACCGCTTGCCTCTAACGCGCTAAGACAAAGTGCCACGGTAGCTCCTTTAACGAGAAGCTCTAATACCTCAGGAAAATGACGCCCTTCACTATAACCTACCATAGCAATATCAGCGAGCAATTTCTCTTTGCTACCTGGCTTTAACTCATCAATTTCATCTAAATTTGCCCCATAGTGGGCTAGTAATTTTTTAACCAGCTCAGGATGGCCTGCTTTAGCTGCTGATTGCAGGATTTCTGGATAAAGTTTCACTCCTTTAATAAGGTCGAGTAAAAAGTCGGTTTGCCCAGTGGCAGCAAGGGCACAACACACATTAGGAAAGTATTCTGATTTCCCTTGAGATAGAGCCAAATTTAATGCCGCTCTGACACGTTCCTCTTTCGTCCTCGTCTCTGCACAGCCTAAAATAATACTTAACTTCAGAGTATCAGTATCATCTCTCATGACAGCAAGTTTAGCTTCATCCCCGGCACGAGAGTAGCCACGGGCAGCCGCCTCACGCAACAGACGATGCTCAGCGGGTTTTGTCGCTAAAATTTCAGCAAGTATTGCATCGACCAACTCATGCTGACCACCGAAAGCCGCTCCATAGACTGCATCACTATAGCTCGCTCCCTTTTCAATAAGCGCGCGAACGCCATCTTTATCGCCGTGAAAGGCCGTTACACGCATCAAATTAAGGCCACCCTCGTTATAATTCAACTCAAATGCCGACACGAATCCCTCGCAACTATGGATAAATTATCCCAACTATAAATGATGCTTAGCGTAAAATAAAGCCTTAGCAAAGTCGAGTTAGACTATAATTTCATTAACCCTATTAATTTAATCTTAATATTTCTTCTATAAAATTATAGATAGGCTATAGTTTAGTAAAGAATCTTGGGGTAATAGCATGAGACTAGCCAATGAAAAATTCGAGCGCATCTTAGAGCGTTACTTAATTGCAGCAAAAAAAGTACCCGATGGAACAGATCTAGACGCCATTAAAATTCGTTACAGCTCATCCTTTAGGCAGGCCATTGAGTTCTTAGAAGTCAATACCAGCGAGGATGTATTAAACCTAGATGCGATCGGTAGTGGAGATGCCACTACTTTCAGAGAACAACAAGAGAAATTTGACGCGTTAACCCGATTCTTCAACGCCGCGCTAAAGGAATCCTCGACTGGGTCTGCGATAACCATTGCATTCGATAACGATCAAGCACCTACATTAAAATCCGTGTTATTAGACCCCTATTTAAGAACTGCCGATACCCTCCTTCTTCATACATCACCCACCAATTTAGGTATCCGCGAAAAGTATGCGCGGGGGTTATTAGCCCAGCAGCATTGGCTCACTGATCTTGATTTGCAACGTATGGTTAAATTGACGGGCAATCAATCGGATATTCACGTTCTACCATTTGAAGACCCCCCTTTAAGTGTAGGAACAGCACTTCATTTTGCTAGGGAAGCACACCACGATGCTGGTGACCCATACACTATTTCTTTCTTATTAAACCTAGGAAGCAGTGATGGCGGTCAAGGTATCCACTGGATTGCTGCTACAATAACTGTTAACCCCGAGAGCGGTGCCGTGAGTTACCAAATAGACGATAGTATGGGTGTCAATGCAAATACTATAAATCGCTATAAGCGAATCATGGAAGCCGCCATACGCCATAATGATGGCTTTCATCGTGCATTTCCTTTAGCTACCATCAGCGGTACGGCCATAGGGCACGCTACTCAAAGGGATGGTTATTCCTGTGGGTATCGGGCATTGCACCATCTATTGCAAGACTCGCGCTTACAAAAGAATGATGAAGCTAGGGCTTATGCAGGGGTTTCTTCTACTAGAAGTGAAGATTTGGTAAATGCTTTTTATAGGCAGCAATTAAAGGATTTGACGCTAACGCGCGACCAATATGATACCCTTGACCTTAAAAATAAAGCGAGATTCGTTAACCCTCTGACTACTAGCGTAAGAGTTAGCGTAGTACCTAGTGTGTTAGATGAATTTATCCTTAGACCTCCTGCAAAAGTTACCGCAAGCGCTCCCAAGGAAGCTATCCCCACCGCTGTTACCGAGCTAGTAGGTATGTATAAACCAGGACAAATCACACCCATCTCCTTTCCAAAAAAGAGCGACGAAACACTTTCTGCTGAGCAATATGTTTCATTATTTGAATCATTATCCGGTCTTCAAGCTCCTATTTCAGACTTTCGCTTAACCCATTGTAATGTTGACGCCCTAACAGGTTTAGATGCTTTTTATACTAGCTGCGAGGGAGAGGTTCCGACTTTATTCAACACCTTAACCATTCATATCAGTGCTGAAGAAAGTGATATCGATGCGCTTATGAAAAAGCTACAACCTACTTTACGGCATCTTTCCAGCACCAATTTAAGCCGTTTAATTATCAAAGACGAGAAGGGGCTGTTAAAAGAGGCACACATTAAGGCGATCATCGCCACCGCCAGCGCTCGCAGCGAGACGCCTATTTCCTTCACCATTGATTTACCTGAAACGTTTCAAAATACCGAGCATCAACGCAAATTAGATATGGCTATCGCCAGTAACGTACGCTTAAAAAATAGCAAGTCCTTGGAAGACAAAAGAAGGTCCCCTGCAGCCAGAACTGCAAAAGCGGCACCTAAACGTCAACGGGAAGAAATTTCCGACCTTCGCGCCGCCATGAAAACGGATGTTGAATTGCAACAAGGCGTTGAGGCAACCGTCGCCATTGAATTGGATACGACAAAAGCCGCACCAAAGGCTATACTTGATGAAGGCAAGCTCACTACTCTGATATCTTACGACTTAACTTTTGCGCAAAGAAATAACGATTACACTAAATTCCATAACGCAGAAGCTTCATGGTCTAAAGAAAAATTTGCCGTATTCTATCGCCGGTTGTTTAATGATGTAACGAATGCTGCAGGTAACATCCTATCATCAGGCGAATCATTAAGCGGAATCACTGAGGAGGCTTTAAGGCAATTGGTTAAATACCATGACTATTTTGAAGACGGCCTTAATCTTCAATGTTTACCACGAGGTTTTTGCTTAAAAGTAGACCCAACTGCTGATGATCGTTATCACCTCCATTATGATCCCACGCTTGAGAATAATGAACCATTAGCGCCAAAACTCACTAGTCGTCCTGAGCGCCCTATTTTAAGCATTGATCTAGTCGATGAGCTCTTAAAAGGTCAGGCCGCTACTAAACCCTATATGGCCTTATGGACTAACCTGACAAAATCAGACACTTATCCCCGCGAAAAAATGAAGCTTTTTCGACAATACTTACCCGAGTTAATCCTATTGTCTGATGATCAATTAAGCTCCACCGTTGAATTATGCGGTGGAGTTGATTCGTTTAATTTTGAGAAACTTGCTTTTATCTTCACACACCTTGACGATGCAAAAGCGGCTTATCATGAACCCTATAGTGATGATAAGTTAATGGATACTGCTTGGGTCAAGAGCGTATTTACTACGCCAGCTGAGAGAGAAAAATACATTAAACTAGCCCATAGCATAGTACCTGTAGCTGCGGTGACCCATCCTTTATTAAATTTATTGGAACGAGATAATGCTCCTTTAAAAGCAAAGATTTCAGCTGCCATTCAACGTTATGGATTAAAAGGCCATCAAGTCAATGGCTTATTAGCCATTTATGACAAGTATGGCCACATGGGCCTGGAGAAGCTACTAACCGCTTGGGATGCATTAACGAGCCGCCCAAACATTACACCCGAATTAATCCGTTCGGTTTACTTAAATACCAATCACTATGAAACCTTACTGTTAAAGCCGGCTAAGATAAACGATGCCGTGGAAACGATTAGTGGCTTCACCAAGGAGCAGCGCGAATGGTGGCAGAAACTTTACGAAGCCCACCGGCCTATGCATGACGACTTAGCAACACTAGTCGAGAGTTTTAGAGTATTTAGTGATAGGATAGCCGCTAAAGGCTTAGCTTTTTATTCATTAACTGGAGACCCTATTTTTAAGGGCGCCGGTAATTTACCCACCACGCTTAGCCGCATCATTAGTATTCTAGAACATTGTCCCGAGGCCGATGTAAGAGCGCAATGGCAAGCGATAAGCAGCATTGATTTATCGCCTGAAGGAGCCTTGCGTGCGATGACAGATGGTATCGGCGACAGAGCTTACCGCGTCAGATACAGCTTTATTCTCCCCGAAATGCAATTTAGCGCTCAAAGCTATAGTATAGCACCAGCATTAACAGATATGGGTCAACTATATACTTATCTAGCGCAGCAAGAGCATCGTTTGCCCGTTGATTTTTATGAGGCGATGTTTGCTGAGATTGAGGCAGCAATGGGTACGGGTGATGATGAGAAGACCATCCCTAATGATTTTTACCTTACCTTGTGCAAGATATTAGTGCAATCAACCACTGGTGATAATTATCGTTATTTTCCCCTGCCACCCGATGAGGCTAAAGCACAGTGGAGGGGTATTATCGAGAGTATAAAAACACTCAAAGCGAATACACCGTTGGCCGGCAAAGCATTCTTAAAAAGAACGATGCTTGAGCAATTAAACGGCATAAGACCTCTTCCCTCCCTCCCCATATTGAAAAAGTTAGTACTTGCACTGACTGCACCAATAGCAACTATGACCACCTGGAGTGCGAGGAATGTGGTAAACAAGCTACTAGAAAACAAAACCACGTTAAACGCTTTATTGAGCACATATAAAGGAAAATTATACCAAGGAATGGCTTTCTATGATGAAGCAGAGTTCGCAAGAAACTACCCCAGCGGTAGAACTTTCTTTGAAGAATACCTTCACATTGCCAATGAAATGGATAAGGCAAACATAGCCACCCTTTTATTACCCTTAGTAAGTACCTTTAATATCAAAGCAGAAGATATTCCCGAGCTTAAAGCAGCCACCCCACCCGAGCTATTAAAAGACCCATTAAATCCGTTTTATGCGCTAGTTTGGGATTGCGTTTTGGATAGGCTTGCTGATATAAAATCCTCGTCTGGATTGACTAAGGAGACATTAAAAACCTTTTTGCAGGCTCTTACGCCGCTTATTGCCGCTCAAGGAAAAGTGATTGCGGAGCGCCTTGCTGCAATCGAAACCATCCTTAGAGATACCACTCATACCCCTACTAAAGAAGAGCTGAGCGAACAGACATCTCTACAGATGGCAAAAATGATGATAGAGATGCCAAGCATTGATGACGAAATGGTAAAGAGTGGGGCTCGCCTAGTAGCTAACGGAATCGTATTACCCCTTATCGAAGAGCAATTTAAGGACTCCTTTCCTGAACATTATTTTGAAAATCTACGTGCCAAAAAACCAAAACCTACCATTCAACTATTGATTGATAAGTATTTCAAGACGAGTGATGAAAAGAAAATAATAGAGAAAATTCAGCAAAAATACAGCGCTACTACCGATGAGCAACTTACTGATCTCATTGAAGGATTAAATGCCCTAACCCGTCGTTTGAGTAGTGCTGAACGAATCAAGCTCCTAGACACCTTGTCCAGCGATCGTCTAAGCTCAGCGCCTATAGCTGACTATATCCAATTGCTCGAGGCTATTGGAAAGCAAGGCAGCACCAGTTTTACCTATTTTATGAGTGCGGCGGAAAAATTCCCCTCTGTGACTGAACTGACCACCAAAGCGACTTATTTCTTATCCATTGCCTTACCGCAAATTCGTGAGCGTCAATCACCTGCTTATAGCGAAGTTGAAATCGTCGGCTTGGTAGCTGACTTGGTGCTTGCCGGTAAAGATAAGGAGTTGGCAGAAGAGATTGATATTCGCCGAGAATTAACGACCGCCTATAAGACTCTAAACGATGCTATTAAAGCTGCTCAGGGACTGGCTGCTAGTATTGATGGCGAGCTAGCCAATATAGGTAGCCTTACGGTATCAAGCACAGCAGCTATGACTCCGGTCGCAGCACTTGAAACCATCCGAACGGCATTAGCAACGTTAAGCGATTTTCCAGATGAAGCCGCTTTACCCGAC
Organism: Legionellales bacterium; assembly: GCA_020050595.1. Taxonomy (GTDB): domain Bacteria; phylum Pseudomonadota; class Gammaproteobacteria; order Legionellales; family Legionellaceae. The sequence continues at coordinate 22,888 of JAGVKL010000034.1, forward strand.
ATTAAGGCGCTAGAAACGCATCTTAGGGACTTAACGACGCTTAGCACTGAAACCGTTACTATTCCAGCAGTAACAAGTGAAGAGGAATACACAGCGCCAGCACCAACTCCAGCAACGAGCGGCGCAGGAGCTCCCCCAGTGCCAGCACCAACAACGAGCAGCACAGCCCCTGCTCCCGCCCCGGTGGCAGCACCTACGCGCGGTTTGATGGCGAGTCTTGTAAGCAGCATTGGAAGCGGTTTCAGCCGCATAACAGCAAGCCTCCGAGTCCGTGGAGCAGGCGCTGAAAGCTCCGGAGGAAGCGATCTTACAAGAAGCCTTGAGTCTACACCCTCCATAGGGGTAACTCCGCCTAAACTAAAGAGAACCGTAGTCGCTACACCCGAGAGAAGGGAAACCCGTTACAAAGTGAAAACGTTAAATACATCATTATTAGAAGCAGCAGAAAAAGCCTTGGCCACCCGCACGCAAGAAACCAAGTCCTATACTTATGCCTTCACGCAAACCATGGCCTTGATAGAAAATTTAATAAAAAAATACCCTGCTGCTAAAACACAGCTTTTAAGCTTAGGACGTCATTATCTAAGCACTAGCACTTCAACCGAAAAACAAATAAAACAAGCCTTTATTAATCTTCGTATGATGCATAATGAATTAATAGGGCTCGATAACCAAGATTTAGTGTTGAGCTTATGCGAACATTTTGGCGCAGAAAAAGGTACAAAGAGTGCTTTTAAGCTGGATGATTTACTAGCTATTTTTCAAGGACCTACCTACACTCCGCTACCGCCTGCGACTAAAAAAACCGTACTAAGCGTCATGACTGCTTTATTAAATAATGGCAAACCATGCTCCTTAAAAGATATTCACGATTTAGTTGATACCGCTAATAAAGCCCCCGTTTATACCCAAGTACTTGAGCGCTTATTTAAAGAAGCACCTTACCCCACCCTGGATTTAATAATTAAATGGATAGGAGAAGCCACGCAAACCGAACTCCCACCGAACACAACGCCCATACCCGATTGGGTAAGCATGGCTATTGCTAAGCCAAGAACAGGAACGACTTCATTGATTGATGATATTTTTGCACGATACATTCAATGGAATAAAGCTCCGGTAGAACGAGAAGCGATCAACGGCTTTGATTTGACCCATGCCAGAAAGCAAGCTAAAGCAATGACGGGCATTTCCTATGAAGACAGGGACCTAGTGGAAATAGATACTCAGGTAAAGCGAGTTCGTGATTTAACCACACAACAATTGTTAACTGAAATCAAAAGCATTAAAACTCCTGACGGTGAAAATGCAGCTAAATTAGTCGCGTTAATGGCGGAGCTCCTTTATCGTACGAAGGGATTGCCTCGCAAAGTTGATCCCACTACTGGCCAAATGGTCGATGGTCGCTCTTTCGAGATTAATACCACTCAATATTTAGCCATCCATGCCATGTTAAAATCAGGTGGGCATGTCACTAGCCAAATTGAGACGGGGGAAGGTAAGTCTCGAATCATGATGATTGCTATTGCTTGCCAATATGCTTTAGGCAATACGGTTGATTTCGTCACTAGCGATTTGTCACTGGCTCGCCGCGACTACTTAGAATACCAATCCTTTTTCAAGGTGTTACGCGCAGAGACAAGGCTTATTTATGCACAAACCGCCGCTAGCGACTATCGACTAGGCGGTATTAATTTCTCGGATGCCTCTAACTTAGCTCTCTTTCGCAATAAAGCGCGCAGCGAAGGTGATGAGGCTCTTGTATTGGCAAAAGCCTCTGAGCAGCGCAGCTTAATGCTTGATGAGGCCGATAAAACGTATTTTGACACCTCGGATACGCGGTTTAATTACTCCGCGCAAACCGATGAAACAATCCGGGATATGCCTTGGATTTATGGGCTTTTGATAGAATTCTTTAGTGTGGAGGATAACCAAGCGCTCTACCATGGGCCAGACAGTGATGCGGATGCATGTAACCAAGCCTTTTATGCTTTTGCTCGCTCAAAATTATCCGCTGAGCAATTGGCACGACTAGTCTATAATCCAGACATTCCACGCCCGGTGGTTAGCCGAAATCAATTAGAAGCATGGCAAAGCTCCGCCTTAACCGCTTTAGTGCTTGAGGAAGGCGGGGATTATGTCATTGTGCCTAATATTACCGTGCAAACCAAAACAGGCCCCACCCTAACCAGCCAAGCACAATTACTCAGCAGCGGCCGAGCTACAGGAACTGCGAAATTCTCATTTGGTGTCCACCAATGCTTGCATGCAAGACTTAATTTACTGCGAAAGCAAGCACAACGTGATACGAACCCTGATGATTTTGGAAAACGGTTAAAAGCTCTTGACAACGATTTTTACGTGGACTCTGAGAACCAAATTGTTTATTCGTCCACTAGTAAATCCTTACTGGATGATTACAACGCCGGTAACTTGCTGGCCGTAACGGGTACTGCTGGAGCTATTCAAGAGCAAGAAGAAGCACGTGCTTTATTTGGTAGAGATACTGCTAATCCCATGACCTTTATCGAAGTGCCCCGACATCGCGGGCAACAACGTAAAGATTTACCGTGGCAATTTGCCAAAGATACTACCGCACAGCAGCAACAAATCCTTGCATCGGTACGTGACTCGCTAAGAAGAAAGCAACCTGTGCTTCTTATCTGCGAAAATGACACCGCCAGTAAAGCGCTGTATGACTTCCTCGATACTCAGTTAACGCCTGAGGAAAAAGGATTAATCTCTGGAAACACCGTCTCAAAACTAACGCGAATTAGTGCATCAACCTCGTTGGAAGAAGAAGCAACCCATGTTGCTCAAAAAGCAGGCGATCCTGGTAGCATTACAATATCAACCGCCATGCTTGGTCGCGGTACTGATATTGCCTTGCATAGTGACGCGAAGCACGTGGGTCTTAGCGTCATTGGTACCTATTTACCTAGAGAACGCGATTACCGCCAAGTGATAGGCCGTGCAGGCCGCTTCGGCGCCCCTGGCCAATCGCGCCTGATTCTAGATAGCCAAAAATTACAAACTCAACTAGGCACACAAGTATTACCTACCGAACTTTATACTGCCACCGAAGCTTATTTAGAACTACAGCAACACCGTATGGATCATGCGGCTCAAAAGCAGCGGGTGATAAAAAATGTCGTAGGAGACTTTCGAATCGCATTAACCAATCGCTTCTTTGAACAATTTTATAAGCCTTTATTAGCCTTAAAGAAGGAAAATAAAGATCCATTACTAGCCAGCTGGCAACGATTTTTTGATAAGGCTGATAAAGAATGGAACGATATATGGCCTCAGATTGTAACTAAATTGGCAGAGCCTACGTTTAATATTGCCGAGATAGAGGGATTACTTGCTGCGTATAAAGATAAAGTACAACTGGAATGGAAAACAATGCGTGAAGAGATTGAGGCCTTGATGGATAACGGAATAATCTATCATCCTTCTGGTAAGCTTTTTGTACAGACCAACCTCGCAAGCGATGTAGGCCGAATTACTCTAAGTGACACAGCGATGAAGCTCTTACAACCCAGAGTTGAGCACCCCTTATTGAGAACACCACGAGCCGATCATTATGATCCTGCTTATGTCGGCCGTGCCGTGATTTACACGAACTTTGCTGATCGATGGAGGTCATTCATTGAAAACATACAAGCTGCACGCCGCGGCGAGGCTCCTTGGTTTCCTAATCTTCAGGCTGTACGCAATGGGAATATGAGCTGGTCTGAGTTTTTCTTCGGAAAATGGGGTAGCCCACCAGCAGCTAAACAGCCAAAAGTGCCGGCTGTAGCTAAACCTGAACCCACAGCACCTAGCGTAGGTGAGGCTAGCAGCCCAGTTAGAGCTCCTAGCGGTCCGAAAGCAGCTAGCGACCGTACCGTAGAACGGTTACTACGGGCAGATGCTACGGGAAGCGGCTCTAAGCAGCCTGCTTCTACGAGAAGTGCGTCGATGAGAAAAAGATACGGTGGTAACAACCCACCAGCTGCGGCCCCACATCCTAGCTCCAAAGGAGCAAAAGCCCAAGCAGAGCCTCCTACCCCTCCACCAGCCAAAACGCATGGAACAGCTGATTATAGACAACGACGACTTGGTGGCCGTAGTGCTAAGGTTGCACCCGCACCGACGAGGGGCTCAAGTCCAGCACCTACCAGCAGTGGAGCCGGTGACGGTGACGGTGACTAACCTCTAAGTGAACGCGCAATAGCGTCAACTTGAGGAAAACGTCATCCCAAAATGATTTATCCCCAAGAATATGTATAAAAGAGCTGCAGCAAACGTAGCCCGTAAGAAGCAAAGCGGATTACGGGACTTCTCAACGAATGACACGATCCCCATATAGAACAACAAAAACAACCATCATGCGCAAACACATTTGCATTCGTTCGTCTTTAGAGCGAAACCCCGTAATCCGCCGCGCTTCTTACGGGCTACGTGTTCTGATTCTTAGCCGGCGTAGCCCGTAAGAAGCAAAGTGGATTACGGGGTTTCCCAACTGACTAATGAGAGAACACTTAGAACTTTAAATATTGCTATCTACAAAAGCGCTCAACTGCGATTTAGACAATAAGCCCATTTTAATCGCCTCTACTTGGCCATTTTTAAATATAATTAACGTAGGAATACTCATCACGCCATATTTAGAAGGAATTTGTGGGTTTTCATCGATATTAATTTTGCCAAACGTTAGCTTGTCGCCATAGCTAGCTGCAACATCTTCTAAAATAGGGGTTAGAGCACGGCAAGGGCCACACCACTCCGCCCAGAAGTCAACTAAAACAGGCTTAGCTGAATTTAATACGTCTTGTTCGAAACTTATATCGGTTATGGTTTTGATATGATCGCTCATGGGGTAAACCTCTTCATTAAGTGGAGTGCTTGGCCCATTATACCGCGCACAAGGCATTTTGCGAATAAGATTTAATTCTTAAGCCAGGGCAACCGCATGATATGAAAAAATTAGCCAACAAGCCGTCTTTGCGAGCGAAGCGAAGCAATTGTAAGTTAAGAAAGTGATAATCTCTCTTTACTGAGTGAAGGATACTAGGTACCTTTCACTCAGA
>JAGVKL010000031.1 GCA_020050595.1 Legionellales bacterium
ACGATTACGTAAAGCAGTCTTTGAGATGGTGAAACAAAGACGAATTAGCTTAAAACAAGCTGGCATCCAATGTGAATTAAGTTACAGGCAAACACTAAGTATAGCGTAGCCCGTAAGGAGCAAAGCGGATTACGGGGATGACTCTCTAAAGCCCGATGGGTGCAAATGCGTTTGCGCATTATTATTGTTTTTGTTGGATCGTATTATTCGTTGAGAAACCCCGTAATCCGCTTTGCTCCTTACGGGCTACGATTGGCTTACAACGACTAAAAATGGCGTCCCCAAGGGGATTCGAACCCCTGTTACCGCCGTGAAAGGGCGATGTCCTAGGCCTCTAGACGATGGGGACCTAGATGTTCTCAAATACAATCGTTGCAGTATCTGAATGATTATTGCTTAAAACTACCAAAAATGGCGTCCCCAAGGGGATTCGAACCCCTGTTACCGCCGTGAAAGGGCGATGTCCTAGGCCTCTAGACGATGGGGACCTGAACGTTTTTAGAGCTTGCCATTATAACAAGCTCTTACCATCAATGCTAACGATGGTGGAGCTAGGCGGGATCGAACCGCCGACCTCTTGCATGCCATGCAAGCGCTCTCCCAGCTGAGCTATAACCCCTAAAGAGAATCGAAGTGTAAGTGCGTCCTTCTTAGCTGTCAAGCAGTTTTTCTTATAACTTTATAGTTCTCATCGATCTTGCAGATCTTCTGGACCCCGCGGTCAAGCCGCGGGGCGTCGACCTACACTTCCAAGCACTATCATCTTGCCATGAACCCATTGATAGGAGACAAAGCGGATTGCTCACTCGTAGCCGATGATCTTGGCTGTGAACGATTGTAACCAAGTCTTGCTGCTATGAGTGCTGTGATAGAAGAACGAGTTTTGGGCTTGGCCGTAGCCGCCACCGCTGCTGCTGTAGGGTCGGCCGCCACCTCTTCTGATGCTGTTGCGGGTCTAGTAGCATAAGTGTATGGCTTTGTTGGCTCTGTTGCTGCTGGAGAAAAATGGCCCATATGACCAAGCCCTACCGGATTTACAATAAAGAATGTTGTTGCTTGACGAGGAGAGGGAGCCGCAGCATTTTCATTATCCTCACTGCAGGTAAAAGCAAGGTACAACCAACAACACATTGCCATTACCAAAATTCCCAAAGGCGGTACCACAGAAATTAATGCGGCTATACTTACAATAGCTGCAGCAGCTATAGCCACAGCAGCAACGGTTGCTAAACATTGTATGAAAAAATGAGCACAATAATCATCATTGTTGCTTATCGATCTTCTACGACTTGAACTGGCTGGCGGTCTAAGCATGATGTCTCTCAATAAACATTACAGGAAAATGGAGGTTTAGTATAAAATATTTCTATTGTGTATGCAATTTTTGCATTTTTTAGGGGTTCAATTGGAAGTGCAGGTCGACGCCCCGCGGTTTGGCCGCGGGGTCCATAAAATCTGCAAGATCACTGGATCCCACGGTCAAGCCGCGGGATGTCGCAATAGGAAATTTTTGTACGGTGATGCAACTGTTGGGTAAAATTGATAAGCCGTTCGGCGCGTTCACCAAAAGGCTTTAATGCACTAATAGCTTGTTGATAATGGTTATTGATTAGCTGGTGTAACTCATCTTGATGATAAAGCGTTGCAAACGTTGTCTTTTTATTAGCCTCGTCTGAAGAGCGGCCTTTGCCTAGATGTTTTTCTTGATCGTAGCGATCTAAATAATCATCCTGCATTTGAAACACTAGCCCTAAATGATAAGCAAATTGACGCAAGGCTTCAGCATGTTGGTTGGAAGTGTCACTAGCAGCAATGGTCATATTAATGCAAGCCAACATGAGTTTACCAGTTTTTAATAAATGTATTGCTCTTAGTTGCGTTTCGGTAATAGAGGTATGGGCTAGCTCAGATAGATCAAGGCTTTGCCCGCTGATCATGCCGGCGGGCCCGCTGGCATGACTTAGCTCTCGCATGATCGCTAGCTTTTTCTCAGCACTTAAATCAGAGGGTAACTGATTTAATAAAATATCAATCGCTAAAATTTGCAAGGCATCGCCGGTTAGAATGGCAGTGGCTTCATCGAATGCGCGGTGGCAACTTAGTCTTCCGCGGCGAAAATCATCATTATCCATGGCGGGTAAATCATCGTGTATTAAAGAATAGCAATGTGTTAATTCGATAGCTGCCGCGATGATGTCGAGGCTCTTACGAGAAACATCAAGTAATTCGCCGCACAAATAAACGAGAACAGGGCGTAACCGCTTCCCGCCTGGGAAAAGTGCATAATGGATAGCATCCCGTATACGAGGGGCTGTAATTTCTAAATGAGCGATGACCTGATGTAAAATTTTATCGTGATGAGTGATGAGGTCTTCAATCGTTTCCCGGGAATGCTTACTGCTCATCAGGGAGCTCATTTGATAAATGGTTTGCTGAAAGCATTTCAATTTTTTGTTCGGCTTGGGTTAATACATCCTGGCATTGTCGTGCTAATTTTATACCTTTTTCGAAATGTTTTAGCGAATCTTCTAGCGATAACTCGCCTTTTTCTAGCTGTGTCACTATATCTTGTAATTCAGCAATCGATTTTTCAAAATGAATGGGTTCAGTCATGATGCTCTCTATAGTGATAGTTAAGCCATATGGGTAAGACTTTATCGAGATAGTTCATAAATTTCCAAAGCCCCACTTGCCATTCTACTTGGCCAAAAGGATCCGTTTTTTTCTCAGGATAGGCAATACCTACCCCAAATAGTCCCGGAGCGATAATACCCACATGGGGATTATAATACGCCTGCTCGTAACCTGCGATATGAATGTGTTGCCGCCTAGTAAATCCTACGGCATAGATAGCTTTATTGCATTCAGGAAGAAAGCGAGCAATATGGGTTTCATTGCTGTAATAGCGCTCTAAATTAGGAGGTAAAATACCATCAATGTACTTTTTCGCCCATTGAGCGGTATGTCCCTTTAAGCCGGTGTTGTCGAATAAAATCCAATCACCCATAGGGAGTGCATACCGGCAAGGAGAGCGATAAAAATTCACAATTTTCTTAACGCTTAAGTCCACTAAATGATTGACGATCATAATGGCTGAATGTGATGAACCAAAAACGGCTATGGTTTCATTAGGATGAATGACCTGACTTAATCGTGATTTATCAATGGCGGTTGTAAAAGGAATCGAGGTAAGGCTTGAATAATCCAAGCTATCAGGCTCTGCACCGGTAGCAAGAATAACCTGTTCGGCATAATAAATAGAGGCGTCGCTTTCTAGTGCCCAGCAATTTTGGTGGGGTTGAAGTTTGTGAACCGTGGTTTTCTCAGTCGCCACTCGCTCAATGAGGTGTTGGGTGACCCATTGCAGCGGCTCTACCATATGTCGTAAAAGACAGGTATCTTCTAGGGGCAAGTGATTTAATTGAAAGTCAGGTGCTTTTGAGTAATGAAAAGCCGCTACCGCATTTAAAAAAGCAAGGAATAACTTAACAGTGGTATTACTTGATACATTGTGCCAGTGGCGGCCGAAGTCGCCGACGGTAAAATGAGGATCGAGCCATAAAAGTTGCTTGGGAGGGATGCCTTTATCGAGTAACTTACCTACAGCAGCAATGCCAGCTGGGCCTGCGCCTACCACCGCCCATTTAAATGTTGTCTGATTCATTTGCGGCATTTGCCTTATCATGTATGCTAGTAACGCGGTTCTTATCCAGAACTCGCGTTGGTAGTTTAGATGGATTGTCTTTTTTTAACAAGAGTTGATTGGTGATGATAAAAACTAAAACCCGGTTTATTTGTAATCAATGCGCTGCCGTTTTTTCGCAATGGGCAGGGCAGTGTACGCATTGTAGCGCCTGGAATTCAATTAGTGAGGAGAGCGTTATAGCCACAGGTAAAGCCATGCGGGTAGGAAATTATGCCAATCAGCGTTCAGCGGTTACGTTGGTTGAAGATGTTGTTTTAAATGCCGAAGTGCGGATGGATTGTGGATTATCGGAATTAAATCGCGTTTTAGGGGGCGGGTTAGTTGATGGTTCTGTTGTTTTAATTGGTGGCGATCCAGGTATTGGTAAATCCACGTTGTTGTTACAAACTTTAGCCAATTTATCGTTGCAACAAAAAATTCTCTATGTCACCGGTGAAGAATCGTTACAGCAAGTAGCCATGCGTGCAAAACGGCTGCAATTACCTTTAGCCGGGTTACGTTTATTAGCCGAAACACAAGTGGAAGCCATCCTTGCTCACGCTGAAAAAGATAGGCCTCGAGTGATGGTGATTGATTCAGTCCAAACCATTTTTACCGAGATGATTAGCTCAGCTCCCGGTGGAGTTAGTCAAGTGCGTGAGTCAGCAGCGCAATTGGTTCGTTTTGCAAAAATGACGCAGACAGCGGTCTTTTTAGTGGGGCACGTAACGAAGGAAGGGGCATTGGCGGGGCCTAGAGTGTTAGAGCATATGGTGGATTGCGTGCTTTATTTTGAGGGGCAAAGCGATAGTCGATTTCGCATTATTCGAGCGATAAAAAACCGCTTTGGTGCGGTGAACGAATTAGGTGTCTTTGCCATGACGGATAAGGGCTTGAAAGAAGTAGCAAACCCTTCAGCCATCTTTTTATCTCGCCAACCAGAACCTACGCCTGGCAGTGCGATTATGGTGACTTGGGAGGGTTCTCGCCCCATGTTGGTTGAGGTTCAAGCGTTAGTCGATGAAGCGCATGGGCAGCAGGCCAAGCGCGTAACGGCAGGGCTTGAGCATAATCGATTAGCCATTTTACTTGCGGTATTGCATCGTCATGGGGGTATTGCGACCTTTGATCAGGATGTTTTTATTAATGTAGTAGGCGGGGTGAAAGTAACCGAGACGGGGAGTGATTTAGCATTGCTTGCCGCCGTCGTTTCAAGTTTAAAAAATCGTGTATTTCAAAGTGATACGATTGTATTTGGCGAAGTAGGTCTCGCGGGTGAAATTAGGCCGGTGCAGAGTGGACAGGAGCGCTTGAAAGAAGCGTTAAAGCACGGTTTTAAGCGGGCTATAGTGCCTTATGCTAATGCGCCTAAGCAATCGATAGGTATGGAGGTGGAGGGAGTGAAGCATTTGCAAGAGATGCTTGAGAAGATGTGATTAATGGATATACTCAATTTGATATATCCAAGTTTTATTCCGCATTGCGGGTATAAAGTAAATCCAAGCCATTCCCTATATCACTCGCGGTTACTTGCACGCTGAAGTATTTACTTAAAAGGTATTTAAGAATAATAACACCGCTATCTTTTTGGAGTAGACCCATGTTGTAGCTAATATACACCCGATCAGAGAGCGATTTGGTGACGACAAGCGATGTATTTTCACCGCTTTGGGTGGTTGAGCGGCTGTAGCGGGGATCATCTTGTAGGTCAATGTCTAAGCCTAATTTTTGTTTAAGCTGCTCCATTAATTGCAAGCCCTTTGTTCCAGAGTCAAGATTCATGGACGAAATAGCGGTGAGGAGCAATTGTCCTCCCGATTTACTGGCTTGATTTGCTGGTTTACCCAGCAACAAAAGTGATAAAATATCGGATTGTGAAAGAGTGGGCGGGATGGAAAATAAGGTTATTTTATGAGCATTTAGTCGACCACTCATTTCTATGCCTACGGTGGTTGGGCTGCCGATATCCACGGTATCGATATTAGCTGCTCTGAAATCAAGGCGCTGGCTTGAATTGCTAAAATTAATGCTGCTAAATTTTCGAACGGCTCTGATACGAAGAGCAGGGTTATCGATAGGGCCACCGGTAAATAAGAGTTGCCCTTGATCAATGGTTAAATTTTGCCCGTAAGCATTGTATTTTCCATCCCGCACCCGTAGTTCACCTACAGCGCTCGGCGGTGTTTTAGGGGCTTGCTTGACTTCAATGGTGCCATCAAGAAAACCGTGCAATCCCTTTACATCTAAGGCGACATCATTTCCCATTTCGACGAATACATGGGTCGTCATATTAAAGGGGTTCGGTTCCTTTGCTTCTTTCTTTTTTACGAAAACCACATCTTCTGAAAGGCTAACGGTATTACTAAATGATATAGGCTTAAGTTGAGCCGAAGGTATGAGTATTTTGCCGGTAATTTGTATGGAGGGTGGTGTCAGGGCGATGGTTAATGCGGGGGAAATGTTAACGATATAGTTATTGGTTTTTATCACCGGAAAATTATCTCCTGTAATCGTGATGTGCCCGCTGTTGGGTGAAGTAAAATCGCCTTGGCCTTTCAAGGTAAGCGTTCGATGGTTGGCTGCAACAATGCCTTGTAGCTGCCATGCCTGATTCTTAGTTTGTAATCGGGCATGAATAGGGGCAAATACAAGCCCTGATTTAGGGAGCGACACACTGCCATTAACAAGTGCAAAGTCGCCTTGCCATATCGGATGAGCGAGCGTGCCTGTAGCTGTTAAATCCATTTGTAATTGTCCATGGATCGTTTCTATGGATTTATGAATGCCTTGTAAAAAATCTAAAGACCCTACTTTTAACGTAAGTTTGCCATTCAACGGTTGCTTGGAAGGCGGTGTATTAAAGCGAAACTTAGGTATATGCCACGATAAATGAATGATTTTGGCAGGGTCAATCATAAAAGTACCTTGAGCATCCAATGCTTTAGGCGTGAGAGAAGCTGAAAATTGTCCCCCCTTAAACTTAATAGGTGGAAGGTTTGGCTGAGGGAGACGATAAATGCCGGGTTTGATGGTTAAATTAAATTCGCCATGCTCACTATCTTGCGTTGTTAATGTGCCAAGGAGAGTCGTTTCAAAAGGAGTCAATAAAGGATGCAAACGTGCTGGTTCGGTGATATTAAACCTAGCTCGCCATTGATAAGGGAAGTAACCAGCTAAATCTAAAGAATTGGCACCAAGTGTTAGATGTGCATCTAACTTCGTTTGCTCATAGCTAGCATTGGCTTGAATAGTGCCAAGGGGTAATTGAAGGGTGCTATGGATGCTTAGCTGTCCCTCTTTTTTATTGCCGTTAATTTGCCATTTGTTTTTACCCCACCGAATCATCGTGGTTAAATCGCCATGCTCTAAGCGGCCATTCACATCGCCTTGAGCAAAACCACTAAACTGTCCTTGCCAGCGATAAAGAGAGGTATCACCGCTTAATTGAAGGCTGCCTTGGATAAAAGGAGGCTTTAAACGAATGGGCCTAATTTTTAAAGTAGCTGATAGAGGGTAAGGGGCGATGGATTGACCCTGACCTTGTAATAGTAAATGAGCGTTCGCGGTATTTAATGCTAAGTGGTTAATATACCATCGTGTGCCGAGAAGGGCAGCTTGCAGGTTAAAATCGGTGATGAGAGGTTTTGTGGCTTCTGCGGACAACTCTGGGAACGTCGGCCTAGAGTGTGGCGTAGGGCTCTTCACTACGAGATCGATGCGCTTAATGTTGAATTGTTCAATAATAAGATCAAAAGGAGGCTTAGGTATGGGGGTGCTAGTTAAGGCTTTGTGGATCACTAAACGGTCGGCATAAAGGGCAAGTGTAAGCTTACGGCGCCATAACTTTTTAAGTTGCCAATGTAGTTTTCCATGTTGGAATTCTAACTTAATACCCTTGTCTTCATAACTTAATTTATTAAATGACGCGTGATCAAGAAGCCGACCTGCTCCTTTGTGTAGCTTAATTTTTCCAGGCAGGTATAAATTAGCTACTTTAATACTGAAGTATAGCCCCGGTGTGGTAGACAATAAAAAGGCTAAAAGACTCGATAAGAGAATAAAAAATAGAGCAGCAATATAGAGAATTCGCTTTAAATAAATCATGAGAGATCGGGTCCCATATTAATGACAAGGCGTGGTGAGCTCCCTTTTATGGGGCTTAAATTATTCTCAACGGGCTGTGCTAGGGCGACTTTAATCGGCCCTACCGGCGAGACCCACATCAGCCCAAGTCCTAAATCATATTTAAAAGCACTTGGATTAGGTTTGTAAACATCACCTACGTCATAGAATCCCAAAAGATACCATTTTTTAAAGGTTTCTTTTTGTAGTTCAACACCGCCATATGTAATTAATTTACCAGGGCCAATCGAATTATACGAATACCCTTTTAAATTGGGTGTTCCACCTAATAAAGGAGCGATGGAAAGAGGAATGTCATAAACGTTATGGATTGCAGTCCCTCCTTGGATGCCATGAAAATAAAATCGTGTATTTATAGGGTCCAAAGTGAATGCAGCTTTACCGTCAATAACGGCTTGGGCTATATTAATTTTTGATAATACGGCCTTGTCTGCAGCTAGACCATTTAGCGTGATGTTATACCCCGAAGGCGAAAAGAGAGGATCGGTGCTTTTATTAAAAGTTAAGATACCTTTGGGATAAAAGACAGACGTTTCAATGCCGTCTTGGCCGCTATAGGTGTAACGCTCATGCAGCCCGTTAATAGATAAAATGCGTTGATAGTGGGGGAGGATATGTTGTTGGGCTAACGAAAGTAACCCTGAGTTACTATGCCCGCTGCTGTAATCTAAATTAGTAAAGCCACCATTGATACTGTAATTATCGACAACGGGGTTCTTGCCTGGGATGAGGTATTGTGCTTGCAAGGCATTCTCTTCAAATGACCCTTGGGCAATCGCATTAAATTTATGCCCCCACCGATTTACGGGGACAACGTGCAATCCTAATAATCCACGTGGGCCTGTGTCTGTCCCATAACCTGCACCTACCGAATAAGATACACGTTTGCGTTGTTCAAGGTTAATATCGATTGGCACATCATGTTGCTTTTCAGGTGCAGGTTTAACACGAATGGATTTAAAATAGCCGCTGGCTAGTAAATGGTCATTCAAGGCGTGGATTTGATCGATCGAATAGGGCTGGCCATATTTAAAAGGCAAATAACGATTCAATAATTCAGGCGCAATATAAGTAGGATTAAAATGGACTTGGCCAAAGTAATAAAGCGGGCCGGTATCAAAAAGAAGAATGATTTTGGCGGTATATTGCTCTTCATCGATTAAAATTTCTGATTTCTCAAATTTGGCGTGCAGGTATCCTTGGTGTTGGGCAGCAGTAAATAATTTATCTTTTGCCTCTTCATATTTTGCATTATTTAAAGGGTCACCTTGTTTAATCGGTAAGTCATTTAAAATCGTTTGGATAGCAGGATTATGGGTACCTTCTCCTATAACATCCACCGATAAGGCTGTAATGTGCATTTGTGGACCGGGTATGATATGCACAATCAGTGGATTACGGGAAACAATCGTAATCGTTGCTTTAAAAAATCCATAAGGATACATCGCTTCTTTGGTTTCTTGACCAAGGATTTCTGTCGGCTCATTGGCGATGGATTTATTCTGAGCTAATTCCGTAAGGCGACGTTGAACGTTAATTAAAACTTCGCCATGAATACCGGTAATTTGAATCGTAGGCGTATTCACAGCACTTATTAAAGGCAAGCAACACAAGAGCAATAAAAATTTTTTAACTTTATTTAGCATGTAGACTCGGTATTTTCTAAGGTTTTTAGGCGATAGAGGAAATCTAAGGCTTCTCGTGCGGATAACTGATCAGGATCAATATGGGCTAATTCTTCTAAAATAGGGGAGGGCTTGAGATTCCCAATAGGTGAATGATGCACGATGGGTTGGACTTGTTCTAAGTGTTGATTGGCAAGCTTAAGCACGTCCGCCGGGATACCTGCTAAAGCCGCGACTTCCAAGCCATAGCTTTGGCTAGCATGCCCTTCCTCGACTTTATAAAGAAATACGATGGACCCCTTCGGGAACTCTACTGAGGAGGCCTCTTGCTTCGTCGTGCTCGAATCCTCTTGTACTGACGTGTACACGGTGGTTCTTTGCTCAGCGTCTCCTCGCAATAGGCTCTCCTCAGCGACTTTCTGAAGAGGTCTAGTGTTTAAAGCCGCTTTTAAATGCACATTACGAATACAAGGAAACGCTTCTCGAAGTGTCGTTAATTCAAAATAGTGCGTTGAAAATAAAGTATAGGCTTTAATCGTATCGGCTAAATAAGCACAGCAGGCATAAGCAAGGGCCATGCCGTCATAAGTGCTTGTTCCTCGGCCAATTTCATCAATAAGCACCAAGCTTTGCGCCGTAGCCTGCCGTAAAATATGGGCGGTTTCGGTCATTTCTACCATAAACGTTGAGCGTCCGGCTGCTAAATCGTCGCTTGCTCCAATTCGCGTAAAAATTTTATCAATAGGCCCAATTTTTGCTTCTTTTGCCGGAACAAAACTACCGATATGTGCTAAAAGCACGATCAATGCATTTTGCCGCATATAGGTGGATTTTCCCCCCATGTTTGGGCCAGTTATGAGCAAAGTATGTTGTGATGGGTTTAAAATTAGGTCATTGGCAATGAATTTTTCTTGTAAAAGTTGCTCAATGACTGGATGTCGTCCCGCAGTAATTTTAAGCCCAGGCTCTACCGTTAATTGTGGGCACTGCCAAGCTAAAGTGGTTGCGCGTTCTGCTAAGGTATTGAGGACATCCAAAAGGCTTAAGCTTTCTGCCATATTATTTAATACAGGGATGGATTGCTGAATTTCAGTTAAGAGATTTTCATATAACCATTTTTCACGTGCTAATGCCTTTACTTGAGCGGACAATACCTTTTCTTCAAACTCTTTTAATTCTTTAGTGGTATAGCGCTCTACATTTTTTAGGGTTTGTTTCCGTTGATAGTGCGATGGAACTTTTTCTGATTGAAGGCGAGATAATTCAATGTAATAGCCATGTACCCGATTAAAACCAAATTTTAGCGAAGATAATTTTGAGTGTTGTTTTTCTGCTTGTTCTAAGGCTAGTAATTTCTCATTAGCATGTTCACTAAGTCCGCGTAATTCATCAAGCTCTTCATCAAAGCCTTGTGCGATAACGCCGCCATCCCGAATTAGCATAGGGGGATTATCAACGATTGCTTGCGTTAATAAATGGTGTAGTAATGGCAATGGCTTTAAATGGGGTAGCGCCTCTTGTAATAACGTCGCCTGATTATGTTGAATGATTTCATGGAATTCTGGCAATAAGGCTAAGGTATCTCGTAATTGGACTAAATCCCTTGGTCGGGCAGATTTTAACGCGATGCGTGAAATAATACGCTGTACGTCACAAACGCGCTTGAATAAGCCATAAAGAGAAGAGACTTGCTGCTTCGCAATCAGCTCTTGAATAGCATTTTGGCGTGCTTGAATTTGGCCTTGATGACGCAATGGTCTACTAAGCCATCGCTTAAGTAAACGGCTTCCCATAGCGCTTGCTGTGTGATCGAGGATAGCAATTAAACTATTAGCCCGCCCTCCTTGCACGTTTTCAAATAGCTCCAAATGGCGTTGCGTAGCGGCATCTAGCTGCAGATAATCTTCGCTTTGCTCTAAGGTAATATGCGTTAAATGGGGCAGGGTTTGCCGCTGAGTGGTTTGTAAATAGGCTAATAAACAACCGGCTGCTGGGTAAGCGATAGGGTAATTTTCTTGACCGAAGGCTTTTAAATCTTGAACTTTAAATTGTTCGCTCATTAAAATCTCAGCGCGTTTTAACTCAAAATCCCAGGCAGGCCTTACCTTAACAACGTGTTCATCTCGTAAATTTTGACTGGGAAAAGCTTCATCTAATAATAGTTCTGCAGGCTTAAGGCGCGCCACTTCAGCCAGAAGCTGTGCTTCTTCCTTGACTTGTAATAAATGAAAGCGCCCACCGCTTAAATCCACCCATGCTAAACCATATCCTTGCCGATGTTGATGAATGGCTAACAATATATTATCCCTTTTAGCATCGAGCAACGCTTCATCGGTGACTGTGCCGGGAGTGATAATGCGGGTAACTTGACGCTCTACAGGGCCTTTACTGGTAGCGGGGTCGCCTATTTGCTCACAAATCGCGACGGACTCACCTTTTTTCAAAAGCCTCGCCAAATAGTTTTCAACGGCATGATAGGGAACTCCAGCCATAGGAATAGGTTTTCCACCGGATTGGCCGCGATGAGTTAAAGTTAGAT
Source organism: Legionellales bacterium (assembly GCA_020050595.1). Classification (GTDB taxonomy): domain Bacteria; phylum Pseudomonadota; class Gammaproteobacteria; order Legionellales; family Legionellaceae. Next base: position 11,993 of record JAGVKL010000031.1, read on the forward strand.
CTAATAATTCGGCGGCGCGTTTTGCATCCTCAAAAAATAATTCATAAAAATCCCCCATACGATACAAGAGCAGCATGTCTTTATAATCGCTTTTAATGCGCAAATATTGTTGCATCATTGGGGTATGTTGGGAGGACATAATAATAATAATTGAGTAAAAGAGCCATGATTCTAGCAAATATCCTTCACTTCATGTAAATTTTTGTTAGACTATAAGAAGAACAAATAAAAACAAATGGGAGAAGACATGAAACACATAGGTACACTAATAGCAGCTTCAGTGATGGCTGTATTGCTAACCGCTTGCGGCCAGCAGTCACCAAAGCAACCAGAAGTAAAAACGGAGACAACAACCATTACTCAACCTGAGCAACAACAACCAACAGTAGAGCATCAAACAACGGTTGAGGAAAATGCTGCGCCAAAACAAGAGTAATTTCTTGTGAACATAAAAAACCCTGGCTTGCCAGGGTTTTTATTTTTAAGTAGCGTTAGACGTTTCGAAGGGTTTACCCCTCTTTCATCGTATCAATAAGTTCCATCAGAGCGTAACACAACTTTTCGGTCCCTTCATTTTTGATAGCAGAGATCGCAAAGCTTTTATCTTTCCATTTGAGCGCATTGAGAATTCGCTTAATCGTAGCTTCTCGAGCTTTTTCATCGGGGAGCATGTCTATTTTGTTGAAGACTAACCATCGAGGTTTTTTAAGCAAATCAGGGTTATAAGCGGCTAATTCTGCTGTGATTGTCTTAATATCATGAAGGGGATCGCTCCCGTCTAGAGGGGCTATATCCACCATATGTAATAAAACACAGGTACGAGATAAATGTCTTAAGAATTGGTGCCCTAAACCAGCACCCTCTGAGGCACCCTCAATAAGCCCTGGGATATCTGCCATGACAAAACTTTTATGAGCACCGACACTAACTACCCCAAGATTTGGGTGTAAGGTGGTAAAAGGATAATCTGCTACTTTAGGTTTGGCACTCGATACCGCACGGATAAGCGTTGATTTTCCTGCATTAGGTAAGCCTAATAAGCCTACATCGGCCAAAACCCGTAGTTCTAAACGCAAATGGCGCGAGTCACCTAATGAGCCTTGAGTCGTTTGGCGTGGAGCGCGGTTAACACTGCTTTTAAAGCGAGTATTGCCCAAGCCATGAAAACCGCCTTGTGCTACTAGGAGCTTCTCTTTAGCCTTTTTGATGTCGCCAATTAATTCACCGCTATCAACATCATAGACCATCGTACCTACAGGCACGGCGACCACTAAATCATCACCTTTTTTACCGGTGCAATTTCCGCCCATGCCAGATTGGCCATTTTCTGCTTTATAATGGCGTTGGTAACGAAAATCGACCAGCGTATTCAGATTTTTATCGCCAATAAAAAAAACGCTACCGCCATCACCGCCATCACCGCCGTCGGGACCGCCGCGCGGGATAAATTTTTCCCGACGAAAGCTAAGGCAACCATGGCCGCCGTTGCCGGCATTTACTTTAATTAGCGCTTCATCAACAAATTTCAAGCAACCTACTCTCCTGCAGCAGCAGGCTCAATCATAACATATTGGCGCTGCTTGATGCCTTTAGTAACAAATCGTACAACGCCGGTGACTAAAGCAAACAAAGTATGATCGCGTCCTAACCCTACGCCTTCACCAGCATGAAAACGAGTTCCACGTTGGCGAACTAAAATTTCCCCCGCATTGACCAATTGGCCGCCATAACGCTTAACCCCAAGGTACTTAGGATTCGAATCGCGACCGTTACGGGTACTACCACCTGCTTTTTTGTGAGCCATTGCTATATCCTCTTACTTGCTACTTATTCCAGTAATTTTTACTTGTGTATAATTTTGTCGGTGACCCATTTGTTTCATGTGGTGCTTACGACGTCGGAATTTAATAATTTTAATTTTTTTGTGTCGGCCGTGAGTAATTACTTCAGCTTTAACGAGTGCTTTAGCTACTAAAGGCGAACCGCAAGTAATTTTGTCTCCGTTAGCTAACATTAATACTTCAGTGAAATCGACGGTACTGCCAATTTCAGCATCTAACTGCTCTAACTTAAGTACATCGCCTTCTTTGACCCGGTATTGCTTACCTCCGGTTTTAATTACCGCATACATAACTATTCTCCAACTCGCCTATGTGGCTTAATACTGGTTTATAAAGCGTCACATTCTATAAAATATCGCGTATGACTTCAAGTTGATTTTAATTTATTGTACAATGCGCCTCCTTAGCCTGGTCGCAAGGTTAATTTATTTTATTATTTGGAGATCATAAATGTCCGCAATTACATTAGAAGCAGAAGCAAGAACGGATATGGGGAAAGGTGCGAGCCGCCGCCTACGTCGTCTTGAAAACAAAGTCCCTGGTATTTTATACGGCGGGGATAAAGAAGCTCAAGCTATTCATTTACTACACAATAAAGTCATGAAAGCGCTTGAAACAGAAAGTATTTATTCGAGTATTTTTGATTTAAAAGTAAATGGCAAGGTTGAGCGAGTTATTCTTAAAGATTTGCAACGCCATCCGTACAAGCCCATTATTATGCACATGGATTTACAGCGTGTTTCTGCGAAAGATGTATTGGTGAAGATGATTCCTTTGCATTTTATCAACGAAGAAAATTCACCTGGAGTAAAAGACGGCGGTATTGTTAACCATACCATGGTTCATGTCGAAGTTCGTTGCCAGGCACAACATTTACCTGAGTTCATTGAAGTAGATTTAGGCGAGATGCAATTGAATGATGTGATTCACTTGTCGAATTTAACATTGCCTAAAAATGTACAATTAGCTATTGATCCTACTACAGGTGGACATGACCATCCGGTCGTTAGCATCCATCTGCCGCGCGTGATCGTTGAGGAAGAGCCTTCAGTAGCGGAAGAAGAGGGCGAAGGTGTAGAAGGTGAAGGTACGGCAGAAGCTTCTTCAGAAGAAGCATCAGCTGAAGAGTCAGCAGCACCAGAAGAAGAAAAAGGCGCTGAATAAAAAGTACAATTTTTTAAGCTGACTCCCCTTGGGGTGGCTTTGTTGAATAAATGTCGTTGCTATTCCCACGCAACAATGTCGCGCGGGAATAGCATACATAAAAAAATTGCCTCTTATTGATTTATTCAACAAAGTCCCGCGGGGGTGACTGCGGGGTTTCTATTTAAAACTGCCTCTGAACAATTTCAAGGTGTCATGTCATGGCCATTAAATTAATCGTTGGCTTACGCAATCCTGGAGCAGCTTATGCATATACGCGCCATAATGCAGGGGGTTGGTTTGTAGAGGCATTGGCACATGATGTGGCTATTTCATTTAAAGTGGATAAAAAATTACATAGTGAAATCGCCCAAGTTGAAACCTACAAACTTGTTTTGCCCTTGGAATTTATGAATCATAGCGGCATAGCTGTGCAAGCGGTTTGCCAATTTTATCGTTTAAATCCTAGTGAAATATTAGTCGTGCATGATGAGCTAGATCTCCCCGCCGGACAAATAAAATTAAAAACAGGGGGAGGGCATGGTGGCCATAATGGTCTTAGAAACATTATAACCCAGTTAGGCAGTACAGAGTTTCACCGCCTTAGGATAGGCATTGGCCATCCTGGCCATAAAGAATTAGTATTAAATTACGTATTAGGAAAGCCTTCTTCGCACGATAGAGAGCTAATCTTAGATGCGATTGCCCGCGGTATGGCCGTGATACCCAACGTTCTTGCTGGTGACATGGCAGGTGCGATGAATCAATTACATAGATGAGTAAGGTAGGTTTCCATGGGATTTAAATGTGGAATTGTAGGTTTACCCAATGTAGGTAAATCAACATTATTTAATGCATTAACTAAAGCTGGGATCGAAGCGCAAAATTATCCTTTTTGCACGATTGAGCCTAATGTTGGGGTGGTTAGCGTTCCTGATCCTCGACTAGATGCTTTAAGTGATATTGTTCATCCGCAGCAAACACTTCCAGCCGTTATGCAATTTGTTGATATTGCAGGCTTGGTTAAAGGTGCGTCCAGTGGTGAGGGCCTAGGCAATCAATTCTTAGCAAATATTAGGGAAACCGATGCTATTGCTCATGTAGTACGCTGCTTTGAAAATACTGATATTGTGCATGTTGAAGGGAAGGTTGATCCTATCCATGATATCGAAGTCATTAATACCGAGCTTGCGTTAGCTGACATGGAAACGATTGATAAAGCCTTATTTAAGGCAAGTAAGCTGGGTAAAAGCGGCAATAAAGAGGCTCTTTTTGAGCAACAAACCTTAGAAAAAGTCAAAACGCATCTCGACGCAGGCTATCCTGTGCGTACCCTTGCCTTATCTACAGATGAGCAAGCCGTTATTCGCCGATTTTTCTTATTAACAGCCAAGCCTGTACTTTATATTGCAAATGTGAATGACGATGGGTATGAAAATAATCCTTTGTTAGATAAAGTTTGCGATTATGCAAAAAAAGAAAATGCTCGAGTCGTACCTTTGTGCGCAGCTACTGAAGCAGAGCTAGTCGAGCTTGATGATGATTCTCGCAAGGAATTTATGGTGGATTTAGGACTTGCTGAGCCTGGTTTAAACCGCGTTATCCGTGCAGGCTATGAATTATTAGGATTACAAACCTATTTTACCGCCGGCGTCAAAGAAGTCCGTGCCTGGACAATTAAGCAAGGCGCTACAGCCCCACAAGCTGCGGGTGTTATCCACACTGATTTCGAAAAAGGGTTTATCCGCGCAGAAGTGATTGCTTACGATGCATTTATCGCCCATAAAGGCGAGCAAGGTGCTAAAGAAGCAGGAAAATTACGCCTAGAAGGAAAAGACTACATCGTTGCCGACGGCGATGTCATGCATTTTAGATTTAATGTTTAAGCATGGGGTCAGGTTCATTTATTAAATTATAAAAAGACCTACAGAAAATAACATATGGCAATGATTTAATAAATGAACCTGACCCCTATATCATACTAATAACCACTTCCATACGGGTATCACATTAATGTTGTCATATTGGCCTTCAGTATTTTCGGTAAGTATCATACCTTTTTCTAGACCATAAGCAGACATGGCTTCTTGTAAGCCTTCAAGCTCTCGTTGCCTCGTTTCCAAAGCGTCTAATTCAACGGTTACTTGTATAGCTTGTACAATGGTGTGTTCTCGCTTAATCACGAAATCACACTCTTTTTTCTCTCTATGAAAATAAACGTCATACCCCCGGCGTTTTAACTCTAAAAAGACAATATTTTCAAGTAAACGACCACGGTCACTAGAGGTGCGAAAACCAATCTTTCTTGCAAGATGATGGTCGATAAAATATTCTTTCTTCCCATAATGAGTTTTGGCGTGTAGAGAAGGACTATAGCGGTTAACAAAAAAGCAGAGATAACTCATTTCTAAATAGTGGCAATAGTCGGATACGGTTGCAGCGTTGGAGAGCTTTAGCATATTTTTTAAGCGATTAAAGCTTACATCTTTCCCAATGTGGCTAGCGAGATAATAGACTAATGATTTTAAGGACTGTTCTTTACTAAGATTATGTCTAACGATAATGTCTCGGTATAAAATACCCTCATACAAATCTTTGAGATAATCGGGTTGCCTAAAGCGAACATAATCAGGAATGCCTCCTATTTCAAAGTAATCATTAAAGACACTTTTTAAATAGGCTTTATCTTCTGTTGTATAAATTCGATCGGGATCTAAAGTATAACCATAAGTGGTAATGAACTCTTTGAAAGAATAAGGATACATTTCTAATGCAATATATCGTCCTGTTAGGTGTGTTCCGAGTTCGTGGCTAAATAATTGAGCGTTTGAGCCAGTCAAATATAGTTTATAATTTTGATCATGTAAGCGACGGACAAATTTTTCCCAGCCGGGAATATTTTGAATTTCATCAAAAAAAATTATTTTTGCAGGTCCATTCGTTTCAATTAACGTTTCTAGTAATAGTTGGAAATCATGAATGGTAAAATCGACTAACCGATCGTCATCAAAGTTAAAATAAAGATGCGGCGAGGACTGCTGAGAGCGAATATATTGTATAAAAGTGGATTTGCCTGAGCGCCGCATTCCCTTAATAATAATGATATGGTTGTTTTCCTGCAGTGGTTTTAATTTTTCCCATAATGTACGCACGACGAGTTTTTTGGGGAGATTGATTGCTTTTTGTTCCAGAATAATTTGTTTTATTGATTCATAATTCATAATAACTTTAAAATTTATGTATTGTAAATTAATATTATAGTAATATTTACTAATTTTCAATTAGTAAAATTCGGAATCAGGTTCATTTATTAACTGGACTTTGGACAAACCGCGATCTAATACGAGCCCGGAGAGAGAAGGGGTCAGGAGAGAGAAGGGGTCAGGTTCATTTATTAAATTATAACCTATTTCAAAATAGATACGGGCCCTGGCCCGTATGGTTCAGCGAAAAATTCAGCCCATCGGAGAGGATTGGCGATTCAGCTTTGATCAAGTATGATAATGAAATGAACCCTTCAAATAGTCAGTGGAAGATACTTCTTTTAGTTGGAATAGTCGTTCTATCATTGAGTCAATCTCCTTCCCTTTATAGCGCACGCGAGCCGAATTCCTCAAGTAATGTATTAATTCTTTATGACAAATCAAGCAATTGGGATTGGGTTGGTTATTTAAGTGGGTTGTTTTTGGCCAATTTGCTTGGACATTTTGATGTATCGTATACCCTATCGCTGATTGAAACATACACTGCTGGTAGGCTTAATCAATACAATGTAATTTTTTATCTTGGCACGCAATATAATAATCAGCTGCCAGAATTTTTTATTCAAGATGTGCTGCACACCACACGAACTATCGTATGGTTTCGCTACAATTTATGGCAGCTAATACAAGCCCAACCAAATTTTTCCAGCCAGTATGGATTTACCTTTGATGGATTAGATACATCTAGTTATGACCAAATTATTTATAAAAATACCGTTTTAACAAAAAATCCACTTGATGCAGAATTGTGTCATATAACTATTAATGAGCCTACGTTAGTTAGTGTGCCAGCAAAAGCCCGCCAAGCATCGACTGGTAATACAATTCCTTATATTATTCATACGAAGCACTTTTGGTACGTTGCCGATATTCCCTTTACACTTATTTCTGAGAATGATCGTTATCTCGCTTTCGCTGATCTTTTGTTTGATATACTACAAGTGAATGTTAAAGAACAAAAGCGCGCACTATTACGCCTCGAAGACATTGATCCAAACTATAATCCAACCATTTTAAGACAAACAGCGGACTACCTATATTCACAACATGTTCCTTTTGCAATAGCTGTTATCCCCTATTACAGGGATCCCTTAAGCTACTATCAAGGACATCGCCCTGTAGCGCTTAAAATGACTGATAATCCAGATTTTATAGCGGCTTTAAAATACATGGAATCGAAAGGTGGAACTATTATTTTACATGGTTATACGCATCAATATTCTAATGTACTTAACGCTTACACTGGCGTAAGCGGCCATGATTATGAATTTTTTAGAGTCACTGAGAATCCAGATAAAACAATTACAACGGGGCCAGTTAGTGAAGATAGTAGTGCATGGGTAGAGGAAAGAATAAATTCTGCTTTGGCCTTATTGACGGAGTCAGGGCTCACAACATCGATTTGGGAAACGCCTCACTATGCTGCATCGTATATAGATAATCAATATTTTGCTAAGAAATTTCCTGCAACTATTGGGCGAGTATTATATTTTGATAAAAACAATTCGCAACATCATGCATTACAATTTTATCCTTATGTTATACGGAAAGACAGTTATGGGCAAAAAATCATTCCAGAAAATATAGGCTGTATTTCTCCCGCTGTTTGGTTTGATTCACCCAGTCGAACGGTTAATGATCTAGTGATAACGGCGAAAAAAAATTTGGTGGTACGCGATGCTTGGGCCTCCATGTATTATCATCCTTACATAGGGCTTTCTTATCTGCAAGAATTAATCCCCGCTATCAGAGAGCTTGGATATGAATTTGTTCCTGTCACCCCTGATTTATATTAAATTGGGGGTCAGGTTGATTTATTAAATTATAAAGGATCTGCGGCAAGTAAATTCGTTTATTCTGAAAATAGAATGTGGCAATAATTTAATAAATGAACCTGACCCCAAGAGCTGATTGCTAAGGCTAATCTTTTGTCATGGTTGAATACAATAAGTAAGGGTCGTCATTATGTTGTCCGGCCTCAAACTCAACAAAGCTTATGGTGTTTCCATTTTCTATTTTCCCAATGACATTATAAGCTTCTGTATCACCGATGCAGTATAGGCTTGTATTGTCATAGCCTATCACGCAATATTTTACATCCTCACCCTGATCAACTTGGGTTTTTGCTTTTTTAGCAGTGACTACTGGGGCAGATAATTTAAAGGTGTATTTAAAAACAAGGAATCGACCCGCTTGTTCAATGGAACCATTATAACTTCCAGTAAGGATGGATTGATCCAGATGACCTTGCATTTTATGCAATTGACGCCCGGCTAACTCTTTGAATTCCGTAGAATGCCATTTTCCAGCTAAATTAGGTACGGCGCTTTCCGCGTGTACAGGTGAAAAAAAGGTCGCCATTAGCGGCAAACCGCACAGAAGACTTACTATTTTTTTCATGTATCTCTCCCTGAGTTTAACTACATTGATCAATATAGACCCATCCTATCATGGCACTTTTTTGCGATAGATGCATGCAAAATTTTATTAGAATGTCCTGCAAACCCTTACTGACTTATAGAGAAAAAAAATACCTTTACATGGTTGAGTAATTTTGATCTAATGAATATGGATATTTTCCAAAAACGAATTTATCCAAATTCCCCTGACACACCTCATTCAGGCAAGGAATGGCAGCTTATGATGACCTTGATACAAGCAATTTTTTTTGCTTTTGCTGCACTCTTCCCAATAGTCAATCCTTTGGGGGCTTCTATTGTTTTTCTTTCTTTAATAAAAGGCTCTTCTACGCAACAAATTAATAGTTTAGCCCTTAAAATTTCTGTCTACGTGATAGCCATGTTGTTAATTGTCCTTTTCGTAGGCTCGTTGCTATTAAATATATTTGGAGTAACGGTTCCTATTGTGCTTATCAGTGGCGGCCTCTTGCTAACGCATGTAGGCTGGCAAATGCTTAATAAGCCAAATGAGGAATCGACAGAGCATCCTTTTTCCTCCAATAGAGGGATCAATATGAGTCACATAGAGAAAATTGAAGATCCGCGGGCTTTTTATCCGTTAACGCTTCCTGTTACTGCCGGTCCTACTTGCATCGCGGTTACCATAGCTATTGGGGCGCATGGTGCTCATAGTAATTGGGAAATAAGATTATTAACGACGCTTGGACATTCTATAGGAATTGTTTTGATTGGCGTTACTGTGTTTTTTTGTTACCGATACTCTCATTATATTTTTGATAAATTAAAAGATGCCGGCAAAAATGTTGTTATGTGTTTGGCAGCGTTTATTAATATTTGTATTGGACTGCAAATTACTTGGCATGGGCTTAGCATGCTAATATCTTAAATGGGTAGTAAGACACTAAGGAGCCATGCGGTGATTGTAAAAAAAACCAATAAAAAATCAAATAACAATTCTCATGCAACTTCTGTCTACGCAAGCCGCTATGACCTAGAGAATTTTTCATTGGCAATATGTAACGACAATGGTATGGAGCCCAAAGTTGCTAAGCAGCTTATTCAGGATCAGCTAAGTTTGGAAGCCACGCCTATTTTAAACTTAGCAAGTTTCGTTACCACTTGGATGGAGCCAGAGGCGGAAGCGTTGATCCAACAAACTATCAACAAAAACTTTATTAATTACGAGGAGTATCCACAAGTTCAAGAAATCCATGAGCGATGTGTGCATATTTTAGCAGATTTAATGCATGTCCCATCTGCATGTGAGTATATTGGTACTTCTACGGTAGGTTCTTCTGAGGCGATTATGCTTGCGGGCCTTGCCCATAAATTTAGCTGGCGTAACAAGCGTAAAGCACAAGGCCTGAGCAGCGAAAAACCCAATATTGTTATGGGTGCCAATGTGCAAATTTGTTGGGATAAATTTGCCTATTATTTTGATGTTGAGCCGCGTGTTATTCCGCTCAAAAAGGATAAATTCATTATCACAGCCCAAGATGTCGCGCCGCTCATTGATGAAAACACGATTTGTGTCGCAGCTGTTTTAGGTACTACCTTTACAGGTGAATATGATGAAATTGAAGAAATCAATGATCTACTTATGGCCGTAAAGAAAGAAAAAGGCTGGGATATCCCCTTACACGTTGATGGTGCAAGCGGCGGGTTTATCTCCATGTTTCATAATAATCACATCAAATGGGACTTTCGACTTGAACAAGTAAAGTCGATTAATCTTTCTGGCCACAAATACGGCTTGGTATACCCAAGCGTAGGTTGGCTTATGTTTAGAGATGAAGCCGATGTACCCAAAGATTTAATTTTTGATGTTAATTATTTGGGCGGTCATATGCCGACTTACACCCTTAATTTTTCCCGATGCAGCTCCATGGTTATTGCGCAATATTACAATTTTATTCGGCTTGGAAAAAAAGGGTATAAGAAAATTATTAAAAACATGCTAACTGTTAGCGACGTAGTAGCCAAGGGGTTGCTTGATACTGGGAAATTTGATTTGTTAGGTGATCGCCGAATGGCCCCTGTAGTAAGTGTTGCTCTCAAAGATAACACTAAGTATTCAGTGTTTGATATTTCAAGTAAATTAAGAGCGCATGGCTGGGTGGTGCCTGCATACACGCTACCAGAAGCTGCAGAAAAAGTTGAAACCTTGCGAATCGTGGTAAAAGAAAACATGAGCTTCATGTTAGCACATCACTTTATTGAATCCGTCAACTATGTATTAAGTGAATTAGAGGGCAAATCCGAAAAAACGGGTAAATATAATGCGCGTAAACAAGGAAAACAGCTAGCAACGCATTAAATATTTTGATCAAGAACTCTATGGGGTTAGGTTTATTGCTTGATAAGTCTTCCGCTCCCTGACGAGCCAGAGGAAATTACCAATATGTTCATTAAATTAACTTATGGGATTGGTTCAAGTTTCCAATAGGGTTAATTAGAAATCGGAT
>JAGVKL010000070.1 GCA_020050595.1 Legionellales bacterium
GGCAGTGAGGGAGAGTCGCTTAGGTACACACCCTGATAGAGACCCTGATAAAAATGGGGATGAATTCATCAAGGTGACGGATGCTATAGAAGCCCTAGAAGGTATTTTTTCACCTGATAGAGAGAGCCTTAATTCTCCTAAACGCTTGACTAGGTATGAAGCGACAGCAGAGTTTAGAACTGAACTGGAGGCTTTCCGAGCGGAATTTAGAGCTGAATTGGCGGCTTACCGTGCGGAATGTAGGGTTGAGCTTGAGCGAGCGCTTGAGCGAGAGGCGAGACGCATTGATGAGCGATTTGCACGGCTTGAAGGGAGGTCGACTGGTCTTTCAGCAGGCATCGGCTTGGAAAGGAACGGGGTTTTTGGTGCTGGAGTTGGCGGGGGTGAGCATGGGGTAGAGTTGCCAGGGGCTGGTGCTCGTGGAGGTGCGCCTGATTCTGGGTCTAGGGCTGATACTGGTGCGGCTAGGGCCGGGGCTGGCGGTACGGCAATTTAAAATTTTTCGCACACTAAAAATTGTCGTTCCACAGTTGCCTATGGAACGACACGACAGAAGTGGAGTTTATTTTTTTGTTTTTGATTTAGGAGCAGCTTTCGGTTTTGCTGTGGTTTTTTTTGCGGTGGTTGTGGTTGTTGTTTTTTCTTTTTTAGCTTCCGATTTTTCAGCTTTAGCATGCTTTTGTTTATAGTCATTAATGATTTCTGACACGCTATTTTTAATATCTTTAAATAGCTTGCCCGTGATATCGCCTAATTCTTTAAAGTCGGGTAATTTTGATTTTAAATCACTCATTATGCACGCTCCATCCTATAAATCATTTAATTAGTATAGACGGTTAATACAACTTTGCCATCTCCCTATGCCCATGGTTGTAAAAATTTTACTGCAGGTTTTAATAATTTACTGATTAACGATTGTTTCCCATGAACAGCTACTTTGTAAAGATTAAATGTAGCCATTTTTTCATTAAGGTATTCATCACTTGTTTTTAATGTATCCACTAAACGCAAATCAAAGGCATCTTTAGCGAGCCAATGCTCTCCGGTTGCTACTTTATCGATATCAATTTGTTGGCGGTTACTGAGGACATACTCTCTAAATTTTTGATGAATTTTTTCTAAATCTTCCTGGAATTTTTTACGCCCTTTATCGGTATTTTCACCGAATAAAGTAAGTGTGCGTTTGTATTCCCCAGCCGTTAAGAGCTCCACATCAACGTTATTTTTTTTAAGCCAACGGTGAAAATTAGGCAGTTGAGCGACCACACCAATAGATCCGATAATAGAAAAGGGGGCGGCAACAATGCGGGTAGCAACACAGGCCATTAAATAGCCCCCACTCGCTGCCATTTTGTCAATACAAACGGTAAGAGGGATGTTTTTATCTCGAATGCGTTGTAATTGTGAAGCTGCAAGGCCATAACCATTGACGGCTCCTCCGGGACTTTCTAATCGTAAGACGACTTCGTCAGGGGCGGTAGCGATGGATAAAATGGCTGAAATTTCATCTCTAAGGCTTTCTACTTGGGATGCCTTAATATCTCCAATAAAATCAATAATATACAAGGATGGCTTGGTCTTTTTATCTTTTTTCTTTTTTTCTGCTTTTTTTCCGGAGATTTCTTTGATCATGAGCTGTTTCGTTTTTTCATACTGCTCATTAAGCGAGGTGATCTCTAATTTGGGCTTAGGCTTTCTACCCAGAGAAAATAGGCCACCAAAAAGCAATAAGAGAGCAATAACGATCGTAAGGGATTTTAAAAGAAACATGCTATACTGCGCGAAAAAGTCCATCATTAACCTAATGTAATGTCAAAAAAAATATTATCCTTATCAATGCGAATGGAGTCAAAATTATTTTAATTAGTTACCATGCTCACCGAAAAGCCATATTTGGCGCTACGATCATGCAACCGGCACTCAAATCTGACTTTTCCCCTAAAGCATTCAAAATCTAATTAATAATTCGTAATTTAATGAGTTTTTACTATGTTAAAGATTACTAATCTACATTTTGATTATCCTGAAAAGTCTTTATTGCATGCGCTCAATTTTACGGTCATGCCAGGTACTTTATTGCATTTACGTGGGGCCAATGGATCCGGCAAAACAACCTTATTAAAACTCTTATCTGGTCTTTTACAGCCCAATGAAGGCGATATTTTTTATCAAGGCCAGTCTATTTATCATGATCGCTTAAATTATCATCAAAACCTTTGTTATGTAGGGCATAAAAATGGCATTAGCTTGACGTTAACGGTACGGGAAAACTGTTATTTTGACTTGCATTATAGAAAAAATGATTTATCTATTGACCGACTGCTCATGGCATTTGGCTTAGAGGGGTTAGGAAATGTCAGGTGTCATTTGCTGTCTATGGGACAAAGGCGTCGTGTTGGATTACTGCGGCTATTGATGTCTAAAGCCCCGGTTTGGTTATTAGACGAGCCTTTCGTAGCTCTTGATACGCCGAGTATAGAAACCTTAATGACTCATATTAATAAGCACTTGGCAGCGCAAGGGTGTGTGATTTTGACATCGCATCAGGATCTTCCTTTAAAGCCTGACCAGTATCAAGAGTACGGCTTATGATCACTATCTTTATTCGACAAATAACAAGAGAAATGCTCTTGCATGCCAGGCAGCCGCGTTGGATTTTTAATGCGTGTCTCTTTTTTTTAATGGTAGCGGTTTTTTTTCCATTAACCATGCCTCCTCAGACTGTTTTGCTACGTACAATTGCTCCGGGTATCGTCTGGATTGCGATGTTATTGGCCATGCTATTATCCGCGGAGCGTTTGTTTCAACAAGATTATGATGAGGGGGTTATAGAGCAATGGTTGGTGTCCATCTACCCGATTAGTCTACTGGTTAGTGCTAAATGTTTCGTACACTGGTTTCTTATCATGCTGCCTATACTTTTATTTTGCCCTTTTCTAGCGATTTTATTTGGGCTTAATGGTTATGAAACTTTGGTTTTAATGCTAAGCCTTTTATGTGGGAGCCCAGCGCTCCTGTTTCTTTGTGGATTGGGGGCGGCTTTTAGTACAAGTTTGCAGCAAAAAGGGATGTTAATGGCTTTAATTTTATTACCCCTAACGGTTCCTGTCGTTATTTTTGGAGCAGGGATGACTATGGTCGCCATGAAAGGGCTACCTATCAATGGGTATATGGCCTTGCTAATGGCTATCTCATTGATTGCAATAAGTTTTTTGCCTTTTGCTATAGCGGGTGTCATTCGTTTGAGTCTATCTGAATCATGAGTTTTATAAAATTATTTAAAAAATAATTAACAATCCAACACAAAAATCCCCATCATGTACTAAAATAAGACAGTAGGCATAGAATGTGGGGGAACTGATGAGACCAACCAACTACAGGACGCACGATTTCCATTTATTTGGTAAAGATTTCGCTATAGGAGGCATGGCTGGCCCTCAACATAATAAAGACCGTGATGGCGCTTTAAGCTTTTTAAGAGGCTCTGTTTTAATTGGGTTACATGAGACTGATTTTTCTGTAGATGCAAAGCGCAATGGAGTAGATTATCATCATATTCCAATTTCCGGAGCAGGGGAAAAGCCTGTAGCGCCTGAGGTTTATGACGCGATTTATGATGTGGTTAAAAAATCCGTACAAGAAGGTAAGAGCGTTACCATTCATTGTGGAGCGGGTGATGGGAGAACAGGCACGGCTTTAGCGGCTTTAAAATTACGCGAATTATTAGTAGAGCGCCTAGCAAAAGAAGGTCCGCGAATTTTAGATGAAAACCCCTCAGAAACAGAAACAATCTATGCTACAAGTGTCCACGATCGTGATGTTGCCTGTACTCCTTTAGTTCGACAGGCTATTTTAGATGTAAGGATGTCAAGGAATGCTATGGATGAGAGTGGTAGCCACTCCGTGGAAACAGAAAATGACGTACGAAGCTTGATTGAGTATGAAAAACATTTGCGCACTGTATTAAGGGCAGAACTTACAGTGGAACAAAAAGCAGCACCTAGAGTTAGTTCTACAGCGGCTATTGCGTTGGGATTAACGAAGTCTCGTGAAGAAGCAGCAGAAAAATTAAGGCATAAAGAGGCTGAAGAAAGACAAGAACCTGCTGAGCCAGTGGATGAGTCGCCTTTAGCTGAGCCCTCAAAAGACGAAGAGAGTACTCCTAAACCGCAATAATGTTGTGTGGTTATTATGAAACTTCCTAAATTTAGTTCCATGATTAAAGGTGCCACTCTGGATAGGCTACTGCCTATGGCTCTGGTTATCTTGCTTAAGACAGGGGGCCGCGGCCATGCGATTCACTGGGAGTATCATTTATAAGTCGTTCAAGACGACGGCTATGACCATCTACTGTGCCTAGCAATCGACGTCTACCTATCGCATCTTGCACTGCATTATGCTCCTCACTAAGGACCTTCCCCCGCCTATCCAAGGGAAGTGCACAAAGCTTGTTTTCTATATCGTCTGCTTTTTTATTTTTTCCAATACTTATAAGTGTTACGCCGCCACGCAAAGTGGCTATTTCGTGCTTAACGGCAAGAACTTCTACAGAGCTTACTGAGCGCAATATTTTATTAAGTTCTATCTTAAGGCTATCAATATCCTCAGCAGCTTCAGCTCTAATTCTTGCTTGAGCAACATAGTCATTTAATGCTTTGTCGTTTGCACTAATTTGACACGCTGCAATACGTTCTATCAATCCAGATACCTCAGAGATAGGTGCTGTAATAGGAAGTCCTGTAGTATTGGCACATAAGACTAAAATATCATCCCATAACTCCGAATGAGTTGCGGCTCTATGAAGCACTGTATCACCATCATACTCACTTTTTTCGTGTATAGCTGCAAGGCGCTTGTCTGGAGGAAGTAACTTTAAAATAGTGCTCAATGAGGTTAAGTTCACGCTAGCTAGATGCAGCACTGTATCACCATACTTATCTTTTTTTGTTACAGCCGCAAAGCGCTCGCGTTCTGGGTATAAGTCTAAAAGGGTGCGCAAAGAGTCAGTATTCACATTAGCCCAATGAAATACCGTATCACCATCACTATTTTTTTCTTTTACAGCCACAAAGCGCTCGCGTTCAGGATATATGTCTAAAACAGCGCGCAATGAAGCTGGATGCTCTGTAGCCCAATGCAGCACTGTATCACCTGCGTTATTTTTTTCTTTTACGGCAGCAAGATGATCGCTTGCAGGGAGTAATTCTAAAATAGTACGCAATGCATCTGGATTTATGCTAGCCAAATGAAGCACGGTGTTGCCATCATTATCTTTTTCTGTCACCGCCGCAAGGCGCCTAGTTTCAGGAATTAATTCTAAAATAGCACGCAATATGTCTGGATTAGCAGTTGCCCAATGAAGCACCGTATTCCCATCAGCATCCATTTTTTTTGCAATGGCAAGAAGACGTTCGCGGGGACGCAATGCTCCAAATAGCAAACTTACTCCATGGGTATAGCCAGAGAGAATATAAAAATAAAGACGTGCTTCTTTACTAAACCGCGACCGATTAGCCTCAATTGCTCCAAAAAACGCTTGTTTCTGCTCATCACTGAGGATGTCTTCGTTAATTCTTTCAGCAAGCTCTAGGGGTAGTGGAAGTGCATCGCCTCCATTAGCATATTGCAATAATTGCTTATAAAGCGTTATCGGAAATGATAACAATAGTGAAATATAATCATAGGCTGAATCTATCTGTATCTTCGATACAACTCGGTTAAGAAATACGGGTGGTAAGGTTAAACTACTATCTTCTGCTTTTGTAGATAGCTTATGTGGCGCTCTATAGTCTTTTATTAAAGCCCGTAAATAATCAGGCGAAAGTCTGGGGTGTCTATTTAAAAAAACACGTGCTGTCGATTGTTCGATGATAGTTTGTAATGATTTGGAGGCAATTTCAACACAATCTCCAACTCTTAAATCACCTATAACACTAGCAATATTTTCCCCACTCGAGTTGGTTAACGCCAGTAGCGTAGTCTTCGCTTCCGCAGGAAGAGCCTCGAGATAACCTAAAAACGATGCAAAAGCATCTTGCGCATTGGCTGCTGCATCCACAGAGCCTGTCATGCGACTACCGCCAAGACGCAACTCCCGAATAAGGGCCGTTATCACCTCAAGGGGTGTTTGGCCATGACCCTCTAACAGCGATAA
>JAGVKL010000004.1 GCA_020050595.1 Legionellales bacterium
TGATAGTGCCCCCGGAAATGGGGATGAGCCGAAAATTATAGGTTAAGGGTTAAAGTTCTATGTTCTTGATAGTGCCCCCGGAAATGGGGATGAGCCAAAGTTCTATGTTCTTGATAGTGCCCCCGGAAATGGGGATGAGCCCTATGTTCTTGATAGTGCCCCCGGAAATGGGGATGAGCCTGAGAAGAGTGCCCCCGCAAATGGGAAAGAGCCTAGAATTCATACTGAATATGGCTCCCCGGACAGGACTTGAACCTGTGACCTAATGATTAACAGTCATCCGCTCTACCGACTGAGCTACCGGGGAATGAGGCGGGAATCTTAAATCGATTCCGCTGAATGGTCAAGAGAGTAACGTACAAAAAATGTTATTTTTCTGCAAAACGTTGCAGTCTGTCTAAGGCTTCCCGCAAAATATCCATGCTAGTGGCAAACGACATGCGTACACAGCCTTCATTACCGAAGGCAGAGCCGGGTACTAGTGCTACGCCGCCATCTTGTAATAATTTATCTGCAAATTCGATATCATTGGCAAATCCACGGCGTTCAATAATGGCTTGTACGTTCGGGAAAATATAAAAAGTACCATCCGCCGGAATCACTTCCACGCCTGGAATAGCGCTTAGGCGCGCTGCGACATAATCGTGTCGTTCATGAAAGGCTTTTACCATCATGTGGACGCTCTCATACCCGCCATTTAATGCAGCGACGGCTGCTTTTTGCGCGATTGCACAAGGATTGGAGGTTGATTGGGATTGAATCGTCTTCATAGCATTGATTAAAGAAGCAGGGCCGCCAGCATAACCGATGCGCCAACCCGTCATGGCATAAGCTTTGGATACCCCATTTAAAACAACCGTGCGCTCATAGAGCTCAGGACAGGCATCTAAAATATTTACAAAAGGCTGTGACCAAATAATATGCTCATACATATCATCAGTTGCGATGAGTATATTAGGATGCTTTTTCAATACTTCGCCAAGCGCACGCAATTCATCAAACGTATAAGCAACCCCCGAAGGATTAGAAGGGCTATTGATAAATAATAATTTTGTCTTAGGGGTAATGGCTTCTTCTAATTGTTTAGCATCTATTTTGTACCGTTTTGCAGGCGTTGTGGAAATAATAACCGGTATTCCCCCTGCTAATAGGACGATATCAGGATAAGAAACCCAATAAGGCGCTGGAATAATGACTTCATCCCCTTCATTAATAAATGCTTGGCATAAGTTATAAATACTTTGTTTCCCGCCTACTGATACTAAAATTTGATTAAGTTGATAATCCAAACCATTATCACGTTTAAACTTATCACGAATAGCTTCTTTTAGTTCCAGAATACCGTCAACCGCGGTATATTTAGTAAAGCCTGCTTCAATAGCTGCGATAGCTGCTTTTTTAATGTGTTGCGGTGTATCAAAATCGGGTTCGCCAGTACCTAAACCGATGATATCAAGACCCTTTGCCCGCATTTGTTCAGCTTTAGCAGCTACGGCCAGCGTTGGGGATGGTTTGACGGAATGCATGCGATTCGATAACGCAATATTCATCAATAAGCTCCTATGATATAATTTATACATACTATGAAAAAATCATTCAAAATTCATTCAACCTTTCAACCGGCCGGCGATCAACCGACGGCCATTGCATCGTTAGTTGATGGTGTAAAATCCGGTTTGGCACGTCAAATCCTTTTGGGTGTAACAGGCTCAGGTAAGACTTATACCGTTGCCCATGTCATTCAAGCCTTACAGCGGCCGACGCTGATTATGGCGCCTAACAAAACGTTGGCTGCCCAATTATACGGCGAATTCAAAACATTTTTTCCCGAAAATGCCGTTGAGTATTTTGTTTCTTATTACGATTATTACCAGCCTGAGGCCTATGTTCCCGCGTCCGATACGTTTATTGAAAAAGATGCATCTATCAATGAACACATCGAGCAAATGCGCTTATCTGCCACAAAAGCACTGATCGAACGTAAAGATGCCATCATTGTGGCTACCGTTTCTGCTATTTATGGGTTAGGCGATCCTGATTCCTATTTGCATATGTTATTACATCTCTCCCGGGGAGAACAATGCAATCAGCGTAAAATTTTAAAGCGGCTTGCTGAAATGCAGTACATTCGCAGCCAACAATCCTTGTCACGCGGGCAATTTCGTGTCCATGGTGATGTGATCGATATTTTTCCTGCTGATGAAGAGAAAAACGCAATACGTATCGAATTATTTGATGACGAAGTTGAAAATATAGCTTGTTTTGATCCATTAACCGGCGAAGTATTACATCGATTACCTCGGGTAACTATTTTTCCTAAGACACACTATGTCACCCCGCGCGAGCGAATTTTAAAAACTATTGATGAGGTAAAAATAGAGCTTAAAGAACGTTTAACCGAGTTAACAGCCGAGCATAAATTATTAGAAGCCCAACGCTTACAACAACGAACATCGTTTGATATCGAAATGATGCTAGAGCTTGGGTATTGCTCCGGAATTGAGAATTATTCACGTTATTTATCGGGCCGAAATCCAGGTGAGCCCCCGCCAACGTTGTTTGATTATTTACCCGCCGAAGCATTGCTTATTATTGATGAGTCTCATGTAACAGTGCCCCAAATTGGGGGGATGTACCGCGGGGATCGGGCACGTAAAGAGACGTTGGTTAATTATGGATTTAGGTTGCCGTCGGCCTTAGATAATCGCCCAATGCGTTTTGAGGAATTTATAGCGCGCTCACCGCAAACGATTTACATCTCTGCAACCCCCGGTCCTTATGAGCAAGAACAAGCCGATAATATAGCGGAGCAGGTTGTTCGACCAACAGGCTTAGTCGATCCTGAGGTCATCATTAGACCGGTCGCCAATCAGGTGGATGATCTCTTATCTGAAATAAGACAAGTGACGGCTGCCGGTGATCGCATATTAGTCACTACCTTAACCAAACGAATGGCAGAAGATTTAACGGATTATTTGCGTGAACATGGGATAAAAGTACGTTATTTGCACGCTGATATTGATACGGTAGAGCGTATGGAAATTATTCGGGATCTAAGACTAGGTGAGTTTGATGTTTTAGTCGGTATCAATTTACTGCGTGAAGGTTTGGATATGCCAGAGGTTTCGCTCGTGGCTATCTTGGATGCAGATAAAGAAGGTTTTTTAAGGTCAGACCGCTCATTAATTCAAACCATAGGCCGTGCCGCGCGCCATGTAAAGGGGCGTGCTATTCTCTACGCCGATCGTATGACAGGCTCCATGCAGCGGGCTATTGACGAAACCGATCGCCGCCGCAATAAACAAAAAGCCTTCAATGTAGAGCATGGTATTACACCTAAAGGGATTAAAAAATCAGTAATGGATATCATGGAAGCCATCCCCACAAGCTCGCGCAAAGGCCGTGTTGCCGAAAAAAGAGCCTCTTATGAGCATTTATCCCCAAGTGAGTTAATCAAGCGAATTAGCGCACTAGAAAAACAAATGTTTATACACGCGCAAAACATGGAATTTGAAGAAGCCGCGTTATTACGCGACGAAATGCTGTTATTAAAGGAGCAGCTTAAGGGGTCAGGTCCATTTATTAAATCATAAATAGCCACAGAAAATAAATCGCCTTATTTTAAAACACAAAGAGGGCCGTCTAATTTTAATAAATTAATAAATGAACCTGACCCCCACTTCTTTATCCTTATACTCACATAAATCGCGAATAATACATTCAGGACAATGGGGCTTTCTGGCCACACAAACATATCGTCCGTGCAAGACTAGCCAATGATGAGCATCGTGTAGAAATTCTTTATCGATGTTTTTAAGTAAACCTTGCTCCACGGCAAGAGGGGTTTTCCCTCGGGCAAGGCCAGTACGGTTGGCTACACGAAAGATGTGGGTGTCTACCGCAATAGTAGGTTCGCCAAAAACAGTGTTCAATATGACATTCGCTGTTTTGCGTCCTACACCGGGTAATTCTTCCAACGCTTGTCGGTTAGTAGGTACTTCACCATGGTATTTTTCGAGTAAAATTTGGCAGGTTTTGATGATATTAGCTGCTTTACTGTTAAATAAGCCGATAGTTCTAATAGAGTCTTTAAATTTTTCCTCACCCAAAGCAAGGATGGCTTGGGGAGTGTTGGCCACAGGGAATAATTTTGCTGTAGCTTTATTAACACTCACATCTGTGGCCTGGGCTGATAAAATAACTGCAATTAAAAGTTCAAAAGGGGAGTGGTAGAGTAGCTCCGTAGTAGGATGAGGATTTTGAGCTTTAAAACGTTCAAATATCGCCCGCCGTTTCTCTTTGTTCATTTTTCTCTCTTTTGTTGTGCCCTAGCAAG
Source organism: Legionellales bacterium (assembly GCA_020050595.1). Classification (GTDB taxonomy): domain Bacteria; phylum Pseudomonadota; class Gammaproteobacteria; order Legionellales; family Legionellaceae. The sequence goes on from JAGVKL010000004.1 coordinate 4,337, forward strand.
TGCTTGTAAAATGTAATCTTGCTTTGCCTTTTTATCCTGGGCTTCCCCCGTGCTTAAAGCAGCTAAGCGGCGTTTTTCACGGTAGCGTTGCTGTTTCTCTTGTTCGTCACGTAAATGGCGCACTTCGCGGGCATTAAATCGCTGGCGTGCTAAATCAGGATCATAGGTGGCTTCAGGTTGAGCAACTATATCAATACAATCCACAGGGCAAGGTTCCACACACAGCCCGCACCCTGTGCATTCATGCTCCAGAACGCTATGCATCAATTTGGCACTGCCTACGATGGCATCCACAGGACATGCCTGAATACATTTAGTACAGCCTATACATTCTGCTTCGCGGATTACGGCTAAAGCAGGTTCTCTTGTTTGTTTTAAGGCGGTTGGCTCAAAAGGTGCAGGATCAATGCCAAGGAGCTGCCCCAACGCTTTTACGGTCTTAACGCCACCCGGAGGGCAGCGATCAATGGGAGCCGCCCCTTGTGCTAACGCTTGTGCATAAGGTAAACATCCGGGGAAGCCGCATTCACCGCACTGGGTTTGGGGTAATAAGGCGTCAATGGCTTTAACCGATACCATAGCTTACTCGCTGCTCTGGTTAAGCAGGGCTTCTATTTTTTCTTTCTCTACCCGTGTCATCAGAGGAACAAATGGATTAATGGCATGATTTAATAAAGGCTTATCAATCACACTCCAAGTCAATGGCTCGCAATTTAAAAACTGTTCAGCCGCTAAAGCCATGTCCGGTAAAACGGGTTTAAGGTAGGTCATGAGTATGCGAAATAAATTTAAACCCATGCTACAAATGCTCTGAACCTCCGCTAAACGCTCAGGCTCTTTAGCCAATACCCAAGGCTTATGCGTGTCAATGTATTGGTTCACTAAATCGGCACATTCCATGATTTGGCGAATGGCGCGGGCATAATCTCGTTGAACGTAGGCATCAATCACACGTTCACGTGCAGCCAGCAAGGTTTCGTAAAGTTTGGGTTCACCTAAGGATGCTGATAATTGATTATCAAATCGTTTGTTAATAAAGCCTGCGCAACGGCTGGCGATATTAATCACTTTACCAATCAGATCGGCGTTCACGCGGTTCATAAAATCATCAAAATTTAAATCAAGATCATCCACTCGGCCGTTTAATTTGGCAGCAAAATAATAACGGAGATAACCTGGGTTTAAATGAGCCAAATAATCACGAGCTTCAATAAATGTCCCGCGCGATTTTGACATTTTTTGGCCATTAACCGTTAAAAATCCATGAGTAAAAATAGCCGTGGGTAAGCGATGATCGCTGCCTGCGAGAATCGCAGGCCAAAAAAGAGCGTGGAAATAAACGATATCTTTACCGACAAAATGATAAAGCTCGGTGGTCGATTCTTTATCCCAAAATTCATTGAAGGAAACACCTTGCTCATCACAATATTTTTTAAAGCTAGCCATATAACCAATCGGTGCATCAAGCCATACATAAAAATATTTATCCACAGTGCCTGGGATAGGAAAGCCAAAATAAGGCGTATCCCGAGAGATATCCCATTGCTTTAAGCCGGCAGCAAACCATTCATCTAATTTATTGGCTACTTCGGATTGTAAATGTCCCCGACGAGTCCATTCTTTTAAAAGCGTTTCATAGCGGGGTAAATCAAAGAAATAATGTTCAGATTCTTTTTCAATAGGGGTTGCGCCGGAAATAGCCGATACCGCGTTGATTAATTCGGTAGGTGAATAAGTCGCTCCGCAAGCTTCGCAATTATCGCCATATTGATCCTGAGCACCGCATTTAGGGCAAGTGCCTTTTACATAGCGATCGGGTAAGAACATGTGTTTAACCGGATCATAGGCCTGGCGAATGGTTTGGGTAATAATATCGCCGCGCTCTTGTAATGTTTGATAAATAGCAGCGGATAGCGCCTGATTTTCCGGCGAATGGGTCGTATGGTAGCTATCATAATGAATAGAGAAGGCCTTGAAATCGTCCTCATGGCTTTGGCGCATCTTACTGGTTAATTCCTCGGGCGTAATGCCTAATTGCTCCGCTTTTAACATAATCGGCGTACCGTGCGCATCATCGCCGCAAACACTAATGCACTCATGGCCGAGCATTTTATGAGTACGGACCCAGATGTCCATTTGAATATGTTCAACCAAATGCCCTAAATGCAAATGGCCATTGGCATAAGGCAGGGCGCTGGTGACCAGCATTTTACGAACCATTGTCATCGCTTACTTATCCAGGAGAAATGGTGAATTATAACGCATTTAAATCGCAATGACTGCATTTATGCTAAGATAATTAATATCGCGATTTTAGGCCGTCATTGCGAGGAAGCCTATATGCTTTGGTTCGTTCGCAATGACGAATTTTGTAGCCCGGATGGAAGCGCGTAGCGCTGTAATCCGGGGGTTCTACTTACAACCATAGAGAGCATTATCCTTGTGAACCAACTTAGGCTTATTATTGGTATCAGCGGTGCTTCCGGTATCATTTACGGCATCCGCCTTTTAGAACTATTAAAGACCTTACCCGTAGAAACGCACTTGATCATCAGTAAAGCGGCTCAATTAGCTCGTGCTTATGAGACCGAAGTAAGCTTAGCGGAGCTTAAAGCTTTAGCCACGGTTTATCACCGTTATGATGATATCGCTGCTCCCATTGCCAGCGGTTCATTTAAAACCATGGGCATGATTGTTGCCCCCTGCTCGATGAAAACATTGGGTGAAATCGCGCATGGTATTTCCGGTAATTTGATTACCCGGGCAGCAGATGTAGTGTTGAAAGAGCGTCGGCGTTTAGTCTTAATGCCCAGGGAATCACCACTAAGCCTAATTCACTTGCAAAATATGCTTACGATTACCCAAATGGGCGGCATTATTTGCCCGCCCGTTCCGGCGTTTTATCAAAAACCACAAACGATCTTGGATCTTGTCAATGATAGCGTGGCCCGAGTACTCGATCTTTTTAATTTAGACAGCGGCCTTTTACGCCCTTGGCAGAAATAAAAAACGCGGCTTAAGCCGCGTTTTGAGGTAGGGTTGGTTATGCTCGCGCGACCGGTGGTTGAGCAGGAGGAGCTGCTGTGTGCACGGGCTCTTTGCCACCAACTGGTGTAGTTGGGTTTTGAGAACGGCCGAGCCCAAATCTTGCCATAAGGGCCGATACTGAAAGGCCCCGTACATGCCATCCCCCCGTTGTTGATTTTTTCGCATCATCCGCAGCTGTTGGTGGAGGTGGAGCTTGATCGCTTCCGCTTCGAACAGCTGATACAGCAGCGTCTGGGCTACTAGCGCTATCGAGCTGAGCCGCGGGGACACTAGCTTCACTAGCGGTTGAAGAAGCTACAGGCATTGCTCCAGCCCCGCTTGTTAGACCTAGGCGTATTGCTGCTGTTGAACTAGAATCAGACGCTGTCGCCGACGCTTCAGCAACCTGCTGGGTACCACCAGTCTTTGCCGAAAAAAGCGAATTAAAAGCCCAATAACCAGCTCGACCAATCAGGCCTAAAATCGAACCTGCTGCATAAACACAAGCACCCATTATGGCGCTAACCGTAGCTAAGGCTAAAGGCCCAGCAACTGCGGCACCTGTAGTTGCAACAAAGCCGAATGAAAGAATGGTTGCTGCTAATAAGACCCAAGTAGGAGGGAAAATAGCAAGGGCAATCACAGTAACCAGAGCAGCAGCTGCCACAATAGAAAGCCAATTATTTCTTAAAAAGCCTGAAAAGCTTGATGAAGCTCTTCCTAAAAATCTTAAAAACTTACCCATTTTATAACTCCTAAGTTAAAAACCCGATTGGATTCTAGCATCGAATAAATGACTTGTGAATTAAATAATCACCAAAGTGTAATTTTTATGTAAAATATGAAATAACTTATTGATAGTATGTAGGATCTTTGATACCCGCTTCAGCAAATCCTTTTTGTCTAAAGGCACAACTATCACACTGCCCGCAAGCTGCTCCCTTTTCATCTAGTTGATAGCAAGAAACCGTCATGCGGTAATCAACGTTTAGATTGACCCCTGTGCGGATAATATCAGCCTTAGAGAGGTTCATTAACGGTGCTTGAATATGAAAAGGATCTCCTTCTACGCCTGCTTTGGTAGCAAGATTAGCCAAAGTTTGAAAAGCCTCAATAAACGCAGGCCGACAATCAGGGTAGTGTGAGTAATCTACTGCGTTGGCTCCAATAAAGATATCACGAGCCCCAATGCTTTCAGCAAGCCCTAAAGCAATCGATAAAAATACAGTATTACGCGCTGGCACATAAGTTACCGGAATATCCTTTGAGCCTTGGTATGGAGGGACAGCAATGGCTGCATCGGTTAAGGCTGAGCCGCCAAATTGGCCAATATCCAAATGAATAATGCGATGATCGATGACACCGAGACTCTCTGCAACCCGTTTAGCAGCGTTTAATTCAGCGGCATGGCGCTGGCCATAAGCAAAACTCAACGCATAACAGGCAAAGCCTTCTGCCTGCGCTATAGCAAGACAGGTGGCAGAATCAAGCCCGCCGGACAATAAAATGACTGCTTTTTTCATCGTTAAATGACCTTTATATTACCCACCCCATTCTACCCAATACATTGCTATTCTAAATTAAACACTGCTAAAATGCTGCACAATTATGCCTTGGATGGAAGTAATGACGACACTATTTTTTCCTGTAATACTTGCTGGCGGCTCTGGTACTCGGCTATGGCCCTTGTCACGGAAGAATTTTCCTAAACAATTTTTGCGCCTGCAAGGTGAATCATCTTTACTGCAACAGACCATGCAGCGTTGCATGGCTTTGCCGCAAGCAAAAACGCTGGTGGTCAGCAACGAAGCGCATTATTTTCTTTGCCAAGAGCAGTTGCAAGCTTTTTCGGCAAAAATTACCTATTTATTGGAGCCTTGTGCACGCAATACCGCTCCCGCCATTGCTAGTGCTGCGCATTATATCGCAAATTTAGCGGGCCGTGATGCGGTCATGTTGGTTTTGCCTTCGGATCATTGGATATCAGACGATGAAGCGTTTCAGGCGGCGATGATACAAAGTGCTCAGTTTGCAGCCAATGAACAAGTATTAGTGACCTTTGGCATCAAACCCACAGGGCCTAAAACAGGCTATGGTTATATAGAAGCGGCGAAGCCCTTACATGACAATCTCTTTGCGGTTAGCCGTTTTCGAGAAAAACCAGATGCCGAAACGGCAGCAGAGTATATTGCAAGCGGCAATTATTATTGGAATAGTGGGATGTTTGTCTGCAGGGCAGGCACTTATTTGGATGAATTAAAACGCCATGCTTGGGATATCTTCACTCACAGTCAAGAGGCGGTATTGAAAGCCCATCACCATCACGATTACCTTCGCTTGGATATGGATGCTTTCGCGCTTTGTCGTGATGAGTCGATTGATTATGCTGTCATGGAAAAGACCGATAAAGCGGTAGTTATGCCGGTTGACATGCAATGGAGCGATTTAGGGTGTTGGACTGCGGTAGCTGAAGCAAATCAGCTTGATGAAAATGGTAATGCACTGCACGGTAAAGTCATTGTCAAAGATAGCCAGAATTGCTTAATTAGCAGTGAAGACACCTTGGTTACAACCTTAGGTATCCATGATCAAATTATTGTCGCAACCAGAGATGCTGTTTTGGTTGCTGATAAGCGCTACTCTCAGCAAGTGAAAGAAATTGTAAAGGCCCTAGGTACCGAGCATAGTCAGCTTGCACAAGAGCATCAACGGGTATCACGGCCCTGGGGTTATTATGAAATTTTAGCCGAAGGACCTACCTTTAAAGTGAAGCGGCTAATGGTAAAGCCTTTAGCTAAATTGTCGTTGCAGATGCACCAACACCGCGCCGAACATTGGGTTGTCGTAGGAGGGGAAGCAGAGGTAGTGAATGATACGCAAACGCTAGTCTTAACGGTCAATCAATCGACCTATATCCCTGAAAAAACGCGTCACCGCTTGAGTAATCCTGGGAAAGATCCCTTGTATGTTATTGAAGTACAAAGCGGTAGTTATTTAGGTGAAGATGATATTACGCGCTTTGATGATATTTATCAGCGTAAAGTGGAAAGTAAGGTAACGGTTTAAGTGGGTTTAGGATTAGTCTCTCCCCACGAGTTTTGTTAAATAAATATCGTTATTTTCATGCAGGTGCTGAGTGCCACTGTCATTTTTTTGACCACCAGAGTAGCCCGTAAGGAGCAACGCGGATTACGGGGTTTATTAGTTAGGCAACGTCCATAACGGTTCGCTCTTGGCGATAATTTTAGGGACGTTGCCTAATAATACGCAAATACATTTGCATTCATTGGTCTTTAGAGCAATCCCGTAATCCGCGTTGCTCCTTACGGGCTCTGAAAAATCGGCGCAAAAAAAATAAAAAAAATTAAATAAGTCATGAAGTTATTGAAGTGCATAAAACAATGTGATCAAATAA
>JAGVKL010000023.1 GCA_020050595.1 Legionellales bacterium
CAATCTTTCTTGGGCATTTTAATCTTCCTTTTGACTGCGAAATCAAAGAGTTAGTCTATACTAACTTGATTAAAATGCCCCCTTAAATGGGGTAGAGCCTGAACCAGACCCCTAAAACTTATGAGCTGCGAAAAGGTATTTAACTTAAAATATTTTTGGCCTACAATTTAACAAAAGGATTGGTGATGAATGCATGATGGAAAAATATGGAAAGCATAATAGATGAGATAGCTCTTGTTAATACCCAAGAAGAAACTAAAAAAATACACCGCTGGCGACTTTGCCCTATCGGGATGCATTATGTTAGAGAGCATCTGGAGCGTATACCCCCCAGTAAGAAACATCCAAATGGCGAAATCATTATTCGTCATGCGCATTGCGCTAGTAATCCATTAAGTAAAAATAAACGCCAAATTAGTGATATGTTGTCGTTTTCTGAATTAACAATCATTACAAAATTGAATTTCTCAGACTTAAAAGGACCTCCAAACGCACATGTTTTAAAATATCCGCGAGCCGATGAATTTGATGCTCAAATTCGTGGTTGGGTTTTGTACTGGAACGAAGTATTTGAAGCTAAAGACTTGCTCGATCCTAATTTGGTAAAAGCACTTATCGCAAGTGAATCAAGTTTTGATCCGAATGTCATTAATCCTCATAACCCTAAAAAAATAGGGCCAGCACGAGGATTGATGCAGCTTACTGATGAAACTTTGCGTATCCTTCATGGCCATGAAGATGGATTAAGAGATCATTTTATTCATCTTTCTCATACAGATGCAATCGAACCATCGGCCAATATATGTGCAGGAACTCGATGGTTATTTTTGAAAAAAGCGGGCGCTAAAGAAAGATATGCCAAGATAGATCCAAATCATGTAGTCACCTGGGATGATGCGGTGGCAGAATATAAAGGAGTATTGAGTGGAATTCTAGACAAAACTAATCCACATCCAGATCCAGAAGGAAAAATGAAAATATTTCGTTCTATTTACGAAAAATTTCAGGGGTAAGGTATATATGAACCTAAAATTTGCTCTTCTGACGTTAGGCATATGCCTATTCTCAATGACAATAAATGCAATGAGTGTCAGTTTAAAACAAAAATATCCGAATACTGTATTAACTGATGATCATGGAATTTTAAATGAAATTGATTTGGACAGCCATTTAGATGGTGTCAAACATCCGCCTGTATTTTCAAAAAAAAGAAATGTGTTTATTTATTGGCAATGTTTTCCGAGGAATTCAATAAGAGTTACTCTTCAAGATCTTGGCTCTTCCCCTGAAGATGATGATGAGAGTGATATTAAATATAATGGTGAAAATGAAGCATCATTAACGATTTCTGTTTTGAGTAAAAATCAGATTGTTCATAAATACACTGTATGGGGACGATTACCTATCACACTAGCTGAACATCGATTTAATCAATATCTAAAACTCATGCAAGGCGAGCCCTATATTTGCTTGGCAGGATCCTATATGGAAAAACAATTTCAAATCAATCAATGGGCTTTTATGAAGATGAAAACTCATAAAGGTTGCATAGCTTATCGCGAGAATGGTTGCCATTATGCTAATAAAAGTTGAGCGTTAAATAATGGGTTCATTTATACGTTATAAAATAAGAGAACCATAATTTAATAAATGAACCTGACCCCCGAACCGAATTCGCAATCATTCGAATGAGGCATCATACGCAACGTTGGGTAAGATCTTGGGTAAGTTTCGCGTCCTTGTTATTTTAACTCAATAAAATCAAGAGATTACAAACAGGTTCGAGTCCTCTTCTCGTACCATTGTATGAGAGGGTCTGAGCATCTTCTTAACTTAACAATAACACCCATGTGAGATAATTGCGGGTTATTGTTAAGTTAAAAAGCCGTTCTTTCTGTTTTATCCTAGAACTCATCCGCCTCTCTTATTATTACAGACCCATGCATTTTTAAATATTCAAGTAAATCTTGCTACCAGATAACACCTGTCAATATTTGATTTGCCTCATGATATAGTGTTACTCGAGCGTTAAATGATGGGTTTATTTATAAGTTATAAACATAATTTAATAAATGAACCTGACCCCCGAAACAAAGACCTTTCTGGGCCCATCGATTGAAGCGATTAAAAGTTGTTCCCATATAGCATCAGTGATCATTCGTCGGGCCATTAAAGAACTTTCCATCACCGTCAAATAGAGAATTTTACACAAAATTGAGGATTTTTAGATGATTAAGTGTATGAGGACATGCCCTAGAAGATAATTTATCTCGATCAATTTGCTGTGAGCGATGTGATGAAGTCGGAGTCAGTTCACGAAACGGAAAATATTGTACATTAGCGGAAAACCATTGATTCAAAACACTTAGTTAAGATTAGCTTGGCGATAAATCACTTCCAGTTTTGGTGATTGTTGCATCTATCTCGACCAACTGGTTTTCGTGTCCAAGTAATGCTACGCCTAAAAGAGTCGCTGGAGGTACTATTCCTTTGAAGTAATGCTGCACAGCCCTCCAGGCCTCACTTAGATTGTCCCTGTTTCCGACTACATAAATGGTGATGTGTTGGATATCACTTTTTCCAAAATGATAGCAGCTCAACAATAGTTCTAGATTAGCAAGACATTGTTGAGCCTGTTCATATGGGTTAGAAATAGCCACAATGACACCAGACTTGTTATGGGGTACCTGTCCCGATATGTATAGTTGAGTACCTACATGTTTTGCATACCGATACCCTGGAGTTGCGGGTAGTCCGGCTTTTTCCTCAATTTCATTCATAATGCCGCTTGTCTCTCAAATACTGACTAAAATTGTCAGAGTGAAGTATACTCCATTTTGGCACTATAGAGGACACATCACCCCTGCGCAGTTGCCCTAACAGGTGATGCAGCTCTGGCCTAATTGAGGATTTTTAGATGATTAAGTGCTTATGAGGACATGCCCTAGTATTGCCTTTAATCTCGCCTTTAACGCAGCTTCATTCATACTGTTAACGCCAATAAATAAGGGTCAATATTAACTTTCATTTTTTTTGCATAAGAGTGGAGTTTGTTGATATCAATTCTTTTTTCGCGTGGTTGCTCCAGACCAGTTTTCAACGCCTTTAATGCCGTTTCTTTGCTTAAATAGCGAAAGGCATCAAGAATAGTGCGTTCTCTATCAAAGATAGAAACGACTGTACTATCAATATCAATTGTTGTTTTTCCTAGTGAATGATTACGCATGCGGATAATCTTCACCATAGGGCTTGCATGATGAGATGTGCGGTGGCTGATAGCTATCCAATGTTGCCTGGGTATTTCATCCGTTAACTCATAAAGTGCTAAAGCAGAAGTAAGACAAATCACTCCATTTTCTACGCCTCTAACAGCAGTAACTAAATCTTCCCACTGAAAGCTTTGTAGGGTGGGCGCATGGATCCCGCGATACAGTCCTCGTCCTAATCGCTCAAGTTCACCAGCTTTTACATAATAAGCTAAAGTCTCAGTACTAACTCCACATTGTTTGGCTTCTTTGCTTGTGAAATTGGCAGCTGAAAGCAAGGTCTCTATTTTTTCCAGGGCACTCTTAGGTTTCATCTATTTAACTTAGCAATAACACCCGCATAAGTCAATTGGGTTTTATTACTAAGTTAAATGTTCCAAATTTACGTCAATTCAAAATATTTGATGTATATTTGGAACATTAATTACGTAAACATAATTTAATAAATGAACCTGACCCCCGAAATTATTGCCTAATTAAGCGCTGATTTAGGCCTTTTTCCTTCTCGGTGGAGCGGTAGGGATTAATATCTAGGCCGCCGCGGCGGGTGTAGCGTCCGTAGACAGTGAGCTTTTGGGGGTTGCAGCGGTGGGTGATGTCCATGAAAATGCGTTCGATGCATTGTTCGTGGAATTCGTTATGGTTGCGGAAGGAAATTAAATACTTTAATAAGCCTTCTCGATTGATTTGTCGGCCTTCGTAGGCGATTTGTATACTGCCCCAATCGGGTTGATTGGTGACTAGGCAATTGGATTTTAATAAATCGGAATAAAGGATTTCCTTGACCTGTTTTTCTTCGACAAAGAGGTAATCGGGCTCAACGTGGTAAATGGAGCAGTTTATATCGAGATCATCAAGGCATACGCCCTCAGGTACTGCTTGAATCATGGTGAGCTCTTTTTCTTTCAACGAGCGTATTTTTACCTGCACATCGCCTGCTAAGCACTTGGCTAAATCGCGTTCTACCGTAAGCCTTACTTCCTCGCTATCTTTAAAGAGGGTGTTATTAAACGAATTAAAATAAAGCTTTAGGGATTTTGACTCGATTAAATAGGGGGTGGCGCAATCGTAAATAATTTCAGCAATGGCAACCACGGGTTTACCCTTCTCATTAAGCCATGAGACTTCGTAATGATTCCAACAATCAAAGCCGTAAAAAGGTAAATTTTTCGGATCAATGCCAATTTCTTGGCGCTTATCCGCACGAGCAATCGGGAATAGTCGCCCTGGATTATAGCAGGGATCATACTGGGATGACTGGCCTAGCTCGGATTGCTTCAGCAGCGTTTGGGTCGAGTGGTATTTCATTTAATTTCCTTTGATCAACATACCCAATTCCTGGCCAAACTGAATTTTATCTCCCGAACAAAGCCCTTCTTGCCATTGCACACGCTTCCGATCGGCGAATAATAAAATCACCGTTGAGCCTAATTTGAAATAGCCCATTTCATCGGCTTGCTGGAGTAATTTAGGCTTTGCATACGTTGTTTTTTGCGGTTTAGAGCTACGTTTGATATCACCTTGCCAATTGGTGCCAATAGCACCCACAATCGTAGCACCTACCAACACCATGGCCATTAAGCCTACTTCCGTTTCAAAAAATACCACCAAACGCTCATTACGGGCGAATAATTTAGGAATCCTACGAGTGGTTGCGGGTTGGACGGAAAATAACGCTCCAGGCACATAAATCATTTCTTTTAATGTGCCGGCAAGCGGCATGTGGACGCGGTGATAATCACTGGGCGAGAGATAAAGGGTGGCAAAAAGGCCGTCTTTAAATGAAGCGCTTTCAGACGTCAGCAATTCCTCAACCGAATAGTCACGTCCTTTGGCTTGGATCAAAGTGCCTTCGTGAATCGCGCCTATTTCGCTGATATAGCCATCGACGGGGGAAATAATGCTGTTTTCAGCAATGGGGCGTACATCCGGCTTTAAATGACGGATAAAGAACTCGTTAAACGTGGCATAATCACTGGGATTTTCTTCTTTCGCCTCGCTCATGTCGACCTGGTATTGACGGATAAAGGCGCGAATTAAGGCGTTTTTAATTGCAGGATTGGTACTGTTTGCAAGCACACCGCAAAGCGTGGTCAAGGTCTTTTTAGGCAAGCTGTATTGCAGCAAGCATTTTAAAAAATCAGAGGCCATGGGTTAAATCCAAAAAAATTAGACGTGCATCATACAGGGAAAAAGGTTCTTCTGTCACATGGCTGCCTTAAAACCACAGGGTAAATGCATCTAAATTTTGAACACAAATGACGGTCGTTTTGCCTACTTCCCGCGCTTTATGCGCTTTATGCGCTTTATGCGCGGGAGCCATCTAATCTTAAATGGAGATTGGATCTAGATTCCACGCAGTCAATACTTTCAGAGCTTCTCTAGCGAGCTATTTTAAATCCAGAAAAGCAAAAATTAAATAATTTACTATAATTGAGTATTATAACCTACATTGTGATCCCCAACCATGAATAAACGCGAAATGATAACTAAAGGCGAGGCATTGGTTGCTAACCTAAAGGCGTTGGAGCAATATTACCAAAAATATCTTTCCACGGTGCCTAAACTTGAAGCGATTGATATTAGCTGGACTAAACAAGTTAGATCCAGGCTAATGCCTAGAATTACCGCGTTGTCCGATGCAGAGGCTGAAAAAGCAACTTTTTTAGCCGAAATAGAAAAAGATTATGAAAAAGCTGTTAAGGCCATAGGCAGACTTGTTGCATCCGCTCCTGAAGAGCTAGAAAAAGCCAAAGCAGCTGAGCTTGCTGACCACAAAGCAGAATATGAAGCACTGCTGGCAGCCATAAGGGCTGAACAACTTGAAGTTACCTACCCCCCCCATTATGCCACAGATAAAGAATTTGAACGCCTCGTAGCTCAAAGGAGAGAGCGTGTAGCAGGTGGTACTAGTATTATCACAATGGCAGCAAGGGCCATTGATGGTAGTTTAGACGGGTATAAACGCGGCATCGCTAGTTTGAGCGCTCAAACAGATAGTTATTTAGACTTCAATCGCCGTTTAAAGGCTAGAGCAGAAAAATTATACGAGATAGAACGGCCCTATATTGAAGCTCTGCGCATGAGAGCTGCTTTCTTTGACAAAGTTAGCACCTTGCGAAAGGCTTCTTCTACCTTATTAACAGCGCTTGGAAAATATGATGCTTCTTTATTAAGAGAAATCCAGGCTTTTCAGCGCAAACTCTCAGACAAAGATACAGCTCAAAAAGCCATTTCATTTCTTAACAGCGACGATGCCTCTAGACAAGCGAAGGAGTGGGCTAAAGCATCAGAAGAAGAAATCGCAGCATTAAATGGTGAATATATAGCCATAACGGATAAAGTCTATACCGTTCAGCAACGTATAGCTAGCGATGTTACTAAAGCAGTAGCAAGTTTCAACGCATTGTATGAGGAAAGTCAGCAATTTCTTTTGCCTCCCCCATCGCTTGCTGCTTTTAAACAAGAACTTGATACAGTTAGTCAAGGGAGCAATCCTGGTGAGCCAGAGATTGTTTTCCTGAGTAGAAAATTAGAAACAATAGCAAACATCACTACTCGATTTTTACCAGCATTCCATGCAGCTGAAGAGTCTGCTAAGCAGACACTGCGCGATACAATCTCTGCTGAAAGAAGTGCTTTGGTTGCCTTTAGAGAACAATTTATTCGTAATATCAATAATGGTGGCTTTAAGTTTAATGAACAGGAAGCCTCTAAGTTAACTGCTTTTGCAAGGGAAATCATAACGGGTGAGCACCTCGATCCTCAATATAGAAATATAAAGGAGACTTATGACCTCCTCATGCAACAAAAAGAGCAAATCGCGGCAAAATTACACGCCTTCGAAGCAGACGGCGGGTTGATTCATAAGCACCGAAAAGCGCAGTATTATGCTGAAGGCAGTATATTTTCAACTGAGTTAGCCGGCGATATAGAAAAACTCGGAGACGGCTCGCTGCTTTCACTGATAGCACAATACATAGCTAACGATAAATACGGTTCGTTTTTATCCAGTCTATCCGATAAGTTGCATCTATTTAAGCCGGAGACTGATACTTTTAACTTCAAAGGAATCGCTGCTGTGCGTCAATTTATTGCATCACAGCGAGAGCACGCCTTAGATGGTTCTATTGAGGGTAAGCTTGCAGCGCTTGAAAAGAAACTAGATTTTTTTGACTTATTATCCAGCAAAGGAATAGACGCCCGTCCTTTTTATACACAACCGGCTATCATAACAGCGGTTGCTTTTTTAAAAGAAATGCGGCAAGAAGCGCTTATAACGGAAGCTACTTTAAGAAATCAGGTCTTTTGCGAAGCATTAACGATATTGAAAACTAATGGTATTGAAATAACTGCTGAGCAAATAGGCTATTTATCCAATAATCCCGATAACTGCAAGCTTATTATTAATCAAAATAAATACCATCGGGAAGAACATGCAGGAAAGTTTTCAGAAGACACATTTAAAGCCATACTTAAGGATTGCATAACCACCGACCCCACCGTAGCTAAAGCTTATAATGCGATGAGAGAAAATAGCGCTTCGGCTAAATATGCTACACCAGGCATCCTCATGCTATTAAAAGAAAATGAAATTTTGAGAACACTTTTAGGCCATGGAGAAGAAAAATTTAATCAAAACTTACCTCTTTTAGTTCCTTTATTAGAAGAATTATTTAAGAGCAGCGCTACTTTTAGGGCAGAGTCGTATATTAAAGATTACCTTTCTGACGACATCAGCAGAAAAAACCTGGTTAAAGGAACCATTGACAATGATTTATTACCCCATAATGAATTTTTAACACAATTAAAAACCGCTAATGAGAATGAGCATATCGATCTCCCGCAAATGGGCAAGCTTATGGGAGACTTAAATACTTTTATTGAAAACCTTCGTGCCCGGCTAACCTCGGAAGAAGATAAACAAGCACTTAGTAAATTCCGTAAAGCAATGATTCCTATTTTATTAACAGAACGAACGATTGAGGAAAAGCAAGGCGATGTTGAAGCGCTGGCAACAGAGCACTTTCAAGCAAAAAAAGAACTTTGGCAACAAGTCCTTACAGGTCTTGCGAAAGTCTTTCAAACAATCATTTCGTCTATTTTTGGTGTACGTTTTGCACCGGAAAAGCCAGAACATCTTGAACAGGTAAAAAGCTCGACACAACAAGCTTTCGGGGCGGTAAAAGCTGCTGTAAGCAAATTGCGGGGAGATGATGCGGAAGCCAGTGACAAAGAAGGGGAAGGAGAAGGGCCTCATGCTTCTTAAATACAACCGACCCAACCTACCCCCGCTAGCAATTCCCTAGAGCATCCTCTATAGTACTCAATGATTAATTCAGCTTAATCTCTAGGACACCCATGCTCTTAACCATCCTACTCTTAGAAGGTTTTATCACTATTTCCGTTGAAATAATAACGATTCGACAGTTACTGCCCTTTTTTGGCGGTAGCGTGGTCATTACCAGTATTATCATCGGCATTTTTTTATTGTTTCTTGCGGTAGGCTATTGGCGAGGTGGTACTTATCAAAAGGATTTTTTTAAAATCTTAAAGCAAAATTTTGCATTCAGCATGATTTGGATTGGTATAGGGCTTAGCTATACCTTTATCACAGTGTATTATTATACAAGCTTCTATCTTGCCCATTTATCGTTTCTACTTAGTTTATCGTTTTATTTGCTCTTCGTCTTAGCTCCCATTGTGTATTGGCTGGGCCAAACCATACCGCTGACCACCAATCTTTTTAACCAACAACATCGGGTCAGTCACATTAGCGGACAAGCGCTATTTTTAAGTACGATAGGCTCCTTTTTAGGTGCTTTACTTACCTCGCTATTATTATTCCAATATGTAGGTGTGGCTTTTGCTGTGGTGATTAATTGCGGCTTATTGCTAATTTTAATTCTTTATATCGGTCGAGCGAGCGAATTATCGTGGTCCCATGCTTTTTTTCTCATGCTAGCCCTTGTTTTCATTGGATTTCTTAATATCAATGCTGAACATGTTCAATTTAAGCGTACTAATAATTACGCCAATTACCAAGTGGTAACCGAGCAAGATTTCAGTAAAATTCTTAAAATCAACCAATCGAGAAGCTCGTTATTAACAACCGATAAAAAAGGATTTCCTTACATCGAGTTTGTGAAAGAGATACTCTTTAATCAATTAAATTTACACGATAAAAAAATTTTAGTGATTGGTGCAGGAGGCTTTAGCCTGACGGCCGACGGGACGCACCATAATGAGGTCACTTATGTTGATATTGACCCGAGTATTAAACAATTAGCCGAAACCCATTTTCTTAACGACGCAATCAACGGCCATTTTATCCCACAAGATGCGCGAAGTTATTTAAGACAAACCGATAGCCGGTTTGATGTGATCCTTTCTGATGCTTATAGCAATGAAGCAGCGATACCAGCCTCTTTATTAACGGTAGATTATTTTCAAGCGGTAGCCGCGCATTTAAACCCTGAGGGGTTCATGATTGTTAATATCATTGCCCATCCTTTTTTCCAAGATGATTATGCACGCATTGTGCGCAATAGTATTGAGGCGGTATTTCCTTACTGTGCTGTAGTGCCGCTAACCTGGTCTAATGCATTGACAAATGTGATGTATGTTTGCCCCAAACTAGCAGCGCAACAGGCGCTTTATCGGGATGATTTGAATACCGCTACGCTTGATTTTTTTAAGAGCCGCTATCAAGCGGCAGCTCGTGACTAAGCTTATAGCATTTTTCCAACCCAAACTGGCCGGGATGTGCTGGATTAAACTCTCAACTTGATTTGTACACTAACCATGTGTACAATATATTTAAAACAATAAAAAGAGATTAGCTTGGAAATTTATAATGTCGTGCTAAGGAAGAAATTAATACCTAGTTTAAATAAACTTCCTAAACACATTATAGCTAAATTAACTGCATGGATTAATGCGGTAGGGCATGATGGTTTAAGTGAAGTTAGAAAAACACCTGAATATCATGACGAGCCCTTATATGGAGAACGTAAGGGGCAGCGTTCGATTAGATTATCAAAGTCATATCGCGCTATTTATATTATTGATAAATCTGGGCAAATGGAAATTGTAGAAATTATTGAGGTGAGCAAACATGATTACTAAAGACACACAAGAAACATTGGGCTATCTTGAAAATCTTATGGGCCAAAAGTTGACCTTAGGTTCTTTTATACTTGCTATTCGCCAGGGGGAAGAGCTAAGCCAAGTTGAATTTGCAAAAACACTTGGTGTTTCAAGGCAGGTTTTATGTGATATAGAGCGCGGAAGAAGAATGATTAGCCTCAAAAAAGCTGCTGAATATGCTGATTTATTAGGTTATTCCAGAAAACAATTTGTTCGACTTTGTTTGCAAGATATGATTGATCGAGATCACTTAGGGTTGGTTGTTGAAATAGAAAATGCGGCTTGACGATTTTTATAGGATTGAAAAATTTTGTACAAGTGCCAAGATAATGCTAATCTCTCGGTGCTTTGAGCGGAGCATCGCTTGAGCTGATCAATTTATAGGAAACCTAATGAGCATAAAAAACATTTTTCAAACATTAAAACGCATTTTTTGTGGTGCGGGAACGCAGAAAAAAATGTCGGGCAAAATTAAATTTTTTGATCGTAAAAAACGATTTGGTTTTATCATAGCTGGAAAAGATGAATATTTTTTCCACGCAGCTGCTACAAAACCTAGAGATTTTAAATTGCTGCAAGATGGAGCTTCGGTTACATTTACCCTTCGCCAAGGTAAAAAAGGCCCGCAGGCTGATAATATAGAGATCATACGGTAGGGTAGGGGTGAAACCCCCTCGCCCTAGCGTTCTCCCCCACGCGCAGCGCGGGGGAGAACAGATTCTTATGCGATGCATTATGAGAACGAATCTCCTAGGGTCTGTTGACAATTGCTCTACAACCTATTGCTAGCCTACGTTCCGCGACTTGTTCGCACAATCCATGGACCCCGTGGACAAGCCACGGGGGGTAGGATCGGAGATGAAATGTCAAAAGACCCTAGTTATACCGTATAAAAAGGAATAGCTAAGCGTTTTAGAGGATTTGAGACTATG
This sequence comes from Legionellales bacterium, assembly GCA_020050595.1. Taxonomy (GTDB): domain Bacteria; phylum Pseudomonadota; class Gammaproteobacteria; order Legionellales; family Legionellaceae. Next base: position 11,348 of record JAGVKL010000023.1, read on the forward strand.
AATGGTAAAGACACTAAAGCTCAACAACAACTATTAGCATTAAGGGATTACCTTAACTCACGAATTTTAGGTCAACACAATCTCATATCGCGGCTACTTATCGCTTTATTGGCAGATGGCCATTTACTGGTAGAAGGTGCTCCAGGCCTTGCCAAAACGCGTGCGGTAAAAGAATTAGCCGCAGGCGTTGAAGGGCATTTTCATCGCATTCAGTTCACGCCCGATCTCTTGCCAGGGGACTTAACGGGGACCGATATTTACCACCCTGAAGATGGCTCCTTCGTTTTTCAGCCGGGGCCCATTTTTCATAATATGATCTTAGCGGATGAAATCAATCGCGCACCGGCCAAAGTGCAATCGGCTTTGCTCGAGGCGATGGCTGAGCGGCAGGTCACCATTGGGGGTAAGACCTACCCTTTACCTGAGTTATTTTTAGTAATGGCAACGCAAAATCCCATTGAGCAAGAGGGAACTTATCCTTTGCCTGAAGCGCAATTAGATCGATTTTTAATGTATGTAAAAATCGGCTATCCTGACGCGTCTATCGAGCATGATATTCTGCAATTAGCGCGCCAGGAAGCGCAATCAATAGGTAATCCAAGCACCAAAAAAGCCGCTAAAAAAGAGCCATTATCCCCTTTACCGCAACGTGTTTTACTAGAAGCGCGCCAAGAAGTACTCAACGTCCATACCAGTGAAGGCCTTGAAAATTATCTCGTCCAACTAGTTATTGCTACCCGCAACCCGAGCGCCTATAGCCAAGCGCTCACCCGCTGGCTTCGGTACGGGGCAAGCCCGCGGGCAACCATTGCTTTAGACCGCTGTGCTAAAGCGCATGCTTGGCTTGATGGGCGTGATTATGTTACACCTGACGATATTCATGTTATTGCACATGATGTGCTGCGTCATCGCATTTTATTAACTTTTGAAGCAGAAGCAGAGGGCGTCACGAGCGATGATTTTCTTGATGAATTATTACAACAAGTTGCCTTGCCTTAGACTGGAATTCGCTACCATTAAGGTAAAATATAAACACCTCTTACGTCCTACTACTTGTTCACGAGACAAGACTAGGAAGTTAGGTTTTAGATGCGGGCAAGTCGCAGCGCGTAGGCTAGGCAGTGAGCTTGGAGTTTTATTGTGACTAACGGCGTTACCATAGAGCTATCCGAATTAATTGCTTTAAGGCGCTTTGCACAAAATGGGCGCTGCCCTACGGAAGGTAGGCCGTTGCGTCCAGGGCAACACCTGTCGAAGCTACGCGGCCGCGGGATGGACTTTGCTGAAGTGCGTAATTATCAAGCCGGCGATGAAATTAGACACATGGAATGGCGGATGACCGCCCGCACTGGGAAACCACATATTAAATTATACCAAGAGGAGCGGGAGCGACCCGTTATCCTATTGGTAGATTTTAATCCTTCCATGTATTTTGGCACGCGCTTTGCATTGAAATCCGTAGTAGCTGCACGTTTGGCTGCGATTTTAGCTTGGACAGTGGTAAAGCAAGGGGATCGCTTAGGCGGGCTCTTATTTTCAGCCGATAAACATGATGAATACACCCCCCGCGCTCGTGAGTCAGGGGTACTCCCCTTTCTCGCAGGCTTAAGCCAGTATACGCATGCATTGGCCCAAAAGAAGCCCGTCGATACCACGCCTTCGCTAAGCCATGCCTTACAACGGGTGCGTCGTGTGATTAAACCCGGGAGTGTACTGATCATCATTAGCGATTTTTATGGCCTGGATAAAGAAAGCGAAAAACAATTAAGCCGTTTGCGCAATCACAATGACATCCTTGCTTATTCTATTTTTGACCCCTTAGAACTGGCCCCACCCCCGCCAGAGCAGTACGCTATTACCAACGGCGAGCAGGAAATGGTGCTGGACACCACCATCAACACGGTTAAAGAGAGTTATTTAGCCTACTGTCATCATCGGCTGGTTACTTTAAAAGAAGCGCTTCAACGCTTACAAATACAATATACCCAAGTTTTAGCCGAAACGGATTTAGCCTTGTTAGTTCGCCAAACTTTTCCGCGGAGGGCTTATGGCTAACCCTCCTACCAATCCCGCTGCCCAAGCGCTAGCAAACTTACGCGATATCCATCTTCCAGCTCCTATACATAGCTTTTGGCCCTTAGCCCCCGGCTGGTATGCTGTTTTATTTTTAATTTTATTAGCGCTTATCCTATTGGCTTTAAGTACCAGGCATCTTTACTTGAAAGGCGAGGCAAAACGCGAAGCATTGCAATTATTAGCCCATTATCAAAAAGACTATGAACAGGGACATCCTTATTCATTATGTGCGGCTCGTATTTCCGAATTATTAAAACGCGTGGCTTTGATTTATTTTCCAAGAGAAAAAGTAGCTAGTTTACAGGGGAAAGCGTGGTTACAGTTTTTAACTGAAACAAGCCAAGGCCTTCACTTTGATAGGCTAGAAAAAGAATTATTAGAGTGGCCTTATCACCCCATAGATAAGCATGTTGCCGATTTAAATCCTTTATTTAAGGCAGCAGCTCTCTGGATTAAACAACGACGAGGCAGGCATGTTTGAGCTAGCTACACCGTGGGTGCTTATTGCATTACCCCTACCCCTCTTGATTTGGTTTATTTACCCGCGAAAGTCCGTTCCATTAGGGGGTGCGCTAAGGCTTCCTTTCTTTAATGATTTGGCAAAAACTATTCAAGAAAAAACCTATCATTTGGGTAAGCAAGGTCCAGTCACGCTTTTTTTTATCATTTGGGTTTTATTATTACTGGCTCTAGCTGGGCCTCGTTGGGTTGGTGAGCCGCGACCACTGTCGCGTGAAGGTTATAACATTATGTTAGCGTTAGATATTTCCGGCAGTATGGAATTAAGCGATATGCTGTTAAACGGGCAGCCTGCTTCTCGCTTAGCCGTGGTTAAGACGGCAGCTGAGCAATTTGTTAAAGCGCGAGCGGGCGATAAAATAGGATTAATTTTATTTGGCAGTCATGCTTATTTACAAACGCCACTGACTTATGATCGACACAATGTGTTATTGCGCTTAGCGGATGCAACGGTGGGTTTAGCCGGCAAAACAACATCCATTGGCGATGCGTTAGGATTGGCAGTCAAACGCCTACAAAATATGCCAGCAAAAGGGCGAATTATTATTTTACTAACCGATGGCGTAAATAATTCTGGGGTATTACCCCCATTAAAAGCTGCAGAATTAGCCAAAGCGGATGGTATTAAAATTTATACCATTGGGTTGGGTTCGGACATTGATCCACGCATTATGAATGGCTTATTTTTCAATATGAATGCGACTGCTGATTTGGATGAGGACACGTTAGAAGAGGTAGCAAAGATAACCGGTGGGCGGTATTTCCGAGCGACCGATATCAAATCTTTGGATGCTATTTATAAAAGCATTAATGAAATGGAAACCGTTTCGCAAGAAGAAGCAACCGTTCGCCCCCAACATGATTATTATGCGTGGCCCTTAGCCTTAGCACTGGTTTTATTTTTTTATTGGTTTGCAGCGCGGTATTATCGTCGGAGGACTTCTGCATGATATCTGCATTTCACTTTTTAAGGCCTTGGTGGTTATTGGCTTTATTGCCATTAGCCCTTTTGCTCGTCTACCGGTGGCGGCAAAAATACAGCTTTAGCGCTTGGGATAAAGTATGCGATTCGCATTTGCTGCCTTATTTAATCGCGTCAAAAGGCATCGAGCAGCGGCAAGCCTTTGCGATAAGTTGGCTTTTACTTAGTCTCTTTTTTATGATCATTAGCTTAGCTGGGCCTACCTGGTCTCGTCTGCCTATGCCTACTTACAAGGAAATTAAGCCTCGGGTGTTAGTGTTGGATATGTCGGAGCAAATGTTAATGAATGACCTTACGCCGGATCGATTAACCCGCGCTAAATTCAAGTTGCATGATTTATTTTTACACCAGGGTGCAGGCCAATTGGGCTTAGTGGTTTATACCAGCGAGCCTTTCGTAGTTTCACCATTAACCGATGATGGGCAAACCATCGATGCATTGTTATCGTCTCTCACACTCGATATCATGCCGGTGGAAGGTCAACAACTATCAAGCGCCTTAGCACAAGCAGCCCAATTAATTACAGCAGCAGGTTTTAAGCGAGGAGAATTATTAGTTTTAAGCGGTTCAGCACCTTCTAAAGAAGCGATTAATGAAGCTAGCGCGTTAGCAAAGCTTGGGATTCGGACATCCATTATTCCCCTTTTAGGGCATCAAACTAGCATCGCTACTGCTTTTCAGCAACTGGCTAGTGCTGGCGGAGGGCGATTGATAGCCTTTACCAATACGAATCAAGATATCGAGCAATGGCTAGCTGCTACAAAAATAACCCAGCAATACACAAGTAATAGCGACGATGAAATCCCTCTGTGGCGTGATCAAGGGCGATGGTTTTTAATCCCCGCATTGGCCTTCTTATTACCCGTATTTCGCCGAGGATGGCTTAAGGGGCTAACCGCATGAGACTTTTACTGATGGCTCTTTCTTTTGGCTTACCGTTTACCAGTCATGCTTTTAATTGGGTAGATTTGTGGGCTACGAACGATCAACAAGCGATGCGCATGATGAAGCAGGGGGATTATAAAGCGGCTGCAGATACCTTTAAAGACAGCGATTGGCGTGCTGCATCGGCTTATCGGGCGAAAGATTATCAAAGAGCGGCAACGCTTTATCAGTCTTTTAATAATCCAGAAGCTTTTTACAATGAAGGTAACGCCTTGGCTCACTTAGGGCGCTATAAAGAAGCCATTAAAGCCTATGATCAAACCTTAAAAACAAATCCCACTCATCAAGACGCTTTGCATAACCGGAAAATAGTAGAAGAATTACTAAAGCAGCAAGAGGATCGGGATAAGCAAAACCAAGAGCAACAAAACCAGGATAAGCAAAACCAAGAGCAACAAAACCAGGATAAGCAAAACCAAGAGCAGCAAAACCAGGATAAGCAAAACCAAGAGCAACAAAACCAGGATAAGCAAAATCAAGAGCAACAAAACCAGGATAAGCAAAATCAAGAGCAACAAAACCAGGATAAGCAAAACCAAGAGCAGCAAAACCAGGATAAGCAAAACCAAGAGCAGCAAAACCAGGATAAGCAAAACCAAGAGCAGCAAAACCAGGAGCAACAAAACCAGAATCAACAAGCACAAAGTGAACGAGAAAAACAACAAGCGAGAGAACAGTGGTTACAATTAATCCCAGATGATCCCGGCGGCTTGCTTCGAGAAAAATTTTTACGGGATCACTTACGCAGGCAAGGTGGTATGTAGATTAACTGTTACCGATGTGACCGGGTCGGACCCCGTATAATCCCCTCTCCCCTGCGGGGAGAGGGTTAGGGTGAGGGGGAGCTTGGCAGTAATCAAGGTATCTAAAGGACATGCAAATGAAAACCTATTATCAAACTAAATTACTATTTATCTTACTCTTCTTACAAAGCCTATCCTTTGCGGCCATCACCGTCCAAGTCACCCCACCCACGGTCCCATTAGGGCAAGCCTTTCACCTTATCTTTACCATTGATAACCCCCAAGGCAACAATCTTCCTGACTTAACGCCGCTGCAAAAAGATTTCACGATTGTAGGGACAGAACGCAGCAATGCCTACAGCATGATTAATGGTAAGACACAATCGATTTTACAGTGGATTATTTTACTTACCCCCAAAAAAGCAGGCCTTTTAACCATTCCTACCATTCAAATTGGCCACCAACAAACCATGCCTGCCAGCATTAATGTCACCAAGACAACGCCTCTTCCTACCCCTGATATGCAAGAAGAAGCGCAACAAGCAGAAGTGATGATTAAAACCGAGGTCAGTACACAAGAACCAATGGTAAATCAACAAGTCATTTACACCGTCAAACTCTACACCAGCCAGCGTTTAATGGATGCTGAATACCGCCCTCCCCAGGTTAAGGACGCCCTCTTAGTCCCGCTAGGTGAAGGACAACGTCATGAGGAAGTGTTAAATGGGCACCGTTTTGCGGTAGAAGAGCAACACTACGTTGTTTTCCCACAAAAAAGCGGGGAATTAAAAATTATTTCTCCTACCTTTAACGCCTTGGTTTTTGATACGATGCCTCGCCGTATTAGCATTCATGCCAAGCCGGTTAAATTAAATGTCAAACCAACACCCTTAGGGTATTCCGGTACCTATTGGCTCCCCGCTAAACAAGTAGCCCTGACTGAGGTTTATGAAGAGCCCCATACCAAAATCAAAGAAGGGGACACATTGGTGCGCACGGTAACTCTGCAAGCAGCAGGCGTTCCTGCCCAATTATTGCCTCATCTGGAGTTTGAACATAATGCGCAATTTAATAGTTATAGTGAGAAGCCAGAGCTGCGTAATATAGCCCACCAAAAAGAATTAATTGGGCGGGCTGATATAAAAGTCACTTATATTTTTAATAAAGCAGGCAAAATTACCATCCCCGCTTTACATTTAACGTGGTTTAACACCGATACAGGCAAAGAAGAAACGGCTTCATTACCCGCACGAACATTGGATGTGGAACCGACCGCATCTTTAGTGCACCAGGCTTTAAAACCTGCGATAACAACACCATCGAATCCGATTATTCTCGAACCTGGGCCCGTCATTTTACCTCAAACGTCCAATCACATAGCTTGGTGGGTGGCGGGAGGCTTTGCAGTTGCCTGGGTTATAACTTTACTTTTATGGCAATGGTCAAAAGCAAAAAAGAGTCCGCGCCCTAATAAGCGCAAAATATTGCATGCTGTACAAATGGCTTGCGAGAAAAATAAGCCCCAAGCAGCAGAAATCGCCATACTTCATTGGGCCAAATTACACTGGCCAGATATCGAGTTTTTAAATTTAGAACAAGTAGGAGCACACGCTCAAGACCTCTTATTGAAAAAACAATTGGCTCTTTTATCAAAGCAACTATACGGCCCACCCCAAAAAACAACTTGGCAAGGTAGGGCTTTATGGGAAAGCCTTGTTACTTATCTACAAAAAAGGGAGAAGCCCCGGCAGCAAGAAAAAAGCCTACCGCCGATTAATCCTGAAATAACGTAGGAGTTGCACAATAACAGAAGTTCCTCTAATGTAATCAGACATTGCTAAGGAATGATGATGATCATGTTCGTACGGTATGTTCTTATTATCTGCTCTATCGCTTTATTAGCTGGCTGCCCGCGCTCCGCTGATCATCGTACGCCTTTACCCACTACGCCTCATAGCGGGCAAAAAGTGCTGCAACCTTCCACCTTTACCCGCGTTTTGGTTGACGGTGTTATTAATGTAAGCCTTCACACCGGTTATGCTAAACCTCGCATTGTCCTGCGAGGTGATCCTCGCGACTTGGCCTACGTCGTCACTTATGTCAATAACGGCACGTTAAATGTCATCTTAGGTGATGGCTATCCACAGCATGGCAGCGTTCATGTTGAAATTGACAGTCGTTATTTAAATGCTTTCGAATACCATGGCGCAGGCACTGTATCAGGCCCACGTTTACGCACAAGCTTACTGGATTTGATTTTAGATAATAAAGGCCAGACCGTACTACGCGGTCAAATAGGCCTTCGCAAATTGGTGGTAAAAGGCGATGGATACACCGAAATTAGTGGGATTAATAGTCCTTATCTCGTCACCACAATTTCTAGCAAAGCCACTATAAAGCTAAGCGGTAAAGCCAATTTAACAAATTTAGACATCAAAGACGGTCGACTAAGCTTATATTGGGTAAAAAGCCGTTCATTAATTATCCGAGGCCGAGGCAATTCGTTTGTTGGATTAGGCGGTATGGTCGATAAATTGGACGTCGAGCTATGGGGAGAATCGCGCTTCAACGGCCGTTACTTGCGCGCTCAGCGTGCTTTTGTTAAAACCCATAACAAATCCGTTGCCGAGATGAATGCAGCGAGACGCCAGCATACGCTTGCTACCGATAGCAGTGATATTCATTTTTACGACATTCCTACCTTAAAAGCAGATTTTATGGCTTTCCAAGGTGCGGTATTAGATATGCGCGACTTAGGCTACCCGGATGTACAAGAGTATACGGAGTATAATAAATAACACTTACGTTTGAGCCCGCAAACAACCAATAATATACGCTAAATCACTATCCAGTGGTAAAACATGCGCTGATTCAGCTAACCAATGGGTGCGGCAATTCGGTAAATGACTAAACTTTTCTGCGACCTCTTTGGAGTTAATGACTTCGTCAAAACACCCTAAAAATAAATCTACAGGGCAAGTCGGCGGCTCAAATTTAAAGTTTTTTATCAAGGTTAAGATTTCAATAATCGTGCTTATCGGTAATTGTCGATAGGCAATCTCTTGATGGCGTGAGGAGTGCAAATTGCCTGCCCGATTGCGTAAATACTTAAACCCTAAAAATCGTAAAAAACGAGCTAATTTTAACGCCATAGCCATATTCAATTGCAAATGGAGTGCTGGGGCCAGTAAATAGAGATGGTTTAGTTTAAAATGCTTACTTAAATGGCAAGCCAACAACCCGCCCAAAGAAAGCCCCATCACATCCACTTTTTGATAGCGCGTTATCAATGATTCGCAAGCTTTTTCTGCCTCATCTAGCCAGTGTTGGGCTTTAATCTGCGTAAAAGCTTCGATACTATCTCCATGCCCGGGTAAAATGGGGCAAATAATTGCATCATACGCAGGCAGCTCTGGTAATAACTCACGATAAACCGCTGGTGAGGAGGAAAAGCCGTGCAGCAGCAGTAGTGCTCGCTCTTTCCCTGCGCCACGCAGCTCGATAGGGGATAATAGGTTAGCTTTTTGCTGGCTTAGGCTGCCTAATTGCTTACCCCGCCACATATAACGAAAATCATCGATATTCATTTTATCCCAAGCTTTGTAATTAAATTTTGGCCACTTTACATATTACCGTCTATAATTAAAATAATAAATTATTATATGTTGAGGTTTAAAATGCCCGGTGACGCCCCCTCGTTAAAGCCAGCCAATCTGAGCTCTGATAATCTTTATGAACGTTTAGGTGTGGCCTCTGATGCTAGTGCTGCCGAGATAAAAAAGGCCTATAGGGCGCTTGCCTTAGAAAATCACCCTGACAAAGGGGGAGATGCTGATGCCTTTAGTCGACTGAACAACGCCTATGAAACCCTAAGTGATAGCACTAAGAGGGCTGATTATGATAGGACGTTGCGTGAAAAAGCAAACCCTACGACTTCAGCGACTAGCGCCCCACAACCTTCGGCATCCGCACCTCTAGCTATTGAAGATACACCTGGAGCGCAACAACAATCTGGGGTAAAAAGAACCGCAGCGCAGCCTTCAGAACAAAAACAACAAAATACCCCGACTCCACCCAAAAAACCCACTAAAAAATCCGACGATGTGGTATCTGGCGATGACTGGCGATCCGCTATGAATGGCATAGTAGCTCGCATGCCAGCCTATGCTGGAGGGGCAGGTGAGTTATTAGTTGCGGGGGTCGATAGACTGGATAAGCTAGTCAATAAGTTAGCTGCAAGAAAGACGCAGCAAAAAGCAGAAGCTACCGAAGCCCAGAATGAAGAACGTGCGGAAACAGACCAAGAAGCCACTGATACACGTACCGCCATACAAGATGGCATCACCAGGGACCAAGATGAGATATTGTTGCTGGACGATGAGCAACCCGGCCAAAGCAAGGCACAAGGACCGGCCGCGCCCATGACCCCACCTGCAGATACAACAACCTTAGGTGATGCGCCAACCCGAATGGCCACTGCAGGGCCACCTTATGATAGCGCCGTTAGGCCTCAAACCCCATCAACCCCTGCAACTAGCGCCCAACCAGCGGAAGAGGCGGAAGAAGGAGAAGGTCTCACGCGAGGTGCTTCTTAAGGCGGAGCCAAGGAAAACGTCATCTCAAACCCAGTGCTGAATATTGGTTGCATTGGTGCGAGCGCGAATCGGGACAAATTCAAACCCAATTGCGTAACCCGTAAGGAGCAAAGCGGATTACGGGGTTTCTCAACGAATGATACGCTCCCCATATATACCCAAGATACTTCAAAATGCTATTTTTGAAGCATCTTGGGTATATAACAACAAAAACAATAATAATGCGCAAACACATTTGCACTCATTAAGGTCTGTTGACATTTCACCTCAGATCCTACGCCCCGTGGCTTGTCCACGGGGTCCATGGATTCCACGAACAAGTCGCGGAACTTAGGCTAACAATGGGTTGTAGCGTGATCCCCGTAATCCGCTTTGCTCCTTACGGGCTCTGAAAAATCGGCGCAAAAAAAATAAAAAAAATTAAATAAGTCATGAAGTTATTGAAGTGCATAAAA
>JAGVKL010000036.1 GCA_020050595.1 Legionellales bacterium
TAACTATTGATTCAGCACCATCCGCTAAATTTATTTATAGCCTGCCTTATGTATTAAGCAAAGGTACTTTTTTAATTTTAAAAAACAATAATGCCATTCAATCTTTAGAGCAGTTGGTAGGTAAAAAAGTCGGGATTATTAAAGGGAACCGCGATGGTGGTGTGTTTAACAATTATTTATTAACCCATTTTACGGACCAATTTGAAATTATGCAGTATGACACCATGGAAAATCTTATCGCTGCCTTGACCAATGGAGAAATTGCATCTGCGTTCACCCATGAATCTAGCGCTAATTACTGGAAATTAAATGGTGGCGGGCAATTTACAACGGTTGGCCCAGCCCTGGTTGTCGGGCAAGGCATTGGTATTATGTCCACCCCCCAAAATCAAATGCTTATCCAACAAATTAATCAGCAAATTCAGCAGTTAGAGCAGGAAAGTTTTTATTTGAATTTATATGATACTTATTTCGCGAGTGAGCGTTAACACCCTATTGATAACAGCGTTTGTGCAACCGGTTTGAAATGTTACCCATCAAGCCGGTTGCATAGTCACTGCCGTTAAGTTAAGGAGTTTTTTCTAGCCCACGTGCCGCGACTTGTTCGCGGGATGTCGAAATTGCGTCTTAACTTAATGGCAGTGAGGGCTATAAAATTTCTACTAAAGACCTAAATTATCCCGCTTAAAAACACGATCCGCGCGGTAACTTGAGCGTACTAAAGGCCCAGATGCGACTTCAAAAAAACCCTTTTCAAGACCGATTTGACGAAATTGCTTAAATTCCTCCGGCGTAACATAGCGAGCAATGGGTAAGTGATTTTTGGTTGGCTGTAAGTATTGACCCAACGTTAAAATATCCACTTTCTTTGCCCGTAAATCATCCATGGTTTGAATAATTTCCTCATCCGTCTCGCCCAAACCTAACATCAAGCTGGTTTTGGTTAAAACATCAGGGCGATATTCTTTAGCAAAACCCAAGACATTCAGCGTTTGCCAATACCCTGCCCTATTATCTCGCACGGGATGAGTTAAACGCTCGACCGTTTCTACATTTTGTGCAAATACATCGACACCGCTATCTAATAAAACCGCTACATCTTGATATTTGCCTTGAAAATCCGGAGTGAGCGCTTCTATTTTAGTTTTAGGAGATTCTGCTTTAATCGCTCTTATCGAATCAGCATAATGCTTAGCACCCCCATCCGCTAAATCATCCCGATTAACTGAAGTCAACACCACGTAATCGAGGTTCATTAAGGCTACTGTTTTCGCTGTATTTTTAGGCTCTTCTTGATCAAGCCAACCATGAGGATTTCCTGTATCTACCGAACAAAAGCGGCAAGCGCGGGTGCAAATCGATCCCATCAGCATAATCGTCGCTGTGCCATGTGACCAACACTCTGCAATATTAGGACACTTGGCTTCTTCACACACGGTGGAAAGGCGGTGTTCTTTAACTCGCTCTTTTACTTTGCTGTAAGCGGGCGTAATTTGATTAACAATGCGTAACCATTCAGGCTTCGCTAAGCGCTTATGCTCACCCTCGCTTGCCTTTACCCCATCTTTGATCGCAACAATTCCCTGGCTTGTTTTATACTTTTGCCCGCTTTCAACAATAATTGGAATATCTCTTAATTTACTCATGGTAACGCCTTTATATGTTGCGATAATGCACGATATGGTAGGTCCGCAAGCTATTTTTGTCCACCATTATAACATTTATCAAACGCTTCGTTTTCTAAATAACCATCCAAAAACCAAAGATATTAATAAAATAACAATAGAAACCGCTAAGCTAGACAATAAATCAGGGTAGATAATTAAAATCATACTCATACTGATACTTATAAAATAGCCTGCTTTTTTTAATTGATCTTCATAGCGCTTTAAAAATTCTTTTTTTGCGAGAAACACATATAAAAAAAGGAATAAGACGAATGGAAGCAAATAAAAAACCTGGTAACTCACTTGATAAAAAAGATAGTTTGCAGGGACTAATGATTGCTCATCTAACCATTGTTCTAAAACCAATGGGGCGTTAAAAATACAAGTTTGCTGATAAACATACACCGCAAAAACTAATAGGGGTATAACAATCCAATGATAAGATTTAAGCTTAGCCGCCTGCTTTGGTGTTTTTTGCCGATAAATATTAAATAAAATCCAAAGCCACGCGCCGCCCACTAAAGCCTCAAATAATCTAAGCCTAGGCGTTATTTGATAATAAAAAGCAGAGTGTACCGCTTGGAGATAATGGACCATCCCCAAAGCCAATAGGAAAATTCCCCCTACCTTTAGCTGATAGTGCGGGTATGACCATAAAAACACCAGTAAAAGGGAAAACAAAAATAATGAGCAGGGGCTTAAAGCATCCGTGAAGGCGGTAGTAATAACTGAAGAAAATATCGAGCGCCTTGCTTTTTTATCAAGCTGAAATTGGGTTGCTGCGCCCCATTTTTGTAATACATTAATAGTAGATTTCGTTAATCCCTTTTGCTCCATAATTTTCTGTCGACAATAACTAAGCCCTTTTAATATCGTTTCTCCTGTGGTGTTCGCCTCACTAAAACCTATCCAATGCGAATCGCAGAAAAAAATACTGGGTACAGAAAAATTGACCGAATTGTATTGGCGCAACCGCTGATAAAACAATTGTAAAGCTTTTTTATCCTTATTAATTATATGTCGATGCACCGTCAACCAAGGTTTATTTTTTTCCAACGCCTGAAAAAAAATATCTACCTTATGACAATGAGAACAGGTGGATGAAAGAAATAAATCTACTTTTATTTGAGGTGATGAAGGATCAGCACAGCTAACTAAAGAATGCAGCAAAAACAGTAAACTTAAAATAAATCTCACTTAAGCATCCTTACTTGGAATGGTGCGGTTATCTACACCTATGCATGGACCACGCGGTCAAGCCGCGGGGCGTCAACATAAAAAACCGCACCCTAATTAGCTTAGCCAGCTCGTTGTAATTTTTCCGCTCGCGACAGACGCTCCCGCTGGATTAAAAATAAATTACGCGAATAAATAAAAACCCCACTAGCCTGTCCAATAATAAATACAGGGTCGCGTTTATAAATGGAGTACAACAAAAGCGTAATACCTCCAAATAAACTTAAGTACCAAAATGCGACAGGGATAACACTTTTTTTGACTTTTTCACTGACCAACCACTGCACAATAAATCGAGCCGAAAAAATCCCCTGCCCTATGAGACCAATGGCAAGCCAAATATATTCACTATTCATAATCATACACCTCTGGAGCACATGGACGTTTAATTAACCAACGCACCCCCACTAAATCGTGGATGCCAACAAATAAACGGTTCATTACCCCATACTTGGAAACCCCATGCAAGCGTGGGCGATGGTTGACTGGTACATTCACTAATTTAAACCCTGCGCGTTTAAACAACGCCGGCAGGAATCGATGTAAATGATTGAAATGAGGTAATGCCAAAAACGCCTCACGAGGAAAAATTTTAAGACTGCATCCGGTATCTGGACAATCATCAGCCAAACACCATTGCCGAATACTATTACCAATGCGTGAAGATAGCCGACGCAGCTTATTATCATCTCGTTTCTTTCGATTACCTAAAATAACCGTACGATTATCCACCCATTGCTCTAAAAGATAAGGGATGTCATGAGGATCATTTTGCCCATCCCCATCTAAGGTAATTAATAACGGATACTGTGCGGCCTTAGCGCCCGTTACTAACGCGGCACTTTGACCATAATTTTTTTTATGCTCACGCACGCGCACATTGTTATGAAGGCGAGCCAACTTTTTTAATTGCTCCGGCGTATTATCCGTGCTGCCATCATCTACAAAAATCACTTCAAAACTATACGCTTGCGCAGGCAGTGAAGCCGCTATTTCTTGATATAACGTTTCTACATTATCGGCTTCGTTATAAACCGGAATAATAATAGATAACTCATTGGGACGATCCACTAACATCCTTCGCTCTCACCTATAAATTTGCCCATTATATCGCAGGTTGATCCAAGATTTATAGCCGTCTTAGGGTCCGTTGACCATTGGCTACTGCCCAAATCAAATTACCGTGGCTTGACTACGGTATCCATAACCAGCACTAAATTCATGCAGCCTTCGGGGATTTAGCGTTTAGTTTACTTCGAAGCCACCAATAAATCAGGCCTACTTCTAATAATGCAAGATAACCTGCCGCCAAAACATCACTTAAATAATGATAAGTTAACAAAACCCTGGACAATACGACAATGAATCCTACCAAAATAAAAGCAACGTAATAATAAGGAAATAGGATACATAACCCAAATGCCAGCCCCATAACAGTGGAGGTATGGCCCGAAGGAAATGACCAGAATAACGAATTGGTCTTTAAGCCAAAAAACCCATAAATATGCTCATTAAATAATAAATCCGGCCTTGCTCGTCCGCATACTATTTTTAAAATCGTACAAATCACATTAGGAATAACCACGCATAACCATAAAAACCAAACTTGTTTTTCTATTTGCTTATACGGCCTCACATAACGAAAAAAAAGAGCCAATAACAATAAGCCCCCTATGTATAATTTATTAGTTCCTAAATAAGTAATCCAAACTAAGAGCGGTTGCGTTGACCGGAAGTTAAAATCATGAAAAAAATAGGCAATCGGCTGATCCATATAAAAAATGCCGAGAACAATGAACCCAACATAAGCAACCATCACCCAGGGTTTTATCATAAAAGACCATAAACGCTCAAACGGGGTCAACATATATCTCCTTCTTATTTTGCAGTATAAATTTCCGTAACCTTGGCGCGGCAGAGCATAATCAAGGGTATTTTTAAAGCTATAGTATAAATCGATGCCTTCATCTAAAATAGGCTTCCCACTCATGAGATTTATATGCTGACTTTAACACTTATTCAAAAAATAGCAGTATGGGCTATTCCTGTATTACTGGCAATCACTTTGCACGAAGCAGCCCATGCTTTTGTTGCTAATTTATGTGGCGACTCCACGGCTAAAATGCTAGGGCGTCTCAGCATTAACCCGCTTCGCCATATCGATTTAATCGGTACTATCATAGTACCTATTTTTGTTGCTATTTTAAGTGGGTTTCAATTTGTATTTGGCTTTGCAAAGCCTGTTCCTATTAACAGCCGTCTTTTACGAAAACCTAGGCGAGATTCCGCATTCGTTGCAGCAGCAGGCCCTCTCTCCAATTTGATTATGGCGATTTTATGGGCTTTGATTTTTAAGGTAACCACGCTTTTCCATGGCGAAGCTTCGAAAGTAAGCGTATTTATATTGTTAGCTGCTCAAGCGGGCATCGTCATTAACTTAATTTTAGCGTTTCTAAACCTCATTCCAATCCCTCCATTAGATGGCAGCCGGATTATTGCAAGCCTTTTACCTCCCAAGCAAGCGTGGTACTACCTAAAATTAGAACCCTATGGCTTTTTCATTTTACTCGCCCTGCTCTTTACAGGATTTCTTAGCTGGTTTCTAAATCCAGCTCTTTTATGGTCTTATAATTTTTTACAAACTGTATTTAATTTATGAAAATTCTTGCCGATGCTTCTTTACCCTATTTAAAAGAAGCGTTTCACCCAGCATTTGAACTGACGCGCTATCATAGCCTTGAAGAGATAAAAACTTTATTACCTCATCACAACATTTTACTTTGCCGCTCCACTTTAAAAGTAACGGCTAACCTCCTAGAAGGAAGTCAAATTCAATGTGTGGCAACAGCTAGTAGTGGCAATGATCACATTGATAAAAGTTACTTAGCCCGTGCAAAAATATCCCTTTTTGATGCCAAAGGCTGTAATGCCGATGCCGTAGCTGATTACGTGGTAACCACGTTAGCTTGCTTAGAAAAGCAAGAAAAATTGCGCGGCAAAATAGCAGGCCTTATTGGTGTAGGCCATGTAGGTAAAGAGGTTCATGCTCGTTTGCAAGCTTTAGGCTTCGAAGTCATCTGTTATGATCCACCCAAAGCCCTTGTCGATAAAACCTTTTATTCATGTGCTTTTAAAGAGTTAACTCGCTGTGATTTACTCTGCATCCATGCCAATCTACATGAGACCCCACCCTACCCCAGTGCTCATTTATTAAATAAACACACACTTGAACAATTAAAATCAGACGTCATTATTATTAATACGGCAAGAGGAGGAATTATTAACGAGGAAGATTTACTAAAAACCTCTAAAATTACTTACTGTACTGACGTATACAGCCATGAACCCAACATAAGCGACGCTATTATAAATCGGGCAACCCTCTGCACCCCTCATATTGCTGGCCACACCATTGAAGCTAAAAACAAAGCGGTATTTATTCTCAGCCAAAAACTTCATCAACATTACCGTTTGGATCCACCTCAAAAACCATCCTCGTCGCAAACTCTACCTAGCCCCCCGTCTGCCAAAAATTGGCAAGCGTTTTCCTTAAGCGTATATGATCCTAGCGAGGATACTAAACTATTAAAAAAAGCTTGTGGCAAAAAAGCCGCCTTCCTAACCCAACGAGATGCTCATCACCGACACAGTTTTGGTTATTACCAACCGAATATCTTCGATCCACGAATACGATCGATATTGGGTATATCAACCTGTTTATAAATTACTTTTCCTTCTTTCTCAATTTGCGCAAAATATGGTATCTTACTGCTAAAAATTAGTGTTATTTGGAATTAGGTCTTTCAAATGAAAAAATATGTCATAGCTTCTTTTTATAAATTTATTCCGCTAGATGATTATGAAACCATGAAGTTTCCTTTGCTCGATGCAATGAAAGCTCACGATATACTAGGGACTATTATCCTAGCTCATGAAGGGTTGAACGGCAGCTTTGCCGGTACGCCTGACAACGTAGTAGGTTTATATAACTATTTAAGGAATGATCCTCGCTTAGCCGACTTATTTTTCCGGGAGCGGTATGACGATATGATGCCTTTTGAAAAAGCAAAAGTTAAGTTTCGCAAAGAAATTGTAACACTTGGCGTTGAAGGCATTGATCCCCTACAATCAACCGGTCATCGTGTTTCACCAACCGAATGGAACAACTTAATCAGCGATCCCAATGTTTTAGTGATTGATACCCGCAATGATTACGAAGTCGAATTAGGCACCTTTAAACATGCCGTCAATCCAAATACAGAAAATTTTAGAGACTTCCCAGCATACGTTAAAACTCATTTATTGGATAAAAAAGATAAAAAAGTGGCAATGTTTTGTACCGGTGGTATTCGCTGTGAAAAGTCGACGGCTTATTTGAAAAAATTAGGCTTTAAAGATGTTTATCAATTAGACGGTGGCATTCTAAATTACTTAGATTCAATCCCTGCAAGCGACTCTTTATGGGAAGGCCGTTGTTTTGTATTTGATGAGAGAATTTCTATCGATCATTAGGGCCTGTTGAATCGTCAGTGTTCACGTAATGCCAGCAATTCTCTCACCACGGCTTGATCTGAAAATTCAAACCGCTCTTTCCCTATTTGCTGATAATTTTCATGACCTTTGCCTGCAATCAGTAGGATGTCTTTATCCTTTGTAAGGTTTAAGGCATACTGAATGGCTTCTTTTCTGTCTACAATTTTTATTGTTTCGGCATTAGGAGTTAGCCCCTCGCTAATTTCATCAATAATTGTGTTAGGCTCTTCCGTGCGCGGATTATCACTGGTTACAATAACAAAATCAGCATACTGACTGGCGATGCGGCCCATAATGGGGCGTTTGGTCTTATCTCTATCACCCCCACAACCAAAGACTACGCCTAAGCGCCCTTGTTTTAATTGTTTAAGGGTAGTTAAAACGTTTTCTAGCGCATCCGGCGTATGCGCATAATCTACAATGACACAAGGGTTTTTAGCTACAACCTCCATTCGCCCCAAAGAAGGCTGCAATTGATTCATGATGTTCACTACATCATCTAGGTGCATGCCATTCGCCAATAAGCTCGCAAATACCGCCAAGCTATTATAAATATTAAACTGCCCTAATAAATGAACTTGAAATTGATGACGGCCCCAGGGTGACATCACTTCTATTTGGCTATCTACCATACTAATCTGATAATTTAGAGCACGAACATCAGCCCCGTCTTTCAACCCATATGTTATTTTCTGACAGTTAGAGTCAAGCTTTTTCATCATTAATGGGGCGTAAGCATCATCATGATTAATGACCGCCCATGCTAGTGAAGACATGGCAAATAAGCGTGATTTGGCTTCTGCATAAGCATCCATGGTCTGGTGATAATCCAAATGATCAAGCGTTAAATTCGTATAAATAGCCCCTCTAAAATGAATATGATCAACGCGGTTTTGTGCTAGTGCATGCGATGAAACTTCCATAGCAACCTGTTTTAAGCCTTGCTTTTCATAATCATGAAAAAGTTTTTGTAAGCATAATCCATCAGGCGTGGTATTCAATAAAGGCTTTAGCGAGTGAACCTTACCTTGACCTATTGTCCCGATATAAGCAGCGCCTTGTCCTAGTAAATCATAGGCTTGAGCCAGTTGGTAAGCAATGGTGGTTTTCCCGTTCGTCCCCGTCACGCCTGTGACTGATAAGCGGCTCGTAGGATCTGCATAAAACCGGCAAGCAATGGCTGCCAGTTTAGAAACTAAATCCGGTACAGCAATACACGGTATGTTTGCCGGTAAATGACTAGCTTTGGGATAATCCTTAGGCTCATAAATAATCGCAGCCGCCCCTGCTGCAACCGCGCGCTCAATAAATAATCGCCCATCTGCTAAAGCACCAGGATAAGCAAAAAATAAGTCGCCTGGCTTTATACGGCGACTGTCATTTTCTAAACCGATTATAGGGTTAGTAACATCTGTTTTAACCCAAGGATCTAATAAATGATTTAATTTCATGTGGTCCTCGGCTGATCAGGCGGAACATCCAATATGCGAAGAGCTGCTCCCATGACTTTAGCGAAAAGCGGCGCTGCGACACCCGCTGCATAATAACCATGCCGGGTAGGCTCATGAATAATCACCGCCACGATTAATCTCGGATCAGAAACGGGTGCGATACCTACAAAACTAGCAATGTGCCGATTCTCTTCATAGCCTTTTTTGCCAGCTATACGGGCTGTTCCCGTTTTTCCTGCTACCCGATAACCCGGCACTTGCGCTTGTTTTCCCGTAGCTTCCTCGCCATTAACTACAGCCTCCATCATAGCTAATACTTCTTTGGCTGTTTTAGGTTTGATCACTTGCACCCCTTGAGTTACTGGGCCGTTGCTCCGTAATAAGCTAATGGGTAAAAGCCGCCCATCATTAGCAAAAATTAAATAACTTTTTGCTAGCTGTAAGGGCGTCACCGACATACCATACCCAAACGCTAAGGTGGCCAGTACGAAAGGATTTGCATCCGCTACTTTAACAATAGAGCCGTCACTTTCACCAGGATAGCCGCTTTCAGTCCGTTGGCTAATCCCTGCTTTAGTCAATAGGCCAATCAGCTGCTCCGGCGGGCTTACCAAAACCATTTTAGATACACCCACGTTACTCGAACGTTGTAATACGCCGACTACATCGAGCACTCCATAATCATGGATATCGCGAATCACATGACCATGAACCATCATCCAACTCGGTTCGGTATCAATAATGGTTTTTGGAGTAAAATGCCCACTCTCAAGAGCACTTGCGATACTAAAGGGTTTCATGACCGACCCTGGTTCAAACGTATCCGTTAACGCTTTATTACGATAACTATCCAATCCATAACGCGAACGCGCATTGGGATTAAATGAAGGGTAATTAGCAGCCGCTAAAACCTCTCCCGTTTTCGCATCCAATACGACAACTGAGCCTGATTTAGCACCAAATTTATTAATCGTATTTTGTAATTCATAATAAGCAAAAAATTGGATGCGCCTATCAATACTTAATTGCAATAAATTTCCTGGACGCGGTTCTTTAGCTACTCCTAGCTCTTCTATCACACGCCCCAAGCGATCTTTAACCACGCGCTTTTTACCACTCACGCCCATAAGCCATTGCTGATACGCGAGCTCTAGCCCTTCAATGCCATTATCATCGACATTGGTGAAACCAATCAGTTGTGAAACGCTATCCCCTTCAGGATAATAACGCTTGAATTCTTCTTGAAAATTAATCCCAGGAATTTTCAACGCTTCAATCTTTTTAGCCATCATCGGAGACAACTGGCGCTGCAAATAAATAAACTCTCGTCCTTGAGCATCTTTAACCCGCTTTGATAATTGGGCTTCCGACATTCCTAAAAGACGAACAAGTTTACCGAGCTGTTTGGCATTGGGGTTGAATGTTTTAGGGTTAATCCACACCGATTGGACAGGCGTACTTACGGCTAAAGGAGCCCCTTCTCGGTCAATAATCATCCCGCGATAGGCAGGGATATCCATTAAACGAAGGCTACGCGCTTCGCCTTGACCTAATAAAAATTGCCGATCCATGACGGTCAGATCAAACATCCGCCAAATAAGTGCCGCCAATATAAAGATAAAAAAAGCAGAGACTACGATGAGTCTTGCTTGGTAGTACGTTTTTTTCATCGTGCGTGCAAGATAACGGTTTGCTTGTCTACTGGCAATACCATGTGGAGTTTTTTTGTAGCTAACTCTTGAACACGCGCAGGCCTTGCGAGACTTGCTTGTTCAAGCAATAACTGTCCCCATTGTAATTGTAACTGGTGCGATTGCTGCTCAGCCATTTGCAGTTGACTGAATGTTAGCCGATGTAAATTCGTAATATAAATAACCGAAAGAGCGCTAAACAATACCGCAAAAAGCAGCGAGAGCTGAAAATAAAACTGCTTAGACAATCGTACTTCACTTAATTGTCCACTAAAAATATTACTTTGAGTGATCTCTCTTGCTGCAGCATTCATGCTATTTTCTCCCCTATCCTAAGTACAGCACTTCTTGCTCGACTATTATTTTTAATTTCTAAAGCCTGCGGTTTAATCGCTTTACCCAGGCGTTTAAAACAAGTTTTTATCTCGGCATGCTTAATAGGCACCCCTTTTGGTGGGGCCATACCTTCTTCCTGAGCACGCATAAATTGTTTAACAATTCGGTCTTCTAATGAATGAAAGCTAATAACTGCTAACCGTCCTTTTACAGCCAATACAGCTATACAAGCTTTAAGACAGGCCATTAAATCAGTTAATTCTTGATTGATGTAAATACGAATGGCCTGAAAAACCCTTGTTGCGGGGTGCTTGTGTTTTTCCCATTTTGGATTGGCCGCTTTAACAATTTCAGCTAATGCCTTTGTTGTGGAAATAGGTTGTTCGAGTCGGGCCGCGACGATAGCTTGTGCTATACGACGTGCAAAACGTTCTTCGCCGTATTCTTTAAAAACTTTTTCTAATTCACCCACTGATGCATGGTTAACAAAATGGGCTGCATCCAAATCTTGCAGAGAATCCATCCTCATATCTAAAGGCCCATCATGGGTAAAGCTAAATCCTCGTTTAGGATCATCTAATTGTGGTGAAGATACACCTAAATCTAGCAAAATACCGCTAACAGAGCCGTATACCCCCGCTTTAGCAGCGATATCTGGCAACGTAGCGAACGAGCCGCGAAAAATAGAAAAACGGGGATCATCCGCAAAATGCTGGCGAGCATACTCAATAGCTTCGGGATCTTTATCAATAGCAATGAGCCGGCCTGATGCATTTAGCTGCTGTAAAATGGCTCTGCTATGACCGCCGCGACCAAAAGTTCCATCGATATAAATCCCATCAGCTTGTATGGCCAAGCCGTCGATTGACTCTTGTAGTAAGACTGATTGATGTGCGGCCATCATTATTCCATCATTTAAAGAGAAAAAGTTTTCATTTCATCGGGCAATCCCTCTGCATCGGATGCCTCTTCTTCTAACCACTGCTCACGTTTGGATTGCCAGAGCAATTTATCCCAAACTTCAAACTTATTCCCTTGCCCTATCAATACAGCTTCTTTATCTAAATGGGCGTATTCGCGTAATAAAAGAGGAATCAATAATCGCCCATTGTTATCTAAATCTACGTCTGTTGCATGACCAATTAATAAACGCTGAATTCTTCGTGCTGCTGCATTAAAGCTTGGCAATCGCTGCAAGTTACTCTCAATCACTTGCCATTGCGAAGCCGGGTAAAGCAGTAAACAGGTTTCTTCCGTATCAATAGTTATTACCAACGAAGAGCGTAAGGCCTCGCGGTAACGCGTAGGTACCGCGAGGCGACCTTTGCCATCGATGTTAATTACATTGATCCCACGAAACATAATTTTATTTTGTGGACAAAATCGCATCGCTTTAGATTTTCCTCGTGCTAGCGTCTTAACCCCAGGACTAGGAACTTAAAACGATGCGAAATTGCTTCCCCACAATTCTCCACTTTTTAGTTATTTTAAACCACTTTTCTACACTATAGGAATAGATTTTCACTATCGTCAAGCAAAAACTCCACTTTTTGTTAAAAAAATGAAATAAAATTTATTATGTTGCCTTAAATAAACACAAAAAAAGACGGTGTGGAAAATAAATGAACATCTGGTGGGGATAACGTCTTACCCTTTCGCCATTTCTGCAGCTATGCGCACTCCTTGCAACACTAAATCCGGTAAATGATGATCATAAATACCTTGCTTCTCAAACAACGATGCAAACCCCCCTGTTGCTAAAATCAATACCTCTTGTCCAGCAAAAGCTTCCTTTTTAATTCGTTCAAGGAGTTCACGACACGCACCCATTGCTCCATAAAAAATACCCGATTGCATACTTTCAATAGTAGAGCGGCCTACCGCATTTTCAATTTTAATAATCTCGACCGGGGGTAATTTAGCCGTGTTATTCGATAAAGCATCCACCGCCAGTCGAATACCCGGTAAAATCGCGCCGCCAAGATAAGCTCGATTCATGTTGACTACGCAAAATGTAGTGGCTGTACCGAAATCAATAATAATTAAATTTTTATCAGGAAATTTTTGAGTAGCTGCAATTGCATTGGCAATACGATCAGCACCTACTTCGCTTGGGTTACGGTATTTAATATTTAAACCTGTTTTTACCCCAGCCTGCAAAAAAAATGGCTCGACCGAAAAATATTTAAGACAAGCGGCTCGCAATGAATAATCTAATTGCGGCACCACCGAGCAAATGGAAATTTCACGTACATCCTCAGGAGAGCATTCATTCTCCCGCAACACATTTTTTAAAAATATGCCAAGTTCATCCGACGTGCTCACTTTGGAGGTATGGCGAAAACGTAAACATAATTCTCCCTTGTTAAATACCCCACCATAAATATGGGAGTTACCTACATCAATACAAAGCATCATACGAAAGACTCAACGAAGTAAAAAAAAAGATGGTAAAGCGAGTTGTAGCGAGAATCAAGTAAAAGTGGTTTACTCTAAAGATTAAAAATAATACACTTTTATCATTTCCCTAAGACAGCTTATCATGATTAATAAAGAACATCGTGGTTCATTTTTCGCCATAACATCGGGATTTTTATACGGTTTTGTTGGCTATTTTGGCCTAAGCGTTATGCAAGAATCTATTTCCGTCACTAATATGCTATTTTGGCGATTTTTTATTTCAAGTATTGTGATTGGGCTTATTATGCTTCCTAAAATTAAACACGCACAAAGCTCATTGAGGGAGTTACTCATTGCTTTTATGAACGGCGCTATCTTTTATGCCTTATCCACTATGCTTTATTTCATTGCCTGCCCTTATATTGGCTCAGGTTTAGCCATGGTAATATTTTTCACTTATCCAGCCATGGTAATGTTATTAAATTATTTTTTATACGGCCAAAAAATTCCCCGCATTTATTACTATGCCGTAGTCATTATCATTGCGGGACTTTGTTTTTTTATTGACAGACACGAAATGAAATTTGATCTGGTAGGTATTTTTCTCGCTATTATGTCCGGCTTTTTATATGCAAGCTATATTATATCGAGTAAAAAAATATCAACGCTTTCTCCTCACCTCTCTACGTTGATGGTATGTTTAGGCTGTATGTTCACCTGCTTGATTTTATCGCTAATGAATCAAAGTCTAACCGTGCCTAACACAGGGTCGATTTGGTTGAATTTATTAGGTATAAGCGTTGTATCCACAACGATACCTATTTTGTTATTGCTTTTTAGCCTAAATTATATCAGCTCTGAAAAAGCAGCGGTTTTATCCGTCCTTGAACCTGTCTTTGTGTTAATTTTCGGAGTAACACTCTTGGGAGAGCCGATGAAATCAAGCTATATTATAGGTGTAGTTATTGTTTTGTCTGGAGCTTTATTGACATTATTTAGCACCCAACGAATGAAAGTGGGAGACATTACGCTTAATGTAGAGCAAACTACAGAATCTACACAGAGTGGGTAAGATGGGAAAAGAAAAGTCGGTCGGTAAGCCGGGTTCTGTCGTGGACAATCATTCATCTAGGACAAACGTCACCATTTGCCTCAAGCAACCTACCCAAATCCCGTAAAGGGCAATACGTGCGATTTTACAATCACTGGATTTCTATTTGGTCTTGCTCCGGGTGGGGTTTGCCCTGCCACATCTGTTACCAGATGCGCGGTGTGCTCTTACCACACCATTTCACCCTTACCTATTATACTAGCGTATAAGTAGGCGGTATAATTTCTGTGGCACTTTCCGTAGGCTTGCGCCTCCCAGGTGTTACCTGGCACCCTTCCCTTTGGAGCCCGGACTTTCCTCTCCTAACGATTGTTAAGAGCGATTGTCTAACCGACTTTGTAACTAAGAATAGCAAATTGCTTATTGAAAAGCCAGTAGATCTCTATACGATACAACTTTTGAGGGCGCCATTGCGAACAAAGGCGATCATTTCAAAAAAATTGTATCGTACAGAGTCAGGGGTTATAAACCTCTGGTTCCAATAAACTCATCATCAAAATAGCGCTTTAACTTCGTACGCAATGTACCACGGCTTACGCCAAGCACCCGAGCTGCTTTTGATTGATTATAACGAGTCATCTCCATTACCGTACGAAACAACGGCGCTTCAACTTCTTCAACAATTAGTTGGTATAAGTTGAGATTAGCGTCTTTGCTACTTACAGCATTGAGATAACCTTTCACTGCACCAATAACATGCTGTGATAAAGCATCATTATATTGTTGAACATCCTGCAATACGGCACTCATTGTTTATCTCCAAGCAAAATAAAAATTGTTTATAAATCCACTCAGCCATGCATAGACCGAACATCATGGGTGATATAATAACAAATATCTCAAAGTATGTAAATATTGTTTTAATGATATTCAGTTATTAAGTGAACATTAAGCCTTTTTTGATTAAATTTTGGGCTATTTAGGCGACGCTACAGCTCAATCACCATAAGGCTTTCTCTTGGCAACCACTCTAATTTTATGAGATGCTTAAGATTGCTTATCAAAGGAAAATTTTTTCCATTTCTCATTAAAAAGGTGAAAAAATGACTAGTGAATTTTTTTCAAGTTTAGTGAAACGTCCTCTTTTTGTATTAGCTTTGTGCTTTTTATTTGCAACAACGCATGCCGGTAGCAAATCTAATATGCGTGGTGAACGGTATTGTGAAGTGATTATCCCCAAAACATTCTCACAGTATGCGGTGTACAACACTATTGGCCTTAATTCGTGTCCCCAAAAGGCTTGGAAAAAAGTAACCGATGTTTGTGTCAAAAAAGAAACCAAATCGTCTCGAGTACACCTTAATGGCCCGCGTTATTGGGTAATAGATGGTTTACATAAATCAACGCTGGTTAATCCTACAACCAAATCGATTTGTGGTTTGTCTATGAGGGAAGCTGGTGTATTAGAAATCAGTCCTTTCGATTTACTCAAATCAGGAGCTCCTTACAAACAGCACATTGTTAATCGCCAGACGACTTGGATATATAAAGCAGGAAAACCTGTGTATGAGCTTATTGATCCCAAAGGGAATGTTTATGTTATGCAGTCTTATAGCATTCAAAAGATCAAACAAACGCCTGATTCGTTAGCTCGATTAGGTAGTCAACTAAAGCTGCCAAAAAATTGGCAATTCAAAACCGGCGTGCTTAAAAAGTCAGCCACATTAAAAGCAATTGATAATCAAGCAACGGTAGTACAGGATAATTTTTTAAATACTTATCAATTAGCAACGCATGATTTCTTGAGGTGATAGATATCCCCTCACCCTACCCTCTCCCCGGCGGGGAGAGGTATAATCAGGTACTAATGCGTGACGGGCAATAACCTATCTTGAAGTTTCTGACCTGCATTATCCTCGAGAGGAGCCGCTGGATAATTAATGACCGGAGCAGGGTTTTTCAACGCCTCGGTTAGCGTAATGAATTTATAACCATTTTGCTTATACATCTCGATAACTTCGTCCAAAAGATAGCTATTAAGCAAGTTTGCGTGGATTAAAAGAATTTGTTTTACAGGCTTTCCATTTGCTTTTTTCTCAGCCCGCAACGTTTGTTGCCAAATATAAGATAAATAACGTTGTTTCATCTTACTATTAATGTATTGTTCTCGTGCCCGGTAAGGTACGTGGTAAAGCTCTTCATTAAAGCGAAAATCCTTACTATCAATAGTTACCGGCGCAATGACATAATGATTGTTATTTAAATACTCAACAACAATTGGCTTACTTGTCCTATTTCCCTCAGCCAAATAGGGATAGCGAAAATATTTAGGCTCTCCCTGCATCAGGGGAGAAAGGACTTTGTCAGCGCGGGCTATATCAGCTATATATTTATCAGCATTCATTTGATTTAGGCTCAAATGCGAGTAAGTATGATTCCCAATCGTTAGTCCAGCATTTTTAAAATCTTCCAGAAATTGCCATTGGCCTTTTTCTATAGCTCCGCCAATCACAAAGCCAACAGCCGGAACATTATTTTCTTTCAACACCTGCACCATGCGGGCAAAACGCTCGGTAGAACGTTGCCGATTTCCTGGGGTATCCATGCGGGAACCTACTAAAGGTAGGTCATCGATGGTCAGCGCTACCTCACGCTCTTGAGCGAAGACAGCGAATGACAATAGAATGAAGAACAAACCGTATATTTTTTGCATTGACAATCCTTTATCAATAAGTTTGTATAAAGGTTAGTGTAGCAGAGGTTTTAGATTTCTACCTTTAGACAGTAAAACTCTCACCGCAGCCGCACTGCCCCGTCTGATTAGGATTATCAAAAGTGAATTTATAATTTAAACCTTGTTTAACATAATCCACGTGCATTCCCTTCAAATAGGGATAACTACCTTTGTCCACACAAACTACGTAATTATTTGCTAAAGGAAAAATAATATCATTAGCCAAAGGTGCCTTAACATAGTCCACTACGTAGGATAACCCAGAGCAACCTGTTTTTTTAACGGATAAACGAATACCGGTGCAATCTTTTTCTTTCGCTATATACGCTAATACATGGCGAGTAGCATCCTCACTAAAGGTAATAGTACCGTTTGAATTATTGCTATGTTGCATAACTTCGCTCATATTAACTCCAAGTGAGGCGAGAGGGTATATATTATAGCGTATACCTACAATAAAGTAGGAATTTTTTGATTAATAATTGCTATGGCTGCTTTAATATCTTCTTCTGTAGTAAAGCGACCCAATGATAAACGCACTGCGCTTTTAGCAAGCGCTGCACTTAAACCCAAAGCGCGTAATACATAAGAAGGTTGAAAACTGGCGGAAGAGCAAGCCGACGTATTGGACACAGCCAATTCACTCAAAGCAGGTAAAAGCGCCTCCCCATCAATACCGCTAAAACTAAAGTTAAGATTCCCAGCGACCCGCTCTATAGCGCTGCCATTTAAATGGATACCCGGTAAATGAGAAATACCCTCCCATAATTGCTGGCTTAATTTTAGAATGCGCGCTTGTTCCGCCTCCCTTAAAGCTTCACCCAGGGCAAAAGCTTCCCCCATGCCTACAATTTGATGCGTAGGTAAAGTACCTGGCCGTAATCCCCCTTCCTGTCCCCCGCCAAAACTCAAAGGTTGTAAGCGGATGCGAGGCTTATGGCGCACATACAATGCTCCTATTCCTTTAGGGCCATAATTTTTGTGGGCAGAAAAAGCCATTAAGTCAACCGATAATTTTTTTAAATCAACCCTTATTTTACCCGCACTTTGCGCTGCATCGACATGAAAAATAATACCTTTTCCTCGCAGCATAGTCCCAATAGCTTCAATATCTTGTATAACCCCAATTTCATTATTCACATGCATGATAGACACTAAAATAGTATCGGGGCGCAGGGCTTCTTCTAATAAAAAGCGATCAAGTAAACCATCTTCTTTAGGATCTAAATAAGTAACTTGAAAACCTTCTTTTTCTAATTGATGAAAACTATCTAATACCGCCTTATGCTCTGTTTTCATCGTGATGGCGTGTCGGCCTTTACGCTTATAAAAGCGCGCCGAGCCTAGGATAGCTAAATTGTTTGCTTCTGTGGCACCTGAGGTAAAGATAATGTCTTCTGGTGTTGCATTGATAACCCCTGCGATTTGAGAACGCGCCCGCTCCACTGCAAGAGCAGCCATTTTTCCATAATGGTGCGTCGCTGAAGCAGGATTACCAAAATGCGCCGCAGGGCCAAGGTATTGCAGCATGACTTCAATGACCTGAGGATCAACAGGCGTCGTAGCCATGTAATCGAAATAAATAGGTCGTGTCTGCATATAAGCCTCACCTAATTTTTTCCCAACGCTTTTCTAATATTCGTTAATATACCACGTAAAATCTTAACTTCGACTGCTTCAAGCTGTGTTCGGTTAAATAAGCGGCGTAAACGCTGCAACAATTTTTTTGGATTTGAGGGTTTTAAAAAATCAATCGCAATTAATACGTCTTCTAAATGAGTATAAAATTGTTCTACCTCACCACTAGTCGCCAATTGCCCAGCCCTCTTCTCTACTTCTGCCTTGGGTGATAGTAATTTCATCCTGAGCTCATAGGCAATGATTTGCACCGCTTGAGCAAGATTGAGGGAACTATAGTCTGGATTACTAGGAATATGAACATGATAATGACAATGCAGCAACTCATCGTTGGTCAATCCCGCATGCTCTCTACCGAATACAATAGCAATTTCCGTTAAATCTTTTTGCCTAATAAATTCAGCCATCTGAGCCGGGATAAATCCTGGCAATCCCAAATCACGCGCTCTAGCGCTGGTAGCAAAAACTAACTGACAACCTTCTAACGCCTCCGAAAGTGACTCTGTAACCATCGCTTTTTCCAATACACTATCTGCACCCGCAGCAAGTTCATACGCTTTTCGCGCAGGAAACAATTTAGGTGAAACCAAATATAAACGCTCAAGCCCCATCGTCTTCATGGCACGTGCCGCGGAGCCAATATTACCTGGGTGAGTTGTAGCAACTAAGACAATGCGAATGGAATTTAATTTCATGATGAGCGCAAAACCCTGCTTAAAACTAGAAAAAGCCGTATCTTTGCATCAGTATACCAACCTATTAACTCCCCGTACATTTACAAGAAATACCTACATTAAAATTAATTGTGTTACAATCCCAGGTTTTGCTAATACGAGCCTTATCATGCAACCACTTTTGAATATTGCTATCAATGCTGCGCGTCAAGCGGGTGATATTATCATTCGCCATATGGAGCAGCTTGATCGTGTGAAAATTACTGCTAAAAGTAATGAAGAATATTTCAGCGAGGTGGATGTAAAAGCTGAACAAGCCATTATTAATACGATTCATAAAGCATATCCTGAGCATGGTATTATTGCAGAAGAAAGCGGTACATATAATGAGGATGCTGAAGCTGTGTGGCTGATTGATCCTCTTGATGGTACCAGCAATTACCTGCACGGCTTTCCTTTTTTCTCTGTTTCTATCGCTTTACGAATAAAAAATCGTATCGAACATGCCGTCATCTATGACCCCTTACGTCATGAATGTTTTCATGCTAGCCGCGGTCACGGAGCTCGATTAAACGATCGCCGGATCCGCGTCTCTAAACAAACTCAGCTTGGCGCTGCTATGCTCGGGACAGGTTTACCCTTTCGCAATGTTACCTTAGCCCAACGCCACCTTCCTACACTCGAAGCACTGATAGGTAAATGTGCAGGCATCCGGCGTACCGGCTCCGCCGCACTTGATTTAGCCTACGTTGCCAGCGGACGACTCGACGGCTTTTGGGAATTTGGACTAAGGCCTTGGGACATTGCTGCAGGCAGTTTAATTATTCAAGAAGCTGGCGGATTAATTAGCGACTTTCAAGGAAGCGAAAACTACTTAAACCACGGTAATATAGTCGCTGGGACACCTAAAGTATTTAAGTCTTTACTACAAACATTAACCCCTGCAATAAAATAGCTTATTAGCTAGGGTCTGTTGACATTTGATCTCCGATCCTACGCCCCGTGGCCTGTCCACAGGGTCCATGGATTGTGCGAACAAGTCGCGGAACGTAGGCTAGCAATGGGTTGTAGAGCAATTGTCAACAGACCCTCATTATTTTACTTGTAGTTTTTTAAACGGAAATGCTTTTTCTAGGATGATATTATGGACAAACCTTTTTTAGGGTTCGGCTTAGGATTAAGGACGGAGCACTACGAAACTATCGTTAATGAGAAACCCTCTATCGATTGGTTTGAAATTATCACAGAAAACTATCTCGTTGCCGGCGGACAACCCCTCTATTTTCTAGATAAAATTCGTGCTGATTATCCTCTGGTCATGCATGGGGTATCGTTATCGATTGGAAGCGGTGATCCTTTAGATTGGGATTATTTAAAAGAAGTCAAACAATTAATGCAGCGCATCCAACCAGAGTGGCTCTCTGATCATTTGTGTTGGACAGGTATTCAACACAAAAATACACATGATTTATTACCCATCCCCTACACATCCGAAGCCATTACTCATATTGTTGGGCGAATTAAACAAGTCCAAGATTTTTTAGGCCGGCAAATCCTTTTAGAAAATGTTTCAAGTTATGTTTCCTATCAAGATTCAGAAATGGCTGAGTGGGACTTTGTAAGGGAAATTATCCAAGGTGCTGACTGCCTCATGCTCTTGGATGTAAATAATATTTATGTCAGCAGTATTAACCACGAATTCAATCCTATGGATTATATTAAAGCTATTCCCAGCGAGCGCATTTATCAAATCCATCTCGCAGGCCACTCCAATGAAGGTGACTATATTATCGATACCCATGACCATGATGTTATTGACTCTGTATGGGATTTATACAAAGAAACGTTGCGCTATCACGGCCTGATTTCAACGATGATTGAGCGGGATGACAACATTCCTCCTTTAACAACCTTGCTTAACGAACTTAACCATGCGAAAGAAATTGCATGCACTGTGCAGGAGGGTATGGCTGTATGAGTAAACTATTACAAGTAGAGCACGCCTTTCAAAATTATCTTTTAGAGGCAACGTCAGATATTTTTAAGCACGTGATCGGTACGAAGAAAGTACCTGTAGAAGTGCGCCTTGCCATCTACAGCAATGCTTATCGCTCACGTTTACATGAAGCACTGCAAGCAAACTATCCTATCTTAGAGCGCTACTTAGGATACGATGCTTTTTTGGAGACAGCCTATGCTTATAGCGAGCATCATCCCTCAACCTTTCGCTCCATTCGCTGGTTTGGAAATCAGTTAGCCTCTTTTCTTCAAACCCATTCCCTCTATAAAGACTATCCTCATATAGCGGAATTGGCACAATTTGAATGGACAATGACTGAAGTATTTGACGCTGCCGATGCAAACGTCATATCACATGAAAGTATGCAAGCCATACCACTGGAGGCTTGGGTAGATATGCGGCTATCGGTCCACCCGTCCTTAAAGCTTTTGCTTCATTCATGGAATACCGTACAACTATGGCAAGCTATTAAAAATGAAGAGAATCCAGAAGAACCCTGTAAAACGGCCCCCGTTACCTGGGCTTTATGGCGAAATGGACTGATTAGCCGATTTTCCTCTTTACCCGAAGACGAAGCGTGGGCGATGAAAGCAATGATGCAAGGCAGCTCCTTTGGAGAAATTTGCGAAGGTATTTGTCAATGGGTAGAAGAGCAGCAGGCGGGACTTCACGCAGCTTCACTCTTAAAAGGCTGGATTAATGCAGGTTTAATTACTGAGGTCATCATTTAAATTGCCGTACAGGTGTTATTAATATCTTCACTATGCTCGACGCCCAACGGCTTGACCGCGGGGCGTCGAGCATAAAAAACCGCACTTAAACCTAAAATCGTACCCTGCCGATACCCTCTATTTTGGGTAATAAAAAATCTATGCTAGGATGGTTTTGCTTTACCTAACTAATAAAAAGGAGTTTTTATGAAAAAAATGGCCGGAATCGTCGCCACAGCTGCTGCTGTAGCCTTCGTTACTGCTCCTGTAGCATCAACTTTAGCGCACGCTGATCATCATAAAGTAGCTTGCTATGGTGTAAATGCCTGTAAAGGCAAAAGCTCTTGTAAAACATCGACAAGTGCTTGCAAAGGAAGTAATAGCTGCAAAGGTAAAGGCGTTGTCATGACATCTGCTAAAAATTGCACAAAATTAGGTGGTACAACTACCGCTCCAAAGAGCTAACTTGTATAAGCGCCACATTCCGCGGCTTGTCCGCGGAATCTATGGCTCCCGCGAACAAGTTGTGGTGGGATTAGGCCAAAGATGACATTTCCTACCATCAGCGTGAACAGTTACGTTATTTTTGATGTCGTAACTTGATGATACATATCAAGAGTAATAACGGTAAAAAGACATCCATGTAAAACCAAGATCCGGCATTACCGATGGTAAAATTACGATAAGTCATCATCTGATAAGCATGCCCAATCGCATCCCCCCATAACCAACAGGTATTGGCAATCACTGTAGCTAAACGAAAACCATAATTTCTATAGAATGATAAAATACCAATCACACCAAATCCCAAATTAGCCATCGCTACTTCAAATTGAAAGGGACTATTGGCCCAACCGATGGTTGCAGCAGTAAAATTCGGAAAAAATGCATGCATGATAAATGCATAGATAGCGGTATACCCCAAAGCAAATAGCGCAAACCAACGATATATAATTTCTGCAAGTTCCATTTTTTTGTTAACTAGCCGATTAATAATGCAAAAAATAATCGCTAAAACAACCATGCATACACCAAAATTCCCCAACAAAAAAGCAATTAATTCACCAGGCATGTTCATCTCCTTGAAAGAATAAGCCTTCACTACATTATCACCAAATTAATGACAAAGGTAGCAACCGCTTGAATTTCTTGTCCTTCACTTCGCTTCATATTGTTCTCAAGGTAGCGCTTGTAGGATTCTCTTGCTGACTAGAATCATTAGCTCTTCGTGGAGAAAACATTCTCGGAGTGTGTGGCCGCCGCCGGCCCCGAGAACAAGGAGTGGCGTCATCTAATACAAAAGGGGGTGGCTCTCCTAGAGCGGTTTCTACAGTTAAAGAAGGTTTTGCTTTGTATTGAGCAATCCAACATTCATACTCACTATAGCGCTCGGCGTAAGCCATAACCTCAGGAAAAGATAAAAGATAATTAATAACGGCTTCATGTTTATTAATAGCGGCCATATGCAACGCCTGGTATGCGTGCTCGCCTTCTGGAGCTATTAATCTAACGCTATCTATATCCTCTTTATATTCTAGAAAAGGTAAAGGCGGTATAAAAAAAGGCTCTCCTGAAGCCAACATTTCAGACACTTTATCTGGAGTAAGCGCTACTAACCCCCGCAAAAGAAGAAGATCGCCTCGCGTTGCAGCATCGCGAAAAAGAGCGAAATGATTGGCTTCTATGATTGCCAATCTATGATCTGGAGCTAGAGCCATTAATTTTTTTAATACATCAACATCCCCTTTGGCCGCGGCTAACCGATACTCGTCCGCTTCTTCTAAAAATGGCATAAAGACCCCCTCTTAACTTATGCTATAACCCTTAACGTTCATTAGATGAACACTAATCTTAAGCCTAAATGATTCAGGTAGAAGTTGGTAGAGGGCACGTTATTTTTTTATAATCTTGCTTATGCTCACTTGATGCATAGGGCTTCAATTCCTTTGACGGGGGCTAACGAGAATCCTCCTGAACATTTAGCACTGCGTGATCTTGGAGATTGTGTTAAACGCTTGAAGCTAAATGCGCTAATCGCTCGTGATGCTTTACCGGCATGTGATGTCCTAATCAGGTCATTTTTAAAACAGGTTCGCCTCGAATTACTCCCTAGGTTTTTCGAAAAAATGCCCTATTTATTTAGACATGAAAATAGAGTAAATAAAACTCCTTGACAAAGGAGTTCTCATAGAAGGGGCTATTGACATTTGGTGCCCCTGAGGCACCCTAAATTTAACACAGACACGGTTTTTGTATAGCAGGGCTGGCCCAGCCCTGCTTTTTATGATCTCAATATTGTGCTTGATAAAAATCCAAATTGGCCTGAAAATACCGTTTTTTACTCTGGAGAAAATTTCATGCCCACTAAAGTAAACATACTTGCAGGCATAGCACGCTATTACACTGCTGAAAGAGGTTTTTTTAGAATTCATTTTACAGGTAATAAAGCTGTCGATTGGCTAAGTGCTATTTTAGAATTGCCTGACCTGGCAGAATTGGCTGATGACACAGAGATTCCGTTTTCAAGAGTGCTAACAGAGTTAAACAGATTAAATAAAAATTACATGGATGTTTACACGCCTAGATTTTTAGAAGGTACAGGTAAAAGTTCTATATTATTTCGCGAGCTTTTCCCATCGGCAGCTGTTGATATTAGTACCCGGATTCCTGCGATTTCAGCGCCATCACCAACCACCATAGAATCTACTCCTAGACCAACACTGCCTGTGATTAGCGCAACAGCCACCCCAACGTCAGCAGCTTCCCCAGACCAAGTTACTGACATCCTAAAACGTCTGCGTGATCAACTCATTTTCTATTGTGCTTGTATTAGAAGGCAACCCCAAATTTACTCATTCTTTGGTGGAGTTATAGGTGCGAGCGGATACACAGGATTGCGGCGAGCTGAAGATTACTTGTTATTGGTTCGTCAGGCATTGGATAATTATACACGTTCCGGACTGCTAACCCCCCCCTTGCTTTCAAGAGCTGAAGCAGGGGGGCTTTACCAAGGCTCGCATACTCGCGAAATTATAACACCTAGATTTCGTGATTTGATGGGTGTTGTTCGTGGCATTCTGAAAATAAATATAAATTTTATAAGCCGTGGCACTATAGGTAAATACGAAGGGGAAACTATCTGGCTTTCGCGCACAAAATATAGGGTGGAAATTACTAATCTCAGAGATAATACAATTAAGGTATACGAGGCAAAAGTCGAGTGCAGCTGCACAGATGAGGACTTTGATTATTTTCTGGAAGAATATCTTTCCACGAAAGGAATTTCCTTAACAAGTCCTAGCCTTGTGACAACGTTTGTCTCGACTGATTTCGCAGATAGCTTCGGTAGATATCTAGATAAATTAGTAGACACAGAAAGTAGAAATAGGGCAGCTAGGGCGGCAAGAATCGCAGCGGAGCGTGATGACTCTATTGCAAGGGGTGTAGGGATGTAATGAAATATCAAGGCTGTAGGCTGGGCTAAACGAAGTGCAGCCCAACATCCCTCATAATGCCCTTGCCTTTAAGGCATGATTTTGTTTAGCCAGCA
The DNA here is from genome assembly GCA_020050595.1 of Legionellales bacterium. Lineage (GTDB taxonomy): Bacteria > Pseudomonadota > Gammaproteobacteria > Legionellales > Legionellaceae. Next base: position 25,692 of record JAGVKL010000036.1, read on the forward strand.
TAGCCCGTAAGGAGCAAAGCGGATTACGGGGATGACTCTCTAAAGACTAATGAATGCAAATGTGTTTGCGCATTATTATTTTTGTTGCTCTATATGGGGAGCGTATCGTTCGTTGAAAAACCCCGTAATCCGCTTTGCTCCTTACGGGCTACGCTTGCTGGACTTTGTTTAATTTCACTTAGTGCAAAAAAAAGCCGCGATCCTGTTCATGAAGGAAAATCCATGGCAGGATTGATTGACTTTTATCTTCGAAGCGAGTTTTCAAAAAAATCGAAGATTCTTTGTGTTCGTTTAAGATCTATCCCAATATAGAGGTTATATGCAATCAAAACTATTTTCCTACCCCTTAACCATTAAAGAAACCTATCTTGATTCTTTTGGCCATGTCAACAATGCTACTTATCTGACTTTACTTGAAGAAGCTCGTTGGGAGTTAATTACCAAAAATGGCTACGGTTTGAAGAAAATTCAGGAGACCGGTTTAGGCCCTACCATTTTAGAAATCAAGCTTATTTTTTTTAAAGAATTGCGCCCTCGTGATGAAATAAGCATCGAAACACAACTCCTTTCTTATGATAGAAAGATCGGTAAACTATCCCAAAAAATGGTCCGAAACAGCGAAATTTGCTGCGACGCAGAATTGATATTTGGTCTTTTTAGTCTAACCGAACGAAAATTGGTAGTACCAACAAGCGATTGGTTGCGCGCAATTGGGGTAGAAGATAGCACGGACTTTAATATCTAGATGAATTGTATAAGCAATTCGTTGCCTACCTAGTACACATCAAGTTATTTCAATAAAATAATTTAATTAAGCACACATGAGAGATTAAAATTGACAGAAGAAGAAATTGAACGTATTCGCACCGCCTCTTGGAGAAAAATCGGAGAGGGAGCCTACAATGAAGTTTACGTATCTGACACAGAGTTGACAATTAATGGGCATACCCAAAAATGGGTAAAAAAAGTTCCGAAAGACACTACGATACCTCTGAGTAATAGTGTTCGGGCGGTAAGAAAATGGAATAAAATTCACCCTAGTCCTAAAGACCAGGCCTATATAGCAGAAGGTGGGGCATGGATCGCGCCTTACTGGGGAGATGTACAAGCTGCTCCAATAGATATTGCTGATATGGTTCTATACCATTATCTTAATAGTCGTGAATTGATCCTTGATGCTTGTGGACAAAAAAATTTTTTGTTACACGCCGGTGTTGCTAAATTAATTGATGTTGATTATGTAAGACGACGTGGGTCAGAAGCTAGTGACGACCTTTCCAACTGGACAGATGAAGCGGGTTTGGAGCATTTTTTTAACGAATGTTTAAAAGAAGATCCTTCTAAAGGAGTGATTGTTTCATTACTACGCTCATTGGTTTACATGGAAAAGCATCTTAAACCAGAAGAAATAAAAGATGAGTACCTCTCACCAACCAACTTGGCATATGTACGTTTGCTTCGTATTAACGGGGTTCCTTTAACTGTAAGTATCCTCGATACTATTTTGTCACTTCCGGATAGTGAAATCGATAAATACCTCCGCAAGGTGATCTATGCTCATTTAATGCATACGGCTTCACTTCCTCTGATAGGAGAAAATGAAAATCCTCCTGCGGGTTTGTCATCGGATGAGATCGGGGAGCATGTTAAGCGTTTGAAGCTACGTGCTCTAATCGAGCGTGATGATGGCTTAACATACGGGATCATCGAGCCCTTTTTAAAACAAATCCATCTTGAATTACTCCCTATTTTTATCGAAAAAATGCGCTATTTAGTTGGAAAGGGACACTCATTATCTGACTCGCATATTACGGCATTAATCGATCTTCTTTATAACGATGTGGAAGGCAGGGTAAGTAATGAGCACTTATGGTTATTTATCACCGGTGGTGAGGGAAAAACGCCTCAGATAGCATTAGCTGCAAAATTTCATCTTTTAGATTTAATTCGTCGCTTAACAGTGGATACGCCTCACAATTTAGGATACAAAGATAAATACAATCGCTCTTTGCTGATGATCGCTCTGGCCAGCAAATGGTCAGGGGATTCTAATTCTGAGATTGTCTCTTATTTTATCGAAAGAAAGATCGATTTAAATACGCAAATCCATAGCCCTAGCGATCTTAGCACACATGGATTAACAGCTCTGGATTACGCTTCTGATACAGAATCTATTCGTTTGCTGAAAGCAGCCGGGGCAAAAACGAGATATGAGCTTGACTTCCCACCGCTTAGCGTTGCAAAAAAGCCTACGAAGCCCCCTGCCCCTACGTTTTTTGCTCCGACAACCGTTGTAGATCGCTCAGGATCTCGAATCGCGGCGGAAACAGGGCCAGCAGCTAGAGCCGGCGCAGGGACTGGTGGTAGCGCCGCTGCAGGCGGAGGAGATAGGGTTATAGACTTCTTGTCCAAGAGGCTAGGGATTTGTTAGTTTTAAATTGGTAGGCCGTATAGGGATCGAACCTATGACCAAGAGATTAAGAGTCTCCTGCTCTACCAGCTGAGCTAACGGCCCCAAGAAAGCTAAGTATACCGAAGTTTAAAAAAATTCAAAGTGTCAATTTGCCTATTAAGTGGGTTGGGTCGACCCACCATTATAAAGCTTATTGCAATCCAGGCTTTATCCCCAACGCCACCGGCAACTCATCGGCCATTGCTGTGCCAATATTTTTGGTTACCCGCTCAAAAATGCTTGGTTTTTGTGTGTAATCAATAATATTATCAATCTTAATCATTTCTCTCGCCAACTGACCACTGCTGGCAAAGCCATCAATCAAGCCCCGCTCTTTAGCCTGTGCGCCTGTCCAAAATAATCCTGAAAATGTATCCTCGTCAATATGTAAACGCGAGCCACGACCTGCTTTTACTTTTTCAATAAATTGCTGGTGAATAATATCCAACATCGTTTGTAACGTTTTTTCTTGCGAAGGATTGGTAGGAGAAAATTGGTCTAAAAAAGCCTTATTCCGCCCAGCCGTTTGTAATCGGCGGGTAATACCCAATTTTTGCATCGTATCGACGAAACCAAAACCATTATAAAGCACCCCTATCGAACCGACTAAACTTGCGGGATTAGCATATATTTCATCAGCTGCCGCGGCAACATAGTAGGCTGCTGAAGCGCACATATCTACACAAACCGCATAAACTTTAATATTAGGGTGCTTTTCACGGTAATATTTAATCGTATTGTACATATAATCTGCTTGCACAGGACTGCCGCCAGGGCTATCAATCCTTAAAATAATCGCTTTCATCTCTTTATTACTATAAGCCTTGGCTAATCCTTTAATAAAGTTATCTGAATCGACCGATTGGGCGTTATTAAAAATGGTTCCTTTTACCTCAATAAGACCTACATGTGGCTGAGCGCGCCCTACTTTATCGCTTGGGTCTAAAAAAAGAAAACGTACCGCGAATAAAATCAATAAAAGCACGATAATACGCTTAACCCACTGCCAACGATGTTTACGTTTTTTATCACGCATATAATCAAGAACAATTTGATTTAATACAGCTTGCGCATCAGAATGATTATCGAAGGAATTATTATTTATCATAGGACCGACTTGATTTTTAAAAAATAACCCGCATTTTACGTTAAGAACGGGGTAATTTAAATAAACTTTTCCATAGGGTTATGTTATGCGAATGGACAAACTGACATCAAAATTTCAAATGGCTTTAGCAGATGCACAATCGTTAGCTTTAGGTCGTGATAATGGATTTATTGAGCCAGAACATTTAATGAAGGCATTGCTAGACCAAGAAGGCGGTAGCTGTAGACCTTTGCTGTCAAAAGCCGGGGTTCATATTTCCCAATTACGAACACTTATTGATCAAGCGCTAGAGCGATTACCCAAAGTGTCTGGCACCGGTGGAGACATTCACATCTCTAATGGCTTAAATCGCTTACTTAACTTAACGGATAAGCTTTCACAACAACGCAAAGATAATTTTATTTCCAGTGAATTATTTATTCTTGCGGCCATGAAAGAAGATGGCAGTTTAACCAAATTACTAAAACAAGCCGGAGCGGATACTAAAGCCATTGAAAAAGCGATTGATGAAATAAGAGGCGGGGAAACAATCAATGACCCCAATGCCGAGGAACAACGCCAAGCGCTTGAAAAATACACATTAGATCTTACCGAACGTGCCGAGCAAGGTAAGCTTGATCCCGTGATTGGACGGGATGATGAAATTCGCCGTACCATTCAAGTCTTGCAGCGCCGTACTAAAAATAATCCCGTACTTATTGGTGAACCGGGTGTGGGTAAAACGGCTATTGTAGAAGGCTTAGCGCAACGCATTGTTAACGGAGAGGTCCCCGAAGGCTTAAAAGATAAACGCTTACTTGCCCTGGATATGGGGGCTTTAATTGCTGGCGCTAAATTTAGAGGCGAATTTGAAGAACGCTTAAAAGCCGTCCTAAATGATTTATCAAAACAAGAAGGACAAATCATTCTCTTCATCGATGAATTACACACCATGGTAGGGGCTGGTAAAGCGGAAGGTGCCATGGATGCAGGTAACATGCTAAAACCCGCGCTCGCCCGGGGCGAATTACATTGCATTGGTGCAACAACGCTAGATGAATACCGTCAATATATTGAAAAAGATGCAGCGCTTGAGCGGCGTTTTCAAAAAGTATTGGTTAATCAACCTACTGTTGAAGACACCATTGCTATCTTACGCGGGTTGAAAGAGCGTTACGAAGTTCATCACGGGGTAGAAATTACTGATCCTGCGATTGTGGCTGCGGCTACTTTATCCAATCGTTATATTACAGATAGACAATTACCCGACAAAGCGATCGACTTAATTGATGAAGCGGCAAGCCAGATTCGTATGGAAATTGATTCCAAGCCTGAAAGTATGGACAAATTAGACCGCCGTCTTATCCAACTCAAAATTGAGCGGGAAGCATTAAAAAAAGAGTCGGATGAAGCTTCTAAAAAACGACTTAAAGATTTAGAAGAAAATATTAAAGAATTAGAAAAAAATTATGCTGATTTAGAAGAAATATGGAAAGGTGAAAAAGCCCTATTGCAAGGAACAACGCATATTAAAGAAGCCTTAGAGCAAGCAAAATTAGAAATGGAAACCGCGCGACGCGCAGGCGATTTAACCCGCATGTCAGAATTACAATACGGCCGCATCCCAGAGCTTGAAAAACAATTAAGCCAAGTAGGTCAATCCGAGCAACAAGATACTAAACTTGTGCGTAATAAAGTGACAGAAGAAGAAATCGCTGAAGTCGTATCAAAATGGACTGGCATCCCTGTCGCTAAAATGCTTGAAGGCGAAAAAGAAAAGCTACTGCACATGGAAGAAGCGCTTCATAAACGATTAATTGGCCAAAATGAAGCAGTCGATGCCGTATCCAATGCCATCCGCCGCTCCCGCGCAGGCCTTTCGGATCCCAATCGTCCTATTGGATCGTTCTTATTCTTAGGTCCTACTGGCGTCGGTAAAACAGAGCTTTGCAAAGCGCTGGCAGCTTTTCTTTTCGATACCGTCGAAGCCATGGTGCGTATAGACATGTCCGAATTCATGGAAAAGCATTCCGTCGCACGCTTAATTGGCGCCCCTCCTGGCTATGTGGGATATGAAGAAGGCGGTTATTTAACGGAAGCCGTGCGTCGCCGCCCCTATTCGGTCATTTTATTGGATGAAATTGAAAAAGCACATCCCGATGTATTTAATATCCTTCTACAAGTGCTTGATGACGGTCGCTTAACTGATGGGCAAGGTCGAACGGTGGATTTTCGCAATACCGTGATTGTGATGACCTCCAATATTGGCTCGCATGTCATTCAAGAAATGAGCTCTAAACCTTACGAAGCTATTAAAGCAGCCGTCATGGAACTAGTCAGTCAGCATTTCCGACCTGAGTTTATTAATCGGATCGATGACAGTGTCGTTTTCCATGCCTTAAGCAAAGAGCAAATCGCCAATATTGCTTCGATTCAAATTAATTATTTACAACAACGCTTAAAGCAACAAGATATAACGCTTGAAGTCACTCCAGAAGCATTAGAGCACTTAGCAGAAGCAGGCTTTGACCCCGTCTATGGTGCTAGGCCTTTAAAACGGACTATTCAACAAAAGCTTGAAAATCCATTAGCCCAGGCTTTATTAACCGGTAAATTCCAAAGTGGTGAAACAGTAGTTGCCTCTTGGAAAGATGACAAGCTTGAATTTAAAACAGGTAAGCCATCTAGGTAACGCCATTAAACGTTCAAGGGGGGTGTTCTTGCGTCTTGTTATAGTCCTTTTGATTAATTAACAGCCAAAAAGTAATGCTAAAAATCACAAGGAAGAGGCCACATACTAATCCATGGTTTAGCCTAGATTCAACTGCTGAATTTAGGTTAAACATGCCCTTCTGATTCAAATAAGAAAATAAAATTACTAAAAGCCAATAAAAAAAGATACTCCACGACGAACAAATAGCTTTTACTATTTTATCAACAACCAACCGATAATAATTAAGCAAATACATAACGAAAAATAAAACATACAAGAAAAAACATACCGATAACGATAAAACATCCACTTGAATCGCGAAAAAAGAAAGAACCATGAAAATAAAATAGCTCAATATATTACCTATTTTTACCCGATAAATACGCTCTGTATCAGGGCTTGAAGAGCGTAATTTAGTAAATGCGATAGGGATTGCGACACAGGTAGTCAATTGAAAAACACTCACTAAAATCATGAGCTCTTGCCAGTTTTTGAAAAAAAGCAAAATAAAACAGCAAATAATCGTCGTAAAAATTAAGGACGTACGTGAGATTAAATACACTGGATGAATTCTGTCAAAAAACCGGGGGAGTTGATTGTCTTGAGCCATACCCGTTAACATTCTTGTAGCCGAACTTAAACAAATCATCGCTGTCCCCGATGGACTTACGGTAGCATCCATGTATAAAACAAACGTCCATAGCGTTAAAAAATGCATGTTTAATAACAGCAATAGTTGCGCAAACGGTGATATGAAATTGAGATGGGACCACCCCTTATCCACCAAAGGAGAAGGCAATCCGCCGACAAATGCAATTTGTAATAACGCATAAATAATAAAGCAAATGAATACAGAGATGAGTAAAGCGCGCGGAATGTTTTTTTGTGGATTTTTTAACTCAGCACCATACATCGCAACCAATGAAAAACCATAAAAAGTATAAAAAATACCACACACAATAACCCCACTAAAAATGCGGCTATAGCCATAAGGCATAAATCCTTGCGAGGTAAAATTCACCGGGTGAAAAGAGGCTGCCATTAAAATAAGGGCGGTAAAAATAGGAATTAAGATTTTAAAGACGACCAACGTATTATTAATTCTTGCGAATGTTCGTATACCCCAAAAATTTAATGTGGAGTAAATAAGCACTAAAAAAATAATAACTGCACTACCCAGCAGGGTATGGCGATGGCCTGCAAAAAGATACTTCGATAACGCGGGAACAACCGAGCTTAAATACTGAATAGTAGCCGCTGCTTCCGTGGGAATAACCAGTACCATACAAAGCCATCCTGCAATAGCAATGACAAAGCCAAAATCAGCATTATTATGGCTAATGATAATCAGCCGGGAAAATAAGGCTTTGCTCTTATACATCCCAGCTATTTCTGCTAAAAGCAGCGCGAGAATTAAAGAAATACCAGCACCCATCAACCAAGAAAAAAGGGCTGCGGGGCCTGCGTATTGGGCAGCATAATAGGCTGAAAATAACCACCCGCTACCAATCATCGTTCCCACACCAATGCCAACTGCCGTAAACAAACCCGGCGGTTTTTGTAGTGTTATTGGTTCCATACCCTCCCCCACTTTCACCAATTACCGTCGTAACTGAACACGTAATAACTTAAAAATCCCGAACAAAGCACTGACTCTTGAGCACTATGAGCCACGAAAAAAGCCTTATAGGGTTGGAGGTTGTATGTTAGACCGTTGCATACAGGGATGTATGCAACGATCGCAGGGATGCGGGTTTGTCTAACATACAACCTCCAACCCTATAAGGCGTCGCGCTCGCACCAATGTAACTAAGATTCAGAACATAGAGAGACATCTCCCGAGCGTCAGAAGATCCTTCGCTTCGCTCTGGATGACGAGCGTCTTTTCCAATGTTTGCTCCAGAGGAGCTAGAACGCTCAGGATAACCCATTACGCCATTGCATATACTTCATCTATTTTTGCGGCCAATTTTTGGTGAATCCCCTCAAAGCCTCGATTACTCATCACCAAGACCGCATCGTTAGGCTTTACTTTTTTACTGACCGCTTCAACAATATCCGCCACTGTAGGCAAAAGCTCATAAGGGCAATGCCAGTTTTTTGTTGTTTCCTTTAAGGAAAACTCTTTAGGATTTAATACAAAAACATCATCGGCCTCTGCTAAAGCTAAAGCCATTGCCTCAGCATGTACGCCTGTTCGCATGGTATACGACGCAAACTCTAATACCACCAAAATTCTTCGATGGCGTTGGCTTTGCTTTAAGGCTTTTAATGTCTTAGCAATCGCTGTCGGATGGTGGGCAAAATCATCGTATATCGTAATCTCATGCCGATTGGATTTCACTTCTAAACGACGCTTAACCGGCGTAAATTTTTCTAACGCTTGGGCAGCTACGGCAGGGTTTACGCCCGCTCTTACACTAGCAGCAACGGCTGCTAACCCATTTTCTACGTTAAATCGCCCAATTAAAGACCAATGAACCTTTGCAACCACCTTGCCTGCATGCCAAATTTTAAAAGCACTACCGCTTTCCTCCAACAATTCAGCACGCCAAGCTGCTTGCCCCTCTAACGCGATATCTTCGATGGGGCAATAGTGCCCCTTAGCTAAAACTTCATTTAACGCTTGATCATCCCGCGGTTTAATGACTAAACCCGTGCTAGGAATTGTTCTTAAAAAATAATGAAACTGCTGCTGAATCGCAGGCAAATCTGCATAAATATCGGCATGATCAAATTCTAAATTATTTAAAATAGCAACTTTTGGCCGATAGTGCATAAATTTAGGACGTTTATCAAAAAACGCACTATCGTATTCATCCGCTTCGATAACAAAATGCTTGCCCGCACCCAAATGAGCACTGGTATTAAAATCAGAAGAAACGCCCCCGATTAAAAACCCCGGCGAGAGCCCTGCTTCATGTAAAATAAAGGCGAGCATAGAAGTCGTCGTGGTCTTTCCATGAGTACCGGCCACAGCCAACACTTCATAACGAGGTAAAATAGTTTCAGCTAACCACTGCGGTCCAGAAGTATAACTTTTGTTCGCATCCAATACAGCTTCCATAACTGGCATACCGCGTTTAATCGCGTTACCCACAATCACGCAATCTGCTTTCAATGCCTGTGTACTATCCTCATACCCTTCAGTCCAAGCAATCCCTTGGGCTAAAAGTAAATCACTAACTGGGGGGTAACAATGAGCATCACTACCCGTTACTTTAAAACCCGCCGCTCGGGCCAATAAAGCTAGCGCGCTCATGAAAGTACCGCTTAATCCTAGAATATGTAAGTGCATCGTATAAATTCACCGCCAAAAAGAAACGATTAAAATATTGCACGCCAATAGACCAAAACTGGCTAAAACAGCTGGTAAATAGTCTATCATCAGCGCGTGTTTGTAGATATGGACCGTAACCATAAACTGCCAAATGGTTAAAATAAGCGTTGAAACCAAGTATAAAATACCTATCAGCAAAGCTAGCGGCTGAACAGCATTGGTTTGCATCAACCATGGCGTCATTAGAAGCAAAGGAAAGGCAAACAAATGCACAATCGAATGCCCGGCTAAAAGACAAGTCAATGTTTGTACCATGCGGTTGGCCACACGAAAAATTAATAATAAGGCATACGTATAAATTCCATAAGAAACAAGCAAAGCAACACCTGCAACCACTGATCGGGACAAGGTAAATACGTGCTCAAAATCAGCAATCATCCATTGCAATACAATTAATAAAAAGAAAAAAAGAGCCATGACCCCCAGTAAAAATACCGAGTATGGTGTATTTGCAGGTGTCTCTTTTAAAAGACTCACTTGCCAATATCGCTTAATTAATACCATCCACATTCTAACTGAGCCTTATTGCTTTGGTTTTTTATAAATATTCACTTGCTGCACTACAGGCTTTAACCAAGGGCCTGATACTTTATATGTATAGCCTGTCACTTGCTGCATCCCCTGATTAATGATTTTACTCGCCACCCATGCAGCCATCCCTGCTATAGGGCCTCCAGCAATCGTTGCGACAATTGGCAGACTGGCCGTAATATGTGGCGAAACATGTAACTCCATGTCATACAATTGTTTCGCCACGTCTAAATTTCCTTTCATACTAGCATAGGCCACCGGTCCATCAATATAACTATTTGTGGTATTCATCACCCCATTTTGAATGACAAAATTGCCTTTAAAAACATCAAAGCTATAACCAGGATTAGCAAGATCACTAAAATCTAATTGAAGCCTTCGAGGAATGGTTTGTAAACTTAGGATACTTAATAATTTTCCTAAGCCAAGTTTTTCCTCCGTCTCAGGACTTAAATCGGTAATTCGACCATTGTTAAACGAAATGAATGCAGCTCCATTGAGTTTACTTAAAGAAAAATCATTAATCGCTCCCGGCCATCCCCCATTAAATTGAATGATTCCTTGACGAGCATCTACCACCGGGTTAATTTCCCAGCGAGCCAATCCCTTTGCCAAACGGCTTATTTTGGCGTTGGCCTGCAATTCTGTGCTATGTTTACCATTTGTTTCCTTCCAATCCCCTTTTATCGTAACTTGGTATTCCGGTGCGATAATTTTCAAACCATCAAGATGCCAATTATCTTGAGTACTATTACTTTTAAGCGCAAGGCTTCCTACATTAATATTACCCAATTTAAAAGCTTCCACCGTTAAATTCAAGTTAGGAATATCGCGAGGTTTTAGCTTGGGCGGTGAATCATTACCGGCTCCTTTAAATAAAGTAGGCTTGGGTAGATACAATCGGCTAACATTACCCGATAACTCATTTAACGAACGTTGATAATTTAAATTTGCCGCAATGTCTGCCTGCTCTAGAGAAAATGACCACTGATCATCATTTATTTTTTGCGCTTTGATGAGAACTTTTGGATAGGTCTTATCCCAAACCGTCAATTGATCAAAGTGCAGGTGAACAGCATTAATATAGTTGACTAGCCCCGAAGAATCTTCGGTATCAGGTAGCTTATCTAATGCATGTTGCCACTCTTTAACATTCAATTTAGATAAGGAGCCGACAAGCTGTAAACCCGATTGCTTGCTCACCAATGCTTTCCCGCCCCCTATACGAAGCTCCCCTTTATCCAAACTAAATGATTCTTTTTTACTTACAAACCATATATCGCTACTCAATCGATGATTATAATCAAAGCGAAGTCTTACTCCCCTCTCTGGATTAAAATCAATTTTAACGGTTAAGGGGGCATTTTCACTGGGTAATTTACCTAAAGGGGCAGGCAAATCAACACCAACCCCATGAAGGGAAGAACTAATCTCGATGTTATCCAAATCATTAGGATCATCCGTTAACATAATTCGACTGACTAGGTTTAAATGCCCTTGAATCAGCGGCAAAATAGAAAGGTTAAATTTAGTTCTCAACAATTCAATGGTCGTATCACCTTCTATCTTAATTTCCGTTGATGGTTGTGGCTTTGAAACGGATTGAATATGCATTGATACGGGATCACCTAGTAATCTTGCGTTAAGTTGGCTAGCTGTAACCCCATGCTCATCAAAAGCCAACGAACCTTTCAAATTATCAAATTGAATATCTTTTAGGGCGTGATGAAAAATGGCCTGATTATCGTCCAACCTTAAAACGCCTCGCGCTAATACATCATCATTCTCAGGATAAAGAGGGACTTCAAGGTTTAAATCAAAGTTGACCAACCCTTTTATCACTAGCTTTTTTAACTTTGCTAATTGCTTTTTTAAAGGCGAGGCAAAAATATAGGCTTTTAATTTACTAATAGGAATATCGCCACTACCATGGATTAATAACGTTTCTTCGCCCAAACCCATGTCGTACATCCTCAAATTAGTATTGGTAACCATCAAATCCTTGCCTAAGGATGCATCCGATACATCGACATTTAAGAGACGCTTATCCACACGAAGGTAGGCATTAATATCCCGCACCATCGGCCATTTTTTATTAAAAATTAAGTCCACACCACTTAATTGGCTAACAACCGAAAAATCGCCCAATCCTTGGTCGAAAGGAAAATGATGCGGATTACCATCCACCACAAATTGGCCGCTGGCTTTATCGATCCGTTTAATATCGTGCTTTAACCAACGATTTAATTTTGCTTTAACATATTGCGAGGGAAGATAGGCTAGCCATTGTTGGGCTTGTGTGGCAGAAAACTCACCCGTCATGCGCAAATAGCCACCGGTGGAGGAAAAAGGCTCATCTAAAGCCCCGCGTGCACTCAACAATAGATCTCGATGATTTAATACCAGACGCTCCATACTAATGCGCAATCCATGGCTTAACTCTTTCCACTCAAAAGCCGCATTTGCCTCGGTAAAGGTAATAGGCTTCAAGCCTCGCGGTGAAATAGTCGTATTGGTCCCATCAATATCAAGACGCCCTTCTGTGGGTTGAAAGCTTAATGCCCCTGAAATATGGCGGACTTCAGGCAAATTATCTTGTCCTTTCCACCCCAAGTCCTTAAACCGAGTGAGTACATAATTCACTTGTCTATTTTTAATATTAATCTGCGAATCATTTAATTCCCCTTGTGGGTGTAACCCTAATATTGGCTTTACAATATCAGGCCAAGTGATGCTGGCAGACAATAGCGGTTGAATTAAAATGGTTTTAACAAAAACGAAGTATTCCTCTTCCTCATAACGATGACGCAGCAAAAAAGCATTCTCAGGCCAACGTATCCCTCCCATGCGTAATTTGACTCGATCACCCTCTAAAGTCCAACCATCCTTAGCAGGGCTCCACGCCAGATTAGCACTAAAAAAATTAATAAACCGGCATTGATTCTCGCCCTCATGAACCCACACAAGACGGCGAAAATTTAATTGGCTCTGTAAATTAGCGATTTTTCCTTTGCTTAAATCGAGCCAAACTTCAAAATCGCCTTTGCCCGCTTCAAGTTGATAGGGATTTTTGGGAAAGAAAATCCGCCATTGTACCGGTAAAAAATCCGATACCGATAAATAAATATGGCCTCTTGTTTTGTTTAGCGCATAAGGATTTAATTTTATATCACCCAAGATAAGCAACTCGGTAGGCACACCTTGTGCTAATTTAGCTTGCCCTCTTAAACGATAGCGGCCATTGTGATTGGATATGCTTAAATTTATTTTACTGATAGGAAGTAGCGAACCATCTTTCAAATGAACCAACGCAGAGATATTCCTAATTATAATTTTTTGTTGATTTGAAAACCAACTTAGAATGGGTAAGTAAACCGTGGGGTCAAGAATGGTCATATGTTGATCTTGGCGTAAACCATCAATTTGCCATTGATCATTCACTTCACGCAGCGTCAAATGAACATCATCAATATAAAGAATACCTGGCTGAATATGCCAATGCCAAAGGGAACCAAATACATTAATACCGACTAATAATTTTGATAATTTTAAGACATGGTCCTGCCCCTCAAGAACAGAGACTTGATTTAATTTTAAAACGGGCTGAAACCAATACCAACTTGTTTCCATACTACTGATTGTAACCGGTTGTCCCAGCATCACCGATAAATGCTTTTCAACCTCGCCCTTGTACTGCTTTGCCCAGGGGGTTAACGCGCGAAATAGGCTAAATAAAATCGCCATGATGATTAATAAAATAGCGATTGGCATTCCACATTTTTTAATTAACCCAGCGGTACGCTTAAAAATCATAGGTAATTTCGCGCGTAATGGTGTCATTAGATTCTCTTTGTGATTTCTAAGCACTCTATCCCCTATGAGTATGACCGCTCGCCTACTTCTTATAGTTATGATCCAAATCTCGTAAAAAAGCCATTTTTTCTGCAATCTTACGTTCAAGCCCTCGCTCCACAGGCTTATACCAATGAGGTTTATCCATTCCCTCCGGAAAATAATTTTCTTGAGCTGCATAACCATGAGGCTCATCATGGGCATAGCGATAAGCCTTGCCATGGCCCAATTTTTTCATAAGCCCCGTAGGCGCATTTCTCAAATGAACAGGAACCTCTCTGGATTTATCCGTTTTCACAAAAGCAGCCGCTTTTTGATAGGCTTTATATCCTGCATTACTCTTCGCTGCCATGGCTAAATAAATAACGGTTTGCGCTAAAGCAAGCTCTCCTTCTGGTGATCCTAAGCGTTCGTAAGTTTTTGCAGCATCATTCGCAAGCTGCATTGCCCGGGGATCGGCTAAACCAATATCTTCCCAGGCCATCCTGATGATGCGCCGCGCGAGGTATTTAGGATCAGCCCCGCCATCAAGCATACGACAGAGCCAATAAAGGGCTGCATCAGGATCTGAGCCGCGCACCGATTTATGTAACGCAGAAATCTGGTCATAAAAATAATCGCCACTTTTATCAAAACGACGCATAGCTAAGGTTAGGGCATTTTGAATAAGGTTATTATCAACTTTCTTGATCCCTAGTTCATTGGCCGCCACATCAAGCTGCTCTAATAAATTTAATAATCGGCGAGCATCACCATCAGCATAAGTAATTAAACTGTCTTTCCCTTCTTTCGTAAAATGTAACTGCGGTAATGCTTCTTTTTGTGCTCGTGATAGGAGCGTTAAGAGCTCTTCTTCAGTTAATGGTTGAAGGACATAAACTTGTGCACGAGAAAGCAGGGAGCGGTTCACTTCAAACGAAGGGTTCTCCGTGGTTGCCCCGATGAAGGTTACCAAGCCTGATTCGGTATAAGGTAATAATGCATCTTGTTGCGCTTTATTAAAGCGGTGGATTTCATCAATAAATAAAAGTGTAGGCCGACCTTGCGCTTTATTTTCTTGCGCTTTCTCAACAGCCGCACGAATATCTTTTACCCCTGAAAAAACAGCTGATAACGCAATCCATTCACAATCGAATGCGTTAGACATTAACCTTGCTAAGGTTGTTTTACCAACACCCGGAGGGCCCCATAAAATCATAGAATGGGGCTTACCAGATTCAAAAGCAACTCGTAATGGCCTGCCAGAACCTAATAAATGCATCTGCCCAACGACCTCATCAAGTGATGTAGGCCTTAATAGTTCAGCAAGCGGCGGCGTTGAGGCGTTGGACTTCTTCGGAAAATCTACCGAGGGGATCGCTTGCTTCGTCGATGCAGCACTCGGCTCACTCATTGCCGCACCACATCAACCCCTTTGGGTGGCTTAAATTCAAAAAGCGTGGAGGCTAATTTTGGATTATTTTTTATATTGCTTAACGTCACTACCGTGCGTTGGCCTAATTGATCGAATAATTCAAGCCCACGAAGCTCATTGCCCGTGAAAATCAATTTGACCTGCTGAAAATTAGCCTTGCTGGATTTGGCGTGAAGATCAAAATAGTCCTTATTGCCCTCTTGCTGACGGGTCACGTCAAAATCACGCGCCACCGTATCATCATAGCCGCTAAGAAATAAGGCCGCTGTGCCGCCAATCCCTTTTTCTTGTTTTCTCACGGTCACTTGCTCAAGATCAACATCATAAATCCACAAATGATTCCCATCAGCAACGACTAATTGCTCCATAGGCTTTTTGGTTTGCCAACGGAAATGACCCGGGCGCAATAAAGCCATGGTACCAGAAGAGCGAGAAATTTCCCTTTTTTTAGCATTCACCACTTGATTAAACGAGGCACTCATGGTCCGAATAGCATTTAATTTAGCTTGCAAGACCTCGCTAGTCGCATCAGCAAACCCATTAAAAGCCCATAAAAATGACAGAAATAGTACCGTTTTTTTCATACCCCTACTCCTCCGAAGTAGACACTAAAACATCGCGAAACCCGCCGTCCATAGGTCCTACCACACCTGTACGCTCCATTTCCTCGACCAACCGCGCAGCGCGATTATAGCCGATTTTAAAGCGCCGCTGCACGGCGGATATACTGGCCTTGCGCGTTTGTACGACAAACTCCACGGCCTGATCATACAGGGGATCATTATCCTCGATATCCTGCCCCTCATCACCAAATCCGCCCTCACCTTCATTAAACGCTTGCGTGATTTCTTCAATATACTCAGGCTCCCCACGAGCTCGCCAATCATTCGCAATACGGTGCACTTCTTTATCATCCACAAAAGCACCGTGCACCCGCAAAGGAGCGCCCGTTCCCGGGGCTAAAAATAACATGTCGCCATGGCCTAACAATTGTTCTGCACCCTGCTGATCAAGGATGGTCCGAGAATCAATTTTTGAAGACACCTGGAATGAAATTCGGGTGGGAATATTGGATTTAATAAGTCCCGTTAAGACATCCACCGACGGCCGTTGCGTGGCTAAGATAAGATGAATACCTGCCGCTCTGGCTTTTTGAGCAATACGAGCAATCAACTGCTCCACCTTTTTTCCGACCACCATCATCATATCGGCTAATTCATCAATCACTACCACCACATAAGGCAACGTCTGAAGCTTAGGCGCTTCTAGCTCCACCGAGCTTGTTGGTTTCCAAAGCGGATCGCTAAGCGGCTCCCCTGCCGCTATTGCCTCGCTGATCTTAGTATTAAAACCCGCTAAATTTCTAACCCCTAAAGAGGCCATAAGGCGATAACGGCGCTCCATT
Organism: Legionellales bacterium; assembly: GCA_020050595.1. Classification (GTDB taxonomy): domain Bacteria; phylum Pseudomonadota; class Gammaproteobacteria; order Legionellales; family Legionellaceae. The sequence continues at coordinate 42,486 of JAGVKL010000036.1, forward strand.
TCTTCCACACACCATCGCAAAGCACTGGCTGCTTCTTTCATGTCCGTTACTACAGGCGTTAATAAATGCGGAATACCATCGTATACCGATAACTCAAGCATTTTAGGATCCACCATGATCAAGCGCACTTGTTCCGGTGTTGCTTTAAATAGCAAGCTTAAAATCATGGCATTAATACCGACCGATTTACCGGAGCCTGTCGTGCCTGCAACCAATAAATGGGGCATTTTTGCCAAATCAACAACCATTGGATTTCCCGCAATATCCACACCTAAAGCGAGCGACAAAGGAGAGTGAGCTTGCTGATAGACGTCTGCCAACAATACATCCGATAAGCAAACCATCGCGCGATTTTGATTCGGTAATTCAATACCAACCACGGTTTTTCCAGGAATAATTTCCACCACCCGCACGCTGGTCACTGATAATGAACGAGCTAAATCCTTAGCTAACGCTGTTAATTTACTGACTTTAATCCCTGCTGCCAACTGCAATTCAAAACGTGTAATGACAGGCCCAGGATGGACAGCGACGACATCCGCTTGAATACCAAAATCTAATAAATGCTGCTCAACATCCCTTGATAACGTTTCAAGCGCTTGGTGGGTGTATCCAGCCATTGGCTGACCAGGTTGTCCTTTTTCCAGTAAATCCAATGAAGGCAGGCTGCCTGTCGCGCCCGCTTTAAAAACAGGCGCTTCTCTAGGGGCCTTTGGCGGTTGAGGTTTCTCAATAATAGGCGTTGGCGTTATTAAAGGCATGGGCTTTTCTTTTTTTACCCTCACGCTACTAGCTACTGGCGCTGCCGCAACACGCTGATGCGCCACTCTATTTTCTTTCCATTGCTTAATCCACGAAAAGCCAGTCTTTAAAACGTCTATAACCATCTGCATACCCTGCAACGCAAGGCGCCCAATCAGTAAGGTGTAATAACCAATCATTTCGGTCGCATACACCCACGATAAGCCAGTAAGCCAGGTTACTCCTACCAAAAACATCGCAAGGAGAATAAGCGTAGCGCCTTGAATATTAAAAGCGCTATCCAAAAAAATGGCCATGGTATGGCCTAAAATACCACCTATCGGGTGACCTACGACTTGTGCACTCGCAGAAACTTCTAGGCTTAATAAACCGCATCCCCCTGCCAGCATCAATAATAAGCCACTACCTCTTAACAAGAGCATGGGTTTATTGACTACTCGTAATGCACGATGATCCTTGAGGATCACCCATGCAACGTAAGCAAAGCAAAGAGGTAATAAATAAGCCAGATAGCCAAAAGCAAAATAGAGTGCATCCGCAATATAAGCACCTACCTGCCCTCCAGCATTGCTTATGGCCTTATGAATATGACTACCATGAAACCAGCCTGGATCGTCCCCATGATAAGTCCATAAAGATAACCAGACAAACAAAGCCGCCGTCAGCACTAAAATGAAGCTGCCTTCACTGATGCGTCTTACGACAAAAAATGGCAAGGTCTTTTGAGGGGTACCAGCCTGATTTCCCTTTTGCTGTTTCACCATAGGTATTTTAAAGCACTAATTTTTATCATAATATGTCCCCATCTTATCATAAGCTCTTAAAGTAAGGCAGAGAAATGAGTGTTGAAAATCATCATCGTTTAATTATCTTAGGCTCTGGCCCCGCAGGATATACCGCTGCAGTATACGCTGCCCGTGCTAATTTAAACCCCGTTATTATTACAGGTATGCAGCCCGGCGGGCAATTAACGACAACCACTGACGTGGATAACTGGCCAGGCGATGTAGAAGGTTTACAAGGCCCTGCTTTAATGGAACGTATGCAGCAACATGCCGAGCGTTTTCAAACTAAAATTATTTTTGATCATATTGTCCACGCTGATTTAAAAAAACGCCCCTTTGTTTTGCAAGGTGATAGCGAAACTTATACTTGTGATGCACTTATTATTGCTACTGGCGCATCCGCCCGCTACTTAGGCCTTGAGTCAGAAAAAGCCTATCAAGGTCGAGGCGTGTCTGCTTGCGCAACCTGTGATGGTTTTTTCTATCGCAATAAAGCAGTATGTGTTATCGGCGGCGGTAATACAGCGGTTGAAGAGGCGCTTTATTTATCTAATTTAGCCTCCTCCGTCACCTTAATTCACCGTCGAGACAGCCTACGCGCGGAGAAAATTCTTCAAGATAAATTATTTGAAAAAGCAACCCATGGGAATGTAAAATTAATGTGGAACCACACGCTTGAAGAAGTCTTAGGCGACGGCATGAAGGTCACCTCAGTGAAGGTTAAAGATGTAGCGAGTGGTGAAGAAGAGCAATTGAAGGTAGACGGCGTTTTTATTGCCATAGGCCATACTCCAAATACCGAACTCTTTAAAAGCCAAATAGATATGCAAGATGGCTATATTTCTATTCGCTCAGGCTTACAAGGGATGGCCACCGCAACCAATATCCCCGGGGTTTTCGCCTGCGGCGATGTAGCGGACCATGTTTACCGCCAAGCCATAACCTCCGCAGGATTCGGCTGTATGGCAGCCTTGGATGCAGAAAAATATCTTGATGATTTAGGGTGAGGCGATTCAAACCAGGGATACCCCTCACCCTAACCCTCGCCCCTTTGGGGAGAGGGTTAGGGTGAGGGGATCCAGAAAGCTGATACCTAAGGTTTAACAGTAGGAGCTTTACATGGATTTTCCAAAATTTTACGTCACGTATGGTTTAATGGGAGAAGAAGCCGGCTATAACCCTTTTTGGCATGCAACCCTCCTCTTATCACGACAAGATTCAGAACGAGCCCCCATTATCGTAGAGAATGCCTTTGGTTTTTACAGCGAACCCAGCACTACCACAAACCCAGTGGTTCGCGGCATCAAATCCATGCTCGGCTTAAGCATGGACTTACAAAATGGTCATGGCCATTTAGAACAAGAAAAAATCCGCTACCTTGAAGGCAACGGCCTTTTTGGCATTAACTTTGAAGTGACCAAAGAGCAATTTGAGCGCTTAAAAATCTTGCAAAAAGAAAGAATGAAAGCTGAACAAGCCGTTATAGCTGAATTAGACGCTATCCTGCGTAGCGAAGGAAAAACGCCCAATGGCCAAACACGTTTTGTGAAAGAAAAAGAATTAGCAGAACACGAAGGCCGAGAGCCCCGATTAAAACCCTTTCATATTGATGCGCGCGTAACCCACCATGGGTTAGATACCACCACATCTTACTCTTGCAAAAATGATGCACTTCATTTGTTAAAAGAAGCCGGCATTATCTCCGATGAAACCGCCGAACAAATGAGGGGCGATGCAACACGACATGCATTCCCACGCTTTGGGAAAATCCCCGTGCTTCCGTTACGCTTCATAAGCACCGGCGAACCCACCCGAGTAGAATCTAAATCAAAACACCAAGTCTTTTACAACCGCATTTGGAATGAAGAGGGTGAAGGCGCTCAACTCTTATGGGCTACGCCGCTTATCACCACACAGCAACTCAATAAAGCACTACAAGCCTCCTACCTTGCACTCCATGCATGCATAAAAAATCTATTAACCCGTGCCCAATACATAGAGCTGGCATTAAGACGTAAGCTAGAAGGCTCCCATTTAGACCCCGCCTATCGACAACAATTGGTCAAACAACTCCAACAAGTACAAGCCATTTATACCGACTTTGGAGTAGCGCATAAAGATTTTAACTTACTCACTAAAAAAGTAAGCGATGCTGAAGTCACACTGAATGTGGCAGAAATGTCGTTAACTCCCGAGCGAGTTAACTATTCCTTTTTCTTCCGCGCCGCGCAAGATGTCTCTATGCAGTACGCCGCGCTGGGGCTGCTTGTGTTAATAGCTGCCGCAGGATTAATAGCATGCCCCGTCACCATGGCCGCAGGCGCCGCTATCGTGGGGGTCGCAGCCCTAGCAACTAGCCACCAATTCCACCGTTTTTTTAGAAACAATACGGGGTTTTTAGCGATGAGAGCAGATTATTTACGGGCCTATCCAAATCCGTCAAGTGATGCAGCCGATGGTTTATCAACGCTACACTAGCTTTATATATGCAACAACGCCGGCTTATCCGCGGGCATCGGCATAAAAAACCACACTTAAAATCGCATCCTGGTGATTAATAAATCATGGGGTTATTCATCATGAAATGGAATTGGCAGCTTGAGGATTGGCCGAATTTTACTTGGGACTCCGATAAAAAGGAATATTATCAACAGTTAGGTTTAGCAAGCAAAACCTTAGACCTCACCGATTGGTTGATATGGTTTGCTAACATCGCTTTAGAAGCACAACAACGTACTCATTTATATATTGATTTCATTATTAAACGCGATTTTTCATTACCTTCTTCTAGGCCCAGCCTCCGAGCCACCATCACCGCCTCCCGTGCTGCTACCGCCGGAGGGTTCTTCCCTGCCTTTGCCAGTCATTTTTTCCCTTCCTGTAATACCGCTAAGAGCATCTTTTAAGCTTCGACCAATAACTTCTGCATTTCGGCGATCAATGGGTGCTTTAGCCACTAGATTTTGAACTTCATCGGTCGTTATGGCTAATGCTTCTGAAGACCCAGTTAATAAAGCAGTAAGCTTTTCGGTAAGTTTGCTTATGCCCGCTCCTCCTCCTAATGCCATGGATAAATCAAGTGCACGGCTTAAGGTTTCTTGATATCGGCTATGACCAAATAAATGTTGGGGTTTAGAAACTCGCTTATTTTTTTCAATATCGCTTAGCGCTGTTGCAATCTGTGCCGTGATAATAGCCTTAACTAGCGCTTCTAGCGTATCAGCTTGGTTAATTTCTCCTTTCAGTTCAGAAGCCCATTGCTTTCTTTCGCTACTAATAAACCAGCTCGATTGTAGGTAATTATTCAATAAATTAACAACGACTCCTTTAATTAACGGTAGCATCTCTAAAGTGTTAGCCTCAGCACTACTGGCGGCGGCACTAGTCCCCGCCTCTGCTTTAGGCGATACCGTCGTTGCAAATCGAGCAAACGAGTGAAACATCAAAAGATAAACTGGGTCACCCGCAAGGCGACTTAATTTAGAACCATAGCCAAAACACCGTAGCCATGCACTTTTAGAAGATTCTTGTAAATACTCGGTTAAAAATTCTTTATGCGCCTTAACCATCACCGCTTGAGAAGCCGATGAAGCCGATAAATACTGAAGGTAACGGCTATTCTCGGCCACAAAATTCCCTTTATTTAAATTTTTAAACAATGCTTTTAATTGTTTTTTAACATCATCGACCGTAACGGAGGACAGGCTACCCACTTTACCTTTAACTAAATGGTAGGCTATCGTTATTGGAGGCACGCAATCAGCTAATTTAACTCGCGTCCTATCAACAAAATACTCCCTTTTTCGCTCATGTTTTTTTGTTAAAGCATCGAATAACTCAGCGGCATTGATTTGCTCACTGACTGGTGGCTTTAAGTGCTCTTCCAATAGTTTATTAAATTGCCTAACCGCTTTTTCAACAAACGATTGCTGTTCGGCAGCTGTGCTAGGCAATGACTCTCGGTATTTATTTTCCGTCTCGGCGCTGAATGAAGACCATGCGCCCATCAAAAAGTCTCTTTTGTTTTTGCCCTCTTGGAATCGTTCGGGAGGTAAACGTTTTACCTTGGATAATAAATAACCCAACATATCGTACAGCGCTTCATTGTGCGCTCGTTGTACTTCACCCTGTTTTTCTATAGAAGCTCGGACCTCATCAACAGGCTTGCCTCCTAAATCTTGCTTATTCAATACGTAATGCACATGACCAGGCGAGCCTTGTCTTCCCGTACGACCGCTTTTCTGTCCAGCGCGACGGGTAGAATCAACTGACGTGTGCCATACGTGTAAACCCTTGATTTTATCATAAGGGATATCGGTATTCCGTCCCAAGGCAGCCGTTGTAATGGTTATCATTTGCGGATTAGCAGCACGCGCAATATATTCTTCTTCTTTGCCAATCCCTGTATACAATTGAAGTAATGGGGATTTTTTTGACATGCAAGCCTGCTTTAATGCTTCATGAAGGCGTCTTGCTGTGGCTATATCTTTGCAAAAAACAAGACGAGGGACGCCAGCATTGCCTTTTAGTAATTGTTCGACAAGCATTGCAAATTGCGATTTTTCATTGTCCAAAAATTGCGGGGGATGGTGCTTGACGCGGTTTTGCTGATGCGGCTCTGCTTTAGCAAAGTCAAAACCATATTTAGCATACTGCTCTCTCATTTCTTCGCTTGAACCCACCGTACCCGAAGAGCCCCAAATAAAGCCCTTTAGAGCGCGATAATAATCTAAAAGATTTTTATTGTTGGAAGAAACGACCGTCTTATGCTGTGGCTCTATGACAAAATCGGTAGTACCACGCTCTTTATTAAGACGGGCATAAAGCAATTGCTGCATCCCATTGCCAAACGTAGAATCGGGGCTCACCTTACCATCTTTCATTAATACCTTGACGACTTTAGAAGAAACGCGAACACCATTGACCATTCGTTGTTCGTAAGTGTCAGGAATCACGTAATCTTTATCTTGCTTTAATACATAATTAACCATCAATGCTGATTCTAACAACATGTAGTATTGCGCATCGGTGAATTTATCGATCAAGGCTACTGGCTTGCTGTCTCTGCGCGCTGTTGCTCTCAAATATTCTTTTAAATCATCAATGTCTTTTTGCGCTGAAGGACTGTCTGTGGAAATATAGCCGGGTTTGGTAACAAACTCATTAATACCGTAATAAATCCACTCTTGACCATAACCAATGCCCGCATCATCAGGAACAGCAAATCGATAGATCACGGAATCATCCAAAATTGAATAGTCTGACTCATTGATCACCAAAGAAACTCGCTTGCCTTCCTCAAGGACCGGCAGGCCTTCTCGACTCACTTCAGCTTTAGCAAAAAATAAAGAAAGCTGAGCAAACGTACTGAAGTTAATGCCATTTGCTTTAAATACACTCATATCCGAAGCAGCACTGATAGGTGACTCTGAATAAGGAATACCTAAAAGCTTTAAAAATGGACCGTAATTGGCGATATCTCGCTCTGCATCAACTAAAGAGGACGTGGTCAAATCCACTCGCTCAGAGTCTACCCAGAGGAAAGCCGCCTTCATCACATCAATAAGACTCTTGCCTTGGCCTGTATCAATGTTGGAAACAAAATGACCCTCATGCATCATGCCGTCAATCAATGCAATCATTTGTGTTGAATAGGGAAACTGTCCCGTGCTTCTATACATTGCCTCTCGCATGAGGCCTAATGCTAAAAGCGATCTTGCAACAGGTGAATCCCCTTTAGGGGATGATTTAAGCTTAAGGAAAAATGCTTGTATTTCTTCATTGCTCAATTCTTTCGCAGGCTTACCATCATAAACAGGCAAATGCTCACCAATCGCATTAACAAATAAAAAAGCTTCCATTAATTGTTTACGGTATTGATGGGTATAGGGTGTCCCATTTAATAAGTCTTTCGACTCATTAATAACTCGTTCTACTTCTATGGTAGAAAACTGCTTCTTTAAGTCGCGTTGACCAAAAGGCGTTTTTTCAAAATTTATCAGAAATTCGGCAAAGGATTGCCCTTTTATCGGTAATGCCTGAGCCAAGCAAGATAAATCTGCTCGGGTCTTTTTGTAAAATTCATGTAAGCTTGTTAAATCTTCTGTTGATAATCTTGACAATTTACCAACAACCTCTGGGTAATCCACTTTATCACTAAGACCCGATGTTGCGGCTTGGCTTCTGATAATGATATCGAGGATCTTTTGCCTTGGGTCACCTAACTGAGCACTACCGATATCAATAGCCGAGAAATCACCTATTACTGTATCGAGAAAAGTATCTAATTGCCTTTTTTCGAGTAAATTAGACAGAAGGCCTGCTAAAGCATTGCGACTATCAGCGCAAGCTTTACTTAGGTAAACGATTTTTTCCATTTGCACATAAGTCAAACTCGACCGTGTCATGAGCATCGCTAAAACAGGATCACGGGGATCTGTTTTATAGATTTCACTAAGTGCTGAAACAAACGCAGGCTTCATAGTTCCTACCGGATTTTTCGCCACTAATTGGGCAAATGTTTCCAGGTACTCAACGGGGAATGCTTGTGCTTGCAGCTGCTCTAACCATCCAATAACGCTTTGAATGTGATTGTTATTGGCACCCTTTTTTTGGTAGTCGATAAGAAAGGCAACTATATTTGTATAGTCAATTGGCATGGCGCGAAGAAGATTTAAGAAGGCATATAATGTTTTATAATCCAATTGAGAGAGGGCTAATCCTTCTATTAAAGTGACGAATGCGGCCTCATTGCCCTTCACATGATCATTTTTTAAGATGTCTTTAAGGCATGCGGCGATGTTTTGTAGACTTTCGCTTGCCAAATCTAATTTATCAAAGTCGTTGATTTCTTTAAAATCAGGCAATTCACCTATTTTTTCAGCAAATGACTTTAATAAGCCTGTGCTGGTAGGCAAACCAAATGCTTTTTTTACTGCATATTTGTATAATTTCTGCATTGTATTGCCAAATAGCTCCGGCTTTTCAATGCGGAAAAGAGCCCCCTCTGACGACCAAATTTCGCGCAGGCGGGTAGTTAATTCTTCTACTTTCAATTTAGATAATGTTTGGAAACGTTTATCATCAGGGCGGTCGCCTCGACCTTTTTCCGCAGCAAACTGCTCCAGTGAGACAATAAATTTTATCAATACCTCTTTTGAATCCTCCATCTCTTCATAGAGCAGGTGTGATAATTGATAGCCTGGGGAAAAAGCAACAAGACTATGAAACCGACCAAAGGATTCTTCGAATACCCTTTTCACTTCGCTAGGATTAAACGCTGCCCCAATTCGCTCCAAATTTTCAAACCAACGAATAATAGCTTCAGAGCTAGCTCTTCCTCTCTTATCAAGAAACAATTGAATCCCATATTGCAAATTATTTGGCTTTGGCATTTCCGCTGCTTTATGCAAATAGCCTCTTATCGTTTCGAGTAAGGCCTTCGCCGCTTCCACTTTCGGATCGGGCAAAGGTTCTGTTTCTTCCCCAGTATGATCCGTTTCAGGCAAGTGCCTTCTTTCTACTTCCTCCTCGGTAGGTAGCTCTGGTAACTCATCTAGATCTCTCGTTTCCCTAAGTACTGGCTTCTTTTTTGGAAAATCCCTGATATAATAGATTTCGTCTAATCGATTACTCACTAAACCCGCAAAAAGTAACAGATCGTCAGCATATACGTCCGCTACCAACGGGTCTTGGCGCAGTAAATTCGCCGCATCTATTGCCAAGATCATAAAACGCGGATCATAGGCGTTAAATTCCATGTATTTAAAAACTGCGAGCTTATTCATAGCTGCATAAGCAAAAATAGCATCAAGGGCTCGTATCTTACTAATCCCCCAGCCGCTTTCGAACTCATGTGAATTCATCGCTGCGATTTCACTGAGAATCGCCAGGCCTTGGATCTCATTAAATTTAATATCGCTTCGATAAAGCTCAAGAAATTTTTTTATCGTGCTATGTACTAGCGTGTGACCTTCTGCACTATTCTTTAAGTATCCTACATTTTTAAATAAATCATTCAAAGGCCTTCCTTTAAAACGCTCGTGAGAAGCAAAAAATAAAGAATAAAAAAGCGCATCGCGAGACGTTTCTCTCGTTCTATTTGAATCGCTGCCGTCATAGTCTGAAAGTTGCTGTCTTAATGACGTCAACGTGATCCCTGTCGTCTGCTGGCCAATAAAACGAAAACAAGCATAATAGCCGCTCCCATAGCTTAGAAATGGATACGATCTCATATAGTAAAGACTTACTAAACTCGATTTATACAACCTGGCGTTAGGATTAAAAGGTTGGCGATTCCAACCCTTTGCGTCATAAGTTAGCTTCATGCATTTTGAAACGAGCTTAAACCCCTCATAACGGGAAGCATAGTACGCACCATAGTTATCTAAAACAATCTCATCCAACTCATTGAGCTGCTCATCCAATGTTCGAGCTTGGCGAAGCAGGCATAACATCCGCTCCATGTAGACTTGGGGGTTACCACCTTTAGGCGTAGACCAGGTCGATTTATTAATCCGCGAAATATCGACTTTTTGCGCATCGCAAAGACTACTTAACTCTGCCCAGAATAATTCAAATGCGTCGATGGTATCTTTTAAATCATAGCGAGAAGAGCCTGTGTTAGCCAAAAAGCGCTTCAAACACTCAAGCTTTGTTGGCTCATAATGACTCATTGATTTCAAGCTATCAAAAAAATCAGGTTGGGTGGATAAATGATCCCACTGTGGAAAATATGCGAGATAATGTTCCACCATAAACGATAACACCGCCGGATTATTACGCGTATTTTCAGTAAGCTTTTGGGCAAAAGAGCGCAACCCTTCATCCCCATATTTAATCCAGATGTTAACAAGCTTTTTATGGTATTCAGTTAAGGGCGCTGTGATACCACAACGCGCTAAATCCGAAGGCTTCAACTCCATATTATAAAGAGGCTCTAGCTCGACGGCGTATGGTGGCTGCGTCGGTGTAAATTTATTTTTTTCACTAATAGAAAACGGGTCATAATCCAAGACCCATTCCCCTACGCTTGTCTTTTTTAACAAAAATCCTTGAGGTAAATTGTCTTTATTAAGCGTGACCCATCCTGGTAAATGACGCGCCAACTGCTCTGCCGCTTTAGGCGATAAGTATTTAATTGCATGGGGCAAATTGGCAAACAACTCGCTTTCTAGAAGCGCGTACAATGCATCATTCAATGACTCATCAATACCGGTAGCGCGAAGCGTCATTGATTTATATTGCGGGGTTGCAAATTGAGTATAACCTATCAAATCCCCCACGTAGCCTTGCACGGCCTCTACTTCAGACTCGACTTGAGCCTCAGCGACTACCTGATGAGCCACCTCCGCTTCGATTGCTTCTACGTGTTGAACTTCCAAGCGAGCGTATTGAGCTGCTTCTATTAGCGCCTTGTTTTTGATAAGCCCTTTAAGCTTGATTGTTTTCCCGGCATATTCTTTACCACTTGCCTCCCCTCTTGCAGTATCAGCTGAGGTTGGCGCCTCTCGATATTTTCTTCGAATATTTCCGATAATGGTGTTACGAAAATCCTCTTTTTCAAGGCTAGCTGGCAAAACTTTAATCGGATAAGCGGCCTCTCTGGCTATGGCCGTTAAGTGGGTTTGGATTGCTTCAACAGATGCCGCAGTTTCTACTTCCGCCGGTGGAAAATCTAGCTCCAAAGTGCACCCACCTTGAGTATTGATAGCCTTAATTAGCTCTAAAAAATCTGCTTGCCCCAATACGCTAGGATTAATACTTAAAGACAGCTTTTTAAACGGCAACGGTGACCTACTCTCTCTTATAAAAGCCAAAAATGAGACCAATGCAGCCTCATTGAAATCAGCGATAGCTAAATGGATAGCATCACCTTCTTTTTTAGCACTATCGAGGAGTTCATTTAATCTTGAGGAAGCACCTGCAGCCGCAGCACCTACTGGAAAGCTATATTCTATTTTGTTCATTTTTTGTAATAAATGATTTGTTTGGTTCTAATTATAGCATAAACTTTGTTGCTGACGCATTTGCTTTTAATTAAAAATAAATCACCATGCTCTATTTTTAATATATATGTTATTATTGCTGACTGGTTAAACACAGATTGACGAAAAACATGTTGTTAAAAAAATTCATTTTATTAAGCTTTGTGCTCTTAATGGCTTTGGCGAACTTAAGTTTTGCTGAGAAACGAGAAATTGCAATCACCATCGATGACTTGCCTTTCGTTGGCGAAAGCAAGAATTTTCATTTAAATATGATTATAGAGACACTGACTGCCAATGAAGTCCCTGCCACAGGCTTCATCATTGCCAAAGAAGTCACACCACAAAATTTTCCTGTCTTAAAAAAATTTCGCGATGAAGGCCTAGGGCTTGGCAACCACACCCTAACGCATGCTAATTTGGGCCGCATGGGAACAGAAGCCTACATTCAAGACATTGACGATGCGGATAAAACGCTCGCCCCCCTTTTAACCGAGCCTAAATATTTCCGCTATCCTTATTTAATGACTGGCGAGGGAGCTAAAAAGGATAAAGTCATGCGATATTTATCCTCCAAAAATTATCAAATCGCTCCCGTTAGCATTGATACTAAAGACTTTATGTTTAATCAACTTTTATTAGGCGTCCCTGAAAAAGAGCGCCGCCGGTTTTTAACGATTTTAAAGCCCTGTTATTTAGATTTCATTTGGCAACAAACATTAAAAGCAGAAGAGCATAATCGCTTTGCTAAACAATCGGATCAACCACAAATTTTATTGATTCATGCCAATTTATTAAATGCTTATGTATTGCCCGATATCATTAATTTATACAAGCAAAATGGCTTTACCTTCATTAGCCTAGAAGAGGCCTTAAAACCTCATGATTTAGAGCCAAAACCTATCGGCAAATCCCTCTTTAGCCAACAAAAGCCCCAGAAAGTAGCAACGATAGATCATTTTGTGGAGTGGGATTAATGGCTAGGGAGCCAGGCCTGCAATTGGGGATGATCAATTCAAGGCCTACCCCCAAGGGATCACCACTTTTTAAACTGCGTAACTGTTCACGCTGATGGTGGGAAATGGCATGTTTGGCCCATCTTGACTGTAGCCGGAAAACAGGCCATAACTTGCATCAATACTTAAAGTCCCCGGTTGCAAGCAACCAGGCTACACGGCATTTACTCTGATTAGATTTGAAATAACTGTATCGGAACTACTTTTAGAAATAAATTAAAGCCTTTATCATTGGTGAAGATTGCCATATTTCGGCGAGAAGCAACGGCACAAATCAGAAAATCAGTATTTGAGCCTTGGATACCTTTGTTTCGACAACCATTATAAAAATCAGCTGCCAACTCATAATCTTCATGGTCTAGAATAAGATTGGGAAATGCACGTAAATATAATTTTAACTTGTCAAAATGTTCTCTTAAGACAATACCCGATAATAATTCCTGACGAATCGATCCAAGCATCTCTACCCGTCGTTCAACAATAAGATCTTTTAAGGCATCCACATATGAATCTGATACTGATTCTTTAGATCGCCTTAATGCAAGAGACCAGATGCACGTATCAACAATAACTCTCAATTCTTATTCCGTTGTATTTTATAATTATAATCTTTTTCATATTCAATTTCTCCAAATAAATCAATCACCTGCTGTTGTTTGTGATATTGAATATACTCCATTAAAGCCTCTATAACCGCTGCTTTTTTAGTCCGATGTCCACCAACTATCTTCGCTTCTTCAATAATCTTATCATCTATCGCTAAATTAGTTGCCATATCATTTCTCACACAAATATTTACACATATTATTACACATTAGTTTAAAAATACAACTATTGCAATTTGCCCTCTTAAGCGAGAATGTGTTGTATACGCAAGATACTTCAAAATGCTAGGTTTTGACCCAGGAACTTTTTAAAAAGGAGTTCTTAATAATTATCAGCCGTGCGATTTTCCCTATTGGGTGTGATTAAACCATTTGCCATTTTTTGTTTTTTAGTGCACTATTTGCGGTTTATCCTTTCGATTCTTTAAGAGATTATGGCAAAAGAAGATCATATTGAGATGTTAGGGACGGTGGTTGATACCTTACCTAATACTATGTTTCGTGTTGAGCTTGAAAATGGACATGTGGTTACGGCCCATATTTCAGGACGCATGCGCAAAAATTACATTCGCATTTTAACCGGCGATAAAGTCAAAGTAGAATTAACTCCTTATGATTTGACGAAAGGACGTATTATTTTCCGCGATAAAAATTAGGCAACGATCGCATGGATGCGGGTTTGTTTAACATAGAACATCCAATCCTACAAGGCGTCGCACTCGCACAATGTGACTAAGAGTCAGGCCTAATGCCCAGCTATCATCATCTCCTCAATCCATACAGAACCACAACGTGTGGCCACATTAGGGTTAATATCACTACCCACAGCCACTATAGCTTTAAACATTTCTTTTAAATTACCCGCAATCGTTATCTCTTCAACCGGGTGTTGTATCTTCCCATCCTCCACCCAAAAGCCGCTGGCACCACGCGAATAATCGCCGGTTAAACCATTTACCCCCTGGCCCATTAATTCCGTAACCAATAACCCCTTACCCATTTTTTTCAATAAATCATTTAGATCGCCTGCCGTCGGATCAATCGTTAAATTATGCACCCCCCCGCTATTCGCTGTGGTTTTTAACCCTAATTTTCTAGCCGAATAGCTACTAAGGACGTACTGGCAAATTTTACCCTTATCCACCAATAAATTATTACGCGTTAATACCCCTTCTCCATCAAAGGGGGAGCTACCCAAGGCTCCTAATAGATGAGGCTGCTCATAAATACGTATCGTCTTAGGAAAAAGTTGTAACCCGATAGAATCTAATAAAAATGAATTTTTACGGTAAAGATTAGAGCCGCTAATTGCATTCACAAAGGAAGAAAATAAACCACTCGATAAACGAGAAGAAAATAAAACCGGTGCTTTTTGCGTTTTAATTTTTTTAGCGCCCAAACGGCTCACCGCACGTTTTGCAGCATTGGCAGCTAATAGCTCAATTGAAAGCAAGTCCTTGGCGTTTCTTGCTGTAGTGTAATCATAGTCCCGCTGCATACTTTCTTTTTCTTTAGCGACTAAAGAGCAACTTATATTATGACGGCTGCTATGGATAATACCGCTAAAATCATAGGTGTTTGCATAACCATGACAAAAATTATAAGTGGAAACATGCACGCCATCCGAGTTTACAATCCGCTTATCAAAAGCCAACGCTTGCTTCTCGCAATCTAAAGCCATTTCAATCGCTTCAGGCGGCGTAATCGACCAAGGATGGTATAAAGCTAAATCAGGATATGACTTGCTCATTAAATCACGATCAGCCAACCCAGAGCAGGGATCTTCAGCACTCACGTCTGCAATATCAAGGGCTGCTGCAATCATTGCATCCAATGCTTCTGGCGAGGTATCGGTACTGCTGGCGCTTCCTTTGCGTAATCCTTTATATACCATAATACTTACGCCGTTATCCTCGCTAAACGCCACCGTTTCAACCTCACCTCCGTGTACATCGATCGAAAAACCACTATCGCTATTTATCGCAACGGAAGCATCCGTCGCGCCTTGGCGACGGGCTCTAGTTAAGATATCTTCCATTAAGGCAGATAATTCTTCAGTTGACTTAAGACTACCTCTATTGGTATTTTGCACAGATGCTCGCATGATGTTTCCACTGGTTTTAAAAAGCCTGCACACAAGGATACAAGATTAATATGCCAAGGCAAACCATTGTTTTACATACAATACGGAAGAAATTAAGTTTTATTTTACTAAGCTTTTGTTTACTATTTTTAAATTCTTCTATTTCTGCTACTAATTGGAAAACGGTAGCTAAAGGCATTGATTATACCGATTTAGGGCCAACCCTTGCCACGCCTTGGGCTCATGTTCACGTCTTCCGTATTGATTTACAACGCAACCAATTAAATTTAGTGATGGCTAATTCCTTAGCAAAGCTTCATGCCTCTGCAGACCAATTTGTACACCACAGCCATGCTTTATTAGCCATTAATGGCGGCTTTTTTGACCGTAACTATCAATCGCTTGGATTACGGGTCAATGATAAAAAACAATATAGTCCATTAAAGCAAATTAGCTGGTGGGGCGTTTTTTATATTAAGGATCAAAAAGCTTATCTATCGAGCGTTAAGCATTATAAAGTTACGCGCAACACCGATTTTGCCGTACAAAGCGGCCCACGTTTATTGATTAATGGTCATATACCTTCCTTAAAAGCAGGCCTTGCAGAGCGCTCTGCCCTTGGTATTACACCTGATGGACGCGTTATTATTTTAGTCACCGAAAGTGCACCAATGACCACGACGACCTTGGCACAGCTCATGAGGCGCGCGCCCTTAAATTGCGTGAATGCCCTTAATCTAGACGGCGGTAGCTCAAGCCAGCTTTATGCCAATATGGGCTCGTTCCAAATTCATGTCCCTGGCTTTTCGAATGTAAGTGACGCGATTACGGTCAAAGCACGGTGATTTACCCGCATAACGCTGGCTATCCTCTACATCCCCAAATTATTTACAATTTATCCACAGCATATTCTCCTGGTTATTCTCTTGAAATTCAATTTGAAACACATTATATTGTTATAAAAACCCACCTTTACAACTATATGTTGTGTTTTAGCTATAATTTAGATAATACGTGAATTTTGGCAATTCATTGACAAAATTCATTACCCCGGAGGAAACATGTCAGAAATTCTTGAACCTGTAAGCGATATACTTGCCAATCAACGCGAAGTAGCCGCCAATCAACCAGGCACATTAAAAACAATTAAGCGCAATGGTAAAGTTGTTCGTTATGATGGAGAGAAGATTAAAGTAGCGCTTACCAAAGCCTTCATTGCCGTGGAGGGTGGGAATGCTGCCGCATCGAATCGCATTTACCAGCAAGTTGAGAGTTTAACCCAACAAATCACTCAAGCCTTTAAGCGTCGTCTCCCCACAGGCGGCACTATTCACATTGAAGACATTCAAGATCAAGTTGAATTAGCGTTGATGCGTAATGGCCAGCATAAAATAGCCAGAGCATATGTTCTCTACCGCGAAGAGCGCCGTAAAGCTCGTGATAACCAAGCCAAGCAAGCGAAAGATGATAAGACATTGTTTATTACTTATCCTGATGGCGAGCTGCGTCCTTTAGATACCGCACGGGTGAATACCATTGTTGAAGAAGCCTGTCGCGATTTAAAAAATGTTGACCCAGCGCCCGTTATTAAAGATGCTCTGCGCAATCTTTATAATCAAGCTAAATTAGAAGACGTTGATAAAGCGCTGATTATGGCTGCTCGTGCTTTAGTCGAAAAAGAACCTAATTATACCTATGTCAGCGCGCGATTATTACTAGATAGTAACCGTCGAGAAGCTTTACGTAAATTACAAATTCAAGATGAAGCAACCTTTGATGAAATGGCTATTATTTATCCATCTTACTTCAAAGCTTATATTCATCATGGCATTCAACAAGGCATTCTTGACCCTAAACTAAATGAATTTAACTTAGAAAAATTAGGTGCCGCTTTATTACCTGAGCGTGACATGAAGTTTACTTATTTAAGCTTGCAAACGCTTTATGACCGTTATTTCATCCACGAAAGAGGCGTGCGTTATGAATTACCGCAAGGCTTTTTCATGCGGGTTGCTATGGGTCTTGCCATGCGTGAAGCGAAGAAAGAAGAGCGTGCAATTGAATTCTACCTCTTGCTTTCTTCCTTTGATTACATGGCTTCTACGCCTACCTTATTTAATTCAGGAACCGTACGTCCTCAATTATCCAGTTGCTACTTAACCACCGTTCCCGATCACTTGGATGGTATTTATAGCGCGATCAAGGATAATGCACTTTTATCAAAATTTGCAGGCGGCTTAGGTAATGATTGGACGCCGGTGCGAGCCATGGGTGCTCATATCAAAGGTACGAATGGTAAATCACAAGGTGTTGTGCCCTTCTTAAATGTTGCTGATGCAACGGCCGTTGCGGTTAACCAAGGGGGTAAGCGTAAAGGGGCTGTATGTGCTTACCTTGAGTGCTGGCATCGCGATGTTGAAGAATTTTTAGAATTACGTAAAAACACAGGCGATGACCGTCGTCGTACACATGATATGAATACCGCTTTATGGATCCCTGATTTGTTCATGAAGCGCGTACATACAGATGGTGATTGGACTTTATTTTCTCCCGATGAAGTACCCGAATTACATGATCAATACGGTAAAGCATTTGAAGCGCTTTATATCGATTACGAAGAGCGTGCCAACCGTGGGGAAATTAAAAACGTTAGAACCATTCCTGCTATTAAACTGTGGCGGAAAATGCTTTCGATGCTATTCGAAACAGGCCATCCGTGGCTAACTTTTAAAGACGCCTGTAATTTACGCTCACCACAACAACATGCTGGGGTTATTCATAGCTCTAATTTGTGTACCGAAATTACCCTCAATACCTCTCAAGATGAAATTGCTGTATGTAACTTAGGTAGCGTGAATCTGCCAGCCCATATTAAAAATGGCAAGCTTGATAACGCTAAACTAAAACGCACCATCGAAACGGCTGTGCGTATGTTAGATAACGTCATTGATATTAACTATTACTCCGTTCCTCAAGCACGTAACTCTAACCTAAAGCACCGTCCGGTAGGTTTAGGCATTATGGGCTTTCAGGATGCTTTGTATGAGCTAAAAATTAATTATGCTTCAAAGGAAGCGGTAGAGTTTGCTGATCGTTCCATGGAAGTCGTCAGTTACTATGCCATCGAAGCATCATGTGAATTAGCTAAAGAGCGGGGTAAATATTCAAGCTATGAGGGCTCTTTATGGAGCAAAGGTATTCTCCCTATTGATTCAATTAACCTCCTACAGCAAGCACGCGGAGAGTATTTAGAACAAGACCGTTCCCAAAGCTTGGATTGGGAAGCATTACGCATCAAAGTACGTACCCAAGGGATGCGAAATTCCAATGTCATGGCCATTGCACCAACCGCAACTATCTCCAATATTTGCGGTGTCGCACAATCCATCGAGCCTACGTACCAAAATCTTTATGTAAAATCGAATCTCTCCGGAGAATTTACGGTTATCAATCCCTACTTAGTTGCTGATTTAAAAGCGCTTAACTTATGGGATGAAGTGATGGTCAATGATCTGAAGTATTTTAACGGCAGCGTACAGCCCATTAGCCGAATACCCGCACAATTAAAAGCGCTTTATGCAACAGCCTTTGAAATTGAACCCAAATGGCTGGTAGAAGCAGCCTCTAGACGACAAAAATGGATTGACCAAGCTCAATCGCTAAACGTCTACATGGCACAACCCTCTGGTAAAAAATTGGATGAACTTTATCGCCAAGCATGGATTCGAGGCTTAAAAACAACGTATTACTTGCGTAGCTTAGGTGCGAGTAATGCAGAAAAATCAACGGTAACTGACGGCATATTGAATGCCGTTAAACTAGAAGAACCCAAAGTGTGTTCTATTACTGACCCAGACTGTGAAGCATGTCAATAATAAGCACGCAGGTTACAAAGGAGATCTTATGACAACCATCGCCGAACGTCCGCGCACCCAAAATTTGGGTGCAACCGGCCTTGAATTACTCGAACTTGGCGCAGGCCGCATCCATGTGGATGATAAACGGATTATTAATTGCCGGGCTGATTTAAATCAATTAGTCCCTTTTAAATATACCTGGGCCTGGGATAAATATTTAACCGCTTGTGCTAACCATTGGATGCCCAATGAAATCAGCATGAGCGCTGATCTTGCCTTATGGAGTGATCCTACTGGCCTAACCTCTGATGAGCGTGAAATGATCAAAAGAAATTTAGGTTTCTTTTCAACAGCAGACTCATTAGTAGCCAATAACTTGGTTTTAGCGGTCTATCGCCATATTACGAACCCCGAGTGCCGTCAATATTTATTACGCCAGGCATTCGAAGAGGCACTACACACCCATGCTTACCAATATGTTATTGAAAGCTTAGGCTTGGATGAGGCGGAAGTATTTAACATGTATCGCGAAGTTCCTTCTGTTTCGACGAAAGCTTCCTGGGCTTTACCTTTCACCCAAAGTCTGGGGGATCCTAATTTTCACACCGGCACCCCTGAAAATGATCAGCGCTTATTACGAGATTTAATCGCCTTTTATGTAGTATTTGAAGGTATTTTCTTCTATGTTGGATTTACTCAAATTTTATCAATGGGTAGACGCAATAAGATGGTGGGCACCTCCGAACAATTTCAATATATTTTGCGTGATGAGTCGATGCACATGAATTTTGGTATCGATGTGATTAACCAAATTAAAATCGAAAATCCGCACCTATGGACACCTGCTTTCAAAGAGGAAATGATTCAGCTAGTACGCGACGGTGTTGCGTTAGAGTATCAATATGCGAAAGATACGATGCCTAGAGGTATTTTAGGGATGAATGCCGAGATGTTTGAAGAGTATCTGCACTTTATCGCCAATCGAAGGCTCGCACAAATTGGCTTAGCTGAGCAGTACCCTGGGGCTGAAAATCCATTTCCGTGGATGAGTGAAATGTTGGACCTTAAGAAAGAGAAAAATTTCTTTGAAACGCGAGTCATTGAGTACCAAGCGGGCGGTACGTTAAGCTGGGATGAATAACCCCCAACTCTTAAAACCTTGATGGAGCGCTACACGCTCCATCAAAGCTACTTCATTCACGGTGGATGTTGAATCTTGGAGAAATGGCATATCGGAGCCCAGCCACAATTGTATTTGAATTTGCGCCGCTACTTCCGCAACTGCGGAAACAAAATCACATCGCGAATCGAACCCGAATTCGTAAATAACATCGCTAACCTGTCAATACCAATTCCTTCACCCGCTGTTGGTGGCATGCCATATTCCAATGCCTCAATATAATCACTATCAAAATGCATCGCTTCTAGATCGCCTGCATCCTTATCAGCTACTTGCTGATGAAAACGCGCTGCTTGATCTTCCGCGTCATTTAATTCTGAAAAACCATTAGCAATTTCCCGACCCATAATAAAGAATTCAAAACGATCGGTCACATCCGGATTATCTTCACTACGGCGCGCTAAAGGGGAAACTTCTGTCGGGTATTCTGTTACAAAAGTAGGCTGAATTAATTGATGCTCCACCGTTTCTTCAAATACAATCATTTGCAATTTACCCAAACCATCCGTTTCTTTATAGGGAAGGCTGAGCTTTTTCAGCAGTGCGCGACATCCTTCAACGGTTTCAATATGCTCCAATTGATATTCAGGATGATAGCGTAGAATGGCTTCTTTAATTGTTATACGAGCAAACGGTTTAGAAAAATCAATACGTTGATCTTGATAAGTCACTTGACGAGAACCTACGACCTCGTCACATAAAAACCGTAATAATTCCTCGGTAAAATCCATCAGCTCGCGATAGTCAGCATAAGCCTGATAAAACTCGATCATCGTAAATTCAGGATTATGCCGGGTGGAAATCCCTTCATTACGGAAATTACGATTAATTTCATACACTCGCTCAAACCCCCCGACCACCAAGCGCTTCAAATAAAGCTCAGGCGCTATCCTTAAAAACATTTGCATGTCCAAGGTATTATGGTGCGTAATAAAAGGACGCGCTAAAGCTCCACCTGGGATGGGATGCATCATGGGGGTTTCTACTTCTAAAAATTCATGCGAATCCATAAACCGTCTGCAGGCTTGAATCAAGCGCGAACGGATCAAAAATGTTTTGCGGCTTTCTTCGTTAGCAATTAAATCAACATAACGTTTGCGATACCGCATCTCTTGATCCGCTAAACCATGAAATTTATCCGGCAAAGGACGTAATGATTTGGTTAATAATTCCAGTGACTCTGCATGGACAGTCAGCTCACCGGTATTGGTAATGAATAACACACCCTTCACACCAACAATATCCCCCAAATCCCAATGTTTAAATTGCTCATATAATTCAGGTAAATCATTTTGGCGGATATAAATTTGCATACGCCCTGAGGTATCTTGAATATGAAAAAAACTCGCCTTACCCATGACACGACGCAAAACAATACGACCTGCAAGAGCGACATGCACTTCTTTTTCAGCTAACTCTTCTTTAGCCACGTTGGCATATTGCTCCATAAGCGTGGCCGCTAAATGTTTACGACGAAATGCATTCGGAAAATTAAAACCTTGTCCGCGTAAATCCGCTAGTTTTTGCTTACGAATTTGGTAAATTTCACTTTCGTCTAAATTGTCTTCTATCATGCGTCGTTTACTCCTGCCTTCAAACTAGCTTCAATAAATTGATCAAGATCACCATCTAAAACGGCTTGTGTATTACTGGTTTCAACCCCTGTGCGCAAATCTTTAATCCGCGATTGATCCAATACATACGAACGAATTTGCGAGCCCCAGCCAATATCCGATTTGGAAGCTTCCAATGCCTGCTGTTCAGCATTTTTCTTTTGCATTTCCAATTCATATAATTTTGCCCGCAACTGCTTCATCGCCTGGTCTTTGTTTTTATGTTGACTCCTATCCGTCTGGCATTGTACCACGACCCCTGTGGGCACATGGGTAATACGTACAGCAGAATCCGTCCGATTCACATGCTGCCCGCCAGCGCCTGAAGCGCGATAAGTATCGATACGTAAATCGGCTGGATTGATTGCAATGTCAATATCATCATCCACTTCCGCTGAAACAAATACGGCAGCAAAGGAGGTATGGCGGCGGTTACCGGAGTCAAACGGAGATTTCCGCACTAAACGGTGTACGCCCGTTTCCGTACGCAACCACCCATAAGCATATTCTCCTTGCATATGTATCGTAGCACTTTTAATCCCAGCTACTTCCCCAGGGGAGCACTCTACCAATTCTGTAGTAAACCCATGTTGCTCGCCCCAGCGTAAATACATACGCAAAAGCATTTCCGCCCAATCTTGGGCTTCCGTACCACCAGAGCCTGATTGAATATCAAGGAATGCGTTAGCCCTATCCATTTTCCCCGAAAACATACGGCGAAATTCAAGCGTGGCCACTTGACGCTCTAAAGCCTCTACTTCTAAAGCAACATCATGAATAGCGCGATGATCATCCTCGGTTCGCGCTATTTCAAAAAGCTCGGTGAAGTCAGCGATCGCTTGACTTAAGTCTTGTAAGTGGTGCACTACTCCTTCAAGCTGAGATCGCTCTCGGCCTAATGCTTGCGCTTGTTCAGGATTATTCCATACATCAGGAGACTCTAATTCACGTACAACTTCTTCCAAACGCTCTTTCTTACCCTCAAAGTCAAAGATACCCCCGAAGCGCATTCACCCGTTGCTCTAAATCGGTAAGGCTTAACTGAATTTGATTAACTTCCAACATAGCTAACCTTCAACAATAAATAGAACGTCATTCTACATGGAGACAGCTGAGGGTCAAGTGCTTTAGCCTAAATCGACGCGGCTAGCGCACCAAAATTTAATCAATAAAGCGTAGGTTGGGCCTTGGCCCAATAAATCATATTTAATTTGACTAGGCGATAGGTTTCTGGAGAATGACAGACTCACTCATTGGTGCACAATGCAATCCATTCTTTTCTGTTTTTGCTTTGATTAAAAACTTCCACCACGGGGCAAGCTGTCCTGGCTACGTGGCCTGTACACATGCCATTGCAGGGATGATCTAAATCATAGGAGCTAGCGCAAATTGCATTACTTGCTGGATTACAGTTGCACTTACATGCCGCTTGTAATTGAAAAGAAAATAACATAAATAATAAAGCCATTATTGTTTTCATCTCCCATCCCTTTGATCAAAAACAAATCTTTATGACATAAATTATAGCATAAAAGCACACATCGTTTAAAAACTATGTTAATGTGTTATTTGGCATACATTATAAAATAGACTTGACCCCTGTAAGGCACATTATAAAATAGACTTGACCCCTGTAAGGCACATTATAAAATAGACTTGACCCCTGTAAGGCACA